>QWQR01000020.1 GCA_003670745.1 Chloroflexota bacterium
GTCGCTCGACTGATGCGCCAGATCGCGCAGGGTGAAGGTCGCGCCGAAGGTGAGCGTTCCTGCTGAGAGCATGCCGAACGCACCGAGGTCGATGAACTTGTCGACGAGCAGGTTGCTCACCGCAACGATCACCGTGTAGGCGGCGGCGAGAGCAACGAGCCAGGCGAGGTGCTGTGGTGGGCGGCGCATCAGTACATCACCGTGCGGGTGAGGTGATGGCGACGATGTGTGGCGTGGTACGCCTTCCAGAGGCGATAGTCGACTTGGGGTGCGATCAGTTGCGCCGAAGCCGGCCGCAGCGCGTTCATCTCGTCGGTAAGGCGCGTCACGGCATAAATAGTTGCCGCGCGCAGCTCGACCTCTTCGCTGCTGTCGCGCGAAATCTCAGTTCCGGCGGCAATGCGCGCTGAGAGCTCTGGTGCGTACGAGAAGATCTTCATCACCTCGAAGGCGACGGGAAGGATGTAGTCGGCGAACCCAGTCGCCGTGTGTGGATCACGCACGAGCGCAACGCCATCGCGCGCAAGGCGAAGGTGTAGCGACCAGAGTCCGAGCTGCGCGAGCTTCATGATCTGCACGGTGTGCCCGTTCCATGTCGACGTGTCGCGAAAGCGCGGGAACTCCGCGGGGAGGCGCTCAAGCAGCCCATCGCCGTGTGCGTAGAGTGCAGGTGCGCACGATGCAACCCAACGCCCCCACGATCCGCCGTAGCGTTCGACGAGTACCGCTCCGACCTCGTTGAGCACCGCAGCGCGCTCGTCGAGCATGGGGATCTCGATGCTCCCAGCAAAGATCGCCGCGAGCGTCGCTCGATCAACGGTCGCCGCCCACCCACCGTCAAGGATTGGAACACCAGAGTTGAGCGCGCGATGTAACGAGGCGACCATCGCCTCGCTGTCGGCGTAGTGAACGCCCTGGTAGTCAACCTCGTAGCGTTCGCCGCTGCCAAAGTCGGTGAAGGCGAAGTTCAACGTGTTGATCAGCATCGTCATCCCGGTGATGCGATCACGCTCTGGCCCGACATCAAAGGGCGAGAGCGGTGCGGTGCCGATGGCGGGGAACTCTTCGTAGGCCATCCATGCAGCGACCGAGGCGATCGCCTCTTCGGAGACGCGAAGCATCGTCGCCCCGTCGACCACAGGGAGGACCGACTGCGCCACCGGGTTCTCCCAGAGCCTGCTCGTTCGCATCTCGCCTCCCCTCGCGCCCATCATCACTGCTCCCTCGTGCGTGCCGAGCGCGCTGCGCCCGAAGACGGCATCATCATGCCTGAGCGCTGCGCAACGCGGCGGGCTGGAGGTCGTACATGAGCGAACCACGCATCCTGGTCGTCGGCAGCACCATGGTCGACCTGATCGCCTACGCGAAGCGCCTCCCTGAGGCTGGAGAGACGATCGTCGGCGATCGATTTCAGATCGGCCTCGGCGGCAAGGGGGCGAACCAGGCGGTGATGGCGGCGCGCTTCGGCGTTCCTGTTGCAATGGTGAACGCCGTCGGCGACGACGCATACGGCACGACCCACATGCAGAACTTTAACGACGAGGGGATCGACACCACCTGGATGCGCACCGTGCAGGGGAGCAGCGGCGTCGCGCCGATCTGGGTCGACGCCTCGGGGATGAATCGCATCATCACGATCCTTGGCGCCAACGACGCGACCGATCCCGCCGTTGCCGTGCAGGCGGTGAACGAGTTTCACCCAACGATCGTCGTCGCGCAGCTCGAGACGCCACAGGCGACGACCGTCGCCGCCTTCCGCGCCGCGCGCGAGAAGGGGATCACAACGCTCTTGAACCCGGCCCCCGCGCGACCGATCGTGCCGGAGCTCCTCTCGCTCACCGATTGGCTCACGCCGAACGAGAGTGAGTTCGCCGCCCTCTTCGGTGGCGAGGCGACGGGCCCAGGCGCCGACGAGCGCATTCGCGCCGCCGCCGATGCGAACAAGGTGCGACTCATCGTGACCCTCGGCGTCGAAGGGGCGGCGCTCGCCCTCCCCGGTGAGCCGGTGCGCCACGTCGCCGCCCCCAAGGTGAGCGTCGTCGACACCACCGGCGCGGGCGACTCGTTTGTCGGCGCGTTCTCTGTTGGTCTGGTGCGTGGCCTCGAGCCGATGCGTGCCGCCGAGCTCGCCTGCGCCTGCGCCTCGGCGAGCGTGCAGAAGCACGGCACGCAGAGCAGCTACCTTTCTCGTGAAGAGGCGCAGGCTCTAGCCGCGCCGTACCTCAAGGGGGCCTGAGATGGCGATGACCGAGGCCGACGGCCGAAAGCACCACATCGGCGTAAAGGCGGGTGAGGTGGGGCGCTACGTGCTCCTCCCCGGCGACCCCGACCGCGTGGAGCGCATCGCGAAGCGATTCGACAACCCGCGCTTCGTCGCGCAGCGCCGCGAGTACGTGACTTGGAGCGGCGAGCTCGACGGCGTCACGGTGAGCTGCACCTCTACAGGGATCGGCTGCCCCTCGGCGGCGATCGCCGTTGAAGAGCTCCACTCGCTCGGCACCGACACGTTCCTTCGCGTCGGCACTTCGGGCTCAATGCAGTCGCACATCAAGCCAGGATCGATTGGCGTGATCAGCGGCGCGATCCGCGACGAAGGAACAAGTCGCCACTATCTGCCACTCGAGTTTCCTGCCGTCGCCGACCTCGACGTGACGATCGCGCTGCGCGATGCCGCCGCCGCGAGCGGCCACCCCTGGCATCTGGGCGTCGCACAGTCGAAGGACTCCTTCTACGGTCAGCACGAGCCCGAGCGCATGCCGATCGCCGACGACCTGGCACGTCGCTGGAAAGCGTGGATGGCGGGCGGTGCGATCTGCTCCGAGATGGAGGCCGCCACAATCTTCATCGTTGCGGCAACGCTCCGCGCGCGCGCCGGCGGCGCGATGCTGATCCTCGGCAACCCTGAGCAGCGCCCAATGACAAAAGACGAAGAGGCGGCCTGCGACGTTGACCGCGTCATCGACGCGAGCGTTGATGGGCTGCGCCGCCTGATCGCCGCCGACCGCGCGCGCGGCGCCTCAACGACGCCGATCGCAATGGGAGGGAAGGCATGAGCGCCACGCGACGCCATCCGATCACACTGATTCCTGGCGACGGGGTTGGCCCCGAAGTCGCACGCGCAACGCAGCGAATCCTCGATGCGGCAGCGGCACGTGTCGGGGTCGCCTTTGACTGGGAGGAGGCGGAGGCTGGCGCATCCGTATTCCTTAAGGGCGATCAGACCGGCGTGCCACAGGCGACGCGCGACAGCATTGAGCGCACCCGTGTCGCGCTGAAGGGGCCACTCGAAACCCCAGTCGGCTTCGGTGAGAAGAGCGCCAACGTGACGCTGCGCAAGCTCTTTGAGACGTACGCGAACGTGCGCCCCGCGCGCGAACTCCCGGGAGTTCCGTCACGCTACAAGGGCGAGGGGATCGACATGGTGATCGTGCGCGAGAACATCGAAGATCTCTACGGCGGCATTGAACACCTGCAGGCGCACGACGTTGCCCAGGCGCTGAAGATCATCACGCGGAAGGGCTCAGAGAAGGTGATTCGATTCGCCTACGAGATGGCTCTTCGCGAGGGGCGCAAGAAGGTCACGATCGCGAGCAAGGCGAATATTCTGAAGCTCACCGAAGGAATGTTCCAGCACATCGGCGAGCAGCTCGCCCCCGAGTACGCGCCGATCCAGGCGAATCACCTGATCATCGACAACGTTGCACACCAGATGGTGAAAGACCCTGCGCAGTTTGACGTGATCGTGGCAACGAACCTGCACGGCGACATCATCAGCGATCTCGCATCCGGTCTCGTCGGCGGTCTCGGCTTTGCGTCGAGTGCGAACTACGGAGACGGGGTGGCAATCTTCGAGGCGGTGCACGGATCTGCGCCAAAATACGCCGGAAAGAACGTGATTAATCCCACCGCGCTCGTGCTCTCGGCGGCGATGATGCTTCGCCATATCGGCGAGCTTGATCTTGCCGACGAGGTCGAAGATGCGGTGCTCGCGACGCTTGAAGAGGGGAAGGCGCTGCCGCAGGACGTGGTTCGCCAGCAGGGGGGCGACGTCGAAGCGGCGGCAAGCACCACCGGCTTTACCGACGCGGTGATCGAGAACCTCGGACGAAAGCCAACGAGTGTCCCCGCCGCTGCGAGCCGTCCGCGTCCGGCGGCGCCAAACCCGCACAAGCGTTGGCCCGATGGCGAGGCACGCCGCGCAGAGGTCGGGCCCGCGGTGGTGATCGGCGTTGACGTGTTCGCCGAGACACTGATGCAACCCGCTGAGTTCGGAGCGAAACTCGCTGCGCTCACCGGTCCAGACTTTGAACTACGCATCGTCTCTGCACGTGGCACCGTCGTGTGGCCAAAGATGTCGCCTGCGTTTGATCATCCTGGATTCTTCCGTTCACGCTTCGTTGCCCGAGACAAGACGAAGCCCGTCACAGACGAGGCGATCCTTGCGCTCGTTACGCGTGTTGCAGGCGTTGCCACGTGGTTCCACCTCGAGAAGCTCCGCGCCTGGAACGGCGAAGAGGGCTTTACACGGGCCCAGGGCGAATAGTCGTCTCGCGCGGCGTGTGGCAGGGGAAGGTAGAACCATGCAAGCGATAGCGGTCCTCGTATTCATCATCATCGCCGGTGTCGCCTCGTCGGTGCAGGCCGTCATCAACTCGCAGCTTGGGCAGCGCACCGATCCACTGACTGCGGCGGTCGTCTCATTCGCCGGCGGCCTCATCGTGGTCACCATCGCAGCGGCGGTCACCGGACGTTTGCAGATCCTTGAGGCGGCAAAGATGCCCCCGCTCCTCCTCACCGGCGGCGCGTACGGCGCGGTGATCGTCACGGGGTTCGCCTTTGCGGTGCCGCTTCTCGGGGTCACGAGCGCAACGCTTGTCTACATCGTGGGATCGCTCGGAGCCGCCGTGGCGATCGACGCGTTTGGTCTCTTCGGCACCACGGCGATCCCGATCGCGCCGCAGCGCATCATCGGCGTCGCCCTCGCCTTCGTTGGCTTTTTACTCGCCCGGCGGTGAGCGAGGATCAGCGCGCCCCAAAGGGAGACCCTGCCCTCGCCGGTCACGACGAGGAGGCGCCCGACGCGGGGGAGCTGCTGCGCGAGGTGCTCCTCGACGAACGATACGAACCGGGGATGCGCCTGCTCGACCGACAAGAGGTTCCGCTCGCCGATGATGGCTTGCCAGCCTTCGTTCCCGAGCACGCGCCAACCCCGTTGCGCAGCAGCTACATCTACTTGAGCGTCGTCGCCTTGATCTGCGGCACGACGGCGATCAGCGCGCTCGAGCTTGGCGCGCGATGGAGCGATCCGATCGTGAAGGTGCCGGTTATCGTTGGATCGATTCCGCTCTTCATTGCCATGGGTGAGGCGGCGTTGCGCATCGCACGCTCGGTGCGCGCCTGGTGGCCAATCAGTAGGGGCCGTGCGCTCTTTCGCGCGACGTGGGTGGCGACGATCGGTGCGTTAGCGCTGATCGTGCTTGCGGCGGTGATCGCCGCGATCGGAGCCTAGGCGGCCGCGAGGCCTGCGATCAAGCGCTCGATCGACTCCTTGAGGAACGCCTCAACGCGCTGACCGGCGAAGACGGCGAGGAACGGGTCCAGCTCACTGCTGCTGCGCCAGGAGGCCTCTGCCGCCGCATCTCCCGACTCGCGCAAATCGACGAGCGCCGCAACGATCGCCTGGCCACCAATGTCGGGCCGAATCTTCAAGCGCAGGTGCAGGCGCGTTACGCCGTCGGGGAGCGACTCAACGGTGCGACGGATTGATACCGCCGCCTGGATCGGAATCCCTGAGACCTCAGTCGCAAGGCGCCCTTCGATGTGCTCAGCATCAATTCGGTGCAGCTTCTCGCACCCTGGCAGAAGTGCTGCGATCGTTGCCGGATCGTCGCTGGCGGCGACGAGCGCTGCAACGCTCTTGCCGAGACGCGCGCTGCCGGTTGCTTCAGCCACGGTCGCTCAGTAGACCCCGACCGCATCGGTCGGGATCTCAAGATCGAATGCGGCGGTAGGGATCGACGCGTCGGTCACAAACGAAGTCACAACGGCGCTGCGCACCACGCGCTCGCCGCGCAACTCTTCGATGGCGAGGATCGCGCCGGTGACGCGGTCAAACGCGACGTGATAGCGGAAATCTGCGCGGTCGCCATCAAGGCCGATCGCGCGCGGCGCAGCCGAATCAATCTGTAGCGCAGCGCGCCCAGCCAGCGTCGTCTCCGAAACCGCACCAAGCGTTCCCGTCGCGAGAACGCCGCTGCAGAAGTTCCCTGGTCGCAGCATCGTCGCCGCCCAGCTCTTCGCTGGGAGAGGGTCGCCAACGTTACGAAGTGCTGAAGCGGCGGGGAGATCGGCATCATCGAGCCCCGCGGGTGCGGATCGCACTGGGCGGCGCGTGTGCGTCTTCGTCGCTGAGGAGAACTGCTCAACGAATGCGCCATCGGTTGACCACACGTCGTAGCCGCCGGCGTTCGCACCCTCACGCTTGATCGTGGTGACGCGCAGGCGTGGGCGCTCAAGGAGCACCTCGGTGTCGACGTGCGATGCGCCCCCTGCAGTGGTGGAACGCTCCTCGACGCGCGCGCGGAGGGTGCGAATGCGCCTCTCGGCGTCTGCGGCGAAGGCGAAGAGCGCTTCAGCCGTGGGGAGCCCGCGCGGAAGGGCGAGCTGCACGCTTGGCGCCGTCGCCTGCGCTGCGGTAGCGGCGAGGGGGGAGTGGCTCTCGTGCGTGCTCATCTCCACCATCGTACCCGAGTGCTCCCCGCAGCAGCCGGCGGCGTAGACTCGCCCCATGGCGAACACTTCTGCGAGCCCAAAGGGAGCAACGGTCGCACCGGGTCGCCCCCTGCGCGAGGCCTGGATCGTCGAAGCGGTGCGCACGCCGTTCGGTCGCTACGGTGGCGCCCTCGCCACGGTCCGCCCCGACGACCTCGCCGCAACCGTGCTCGCAGCGGTCGTGGCGCGCAGCGGGATCGACCCCGCGCTGATCGACGACGTGATCCTCGGCTGCGCGAACCAGGCGGGTGAAGACAACCGAAACGTTGCACGCATGTCGCTCCTGCTCGCGGGTTACCCCGTTGAGGTTGCAGGACAAACGGTGAACCGCCTCTGCGGCTCGGGCTTGCAGGCGGCGGCGAGTGCCGCCCAGGCGATCGCCGTCGGCGACGCGGACATCATCGTTGCCGGTGGCGTTGAGAGCATGAGCCGCGCGCCGCTCGTCACTCTCAAGTCTGAGCATCCGTTTGAACGCGGTGATCGCGCGCTCGTCGACACCACGATCGGCTGGCGATTTGTGAATCCCGCGCTTCATGCGCTCTACCCAACGATCTCACTCGGTGAGACCGCCGAGCGCGTCGCCGAGCGCTGGAAGGTGAGCCGCGCCGATCAAGATGCCTTCGCCCTAGAGTCGCAGCGTCGTACCGCCGCCGCGGCGGCGAACGGCGTGCACGCCGAAGAGATCGTTCCGGTTCGTGTGGCCGGTCCGCGTGGCGGAGAAGCGATCGTCGATCGCGATGAGCATCCGCGACCCGACACCGACGCGGCGGCGCTCGCAAAGTTGCGCCCCGCGTTTATTGAAGGTGGAAGCGTCACCGCCGGCAACGCCTCTGGAATCAACGATGGCGCCGCTGCGCTCCTCATCGTCGAGGCGAACCGCGCCCGCGCGCTCGGCCTTACGCCGTACGCGCGGATCGTCGCCACCGCTGTTGCCGGTGTTGATCCCGAAGTGATGGGGGTCGGCCCCATCCCCGCCGTGCGCAAGCTGCTCGACCGCGCCGGCCTCACCGCCAACGAGATCGATCGCGTGGAGCTCAACGAGGCGTTCGCCAGCCAGGCGGTTGCATCGGTCCGCGACCTCGGCTTTGATCCGGCGAAGGTGAACGTCAATGGCGGGGCGATCGCCCTCGGGCACCCGCTCGGCGCCTCTGGGGCGCGGCTCCTCGTCACCCTCGTGCGCGAGCTGCGCCGCTCCGGTGGGCGCCGTGGCGTCGCCTCGATGTGCATCGGCGTTGGGCAGGGGATCGCCATGCTCGTTGAGCGCGTTGACGCGAGTGGTGAGCCGGCACGCTAGAATCAGGCCCAAGGTCAACCGTCGGTTGGCAGAAGATGAGCGGAGGGGCAGATGCTGAACCAGGAGGCAACGACCGAGTCGACGCCGAACCAGGAGCAGCAGGTCGGCGTGCTCGCCCTCACCGATGCCGCAGCGGCGAAGTTCCGAGACCTCACCAAGGGTGAGACAAATCCCGCGATCGGCCTCCGCGTCTACATCATCTCTGGTGGCTGCAGCGGTTATCGCTACGGCATGATGGTCGAAGAGACGGCGAACGCCGACGACCGCGTCTTCGAGACGAACGGTGTGCGCGTCTATCTCGACGAGAAGTCGGTGTCGCTCGTGAACGGCTCATCGGTCGACTACGTCGACTCGCTCATGGGTGCTGGGTTCACCGTTGACAATCCGAACTCGGTCGGCGGCTGCGGCTGCGGCTCGAGCTTCCGAACGGCTGAGTCGGCCGGCGCGCCCTCGGCCTGCAGTCACTGAGTAACCCCTGGACGGCGACGGGCTCACGCCCGACGCGCGCGCCGCATCTAGCGGCGAGAGTGCAGGTGCGCGTCTCGTTCCACTCTTTCCGCTCGACCTCGTCCTCTTTCCGGGCGTAGCGCTCCCACTCCACATCTTCGAGCCGCGCTATCGGCTCATGGTGAAGCGCTGCCTCGAGGCGGGTACGCCGTTCGGCATCGTGCGCAGCGAACGTGGCGGGCTTGCGGAGATCGGCACCATTGCCGAGATCCGCGAGGCGACGCGCTACGTCGACGGTCGCTGGGACCTCGTGGTGCTCGGCGCAGCGCGGTTCACTATCACGCGACTCAATCGCGAAGAGCCGTACCTGCGCGGTGAGATCGAGACGATCGACGAGCCGATCGGCGCGCCAGCGAGCGACGTTGCCGTTGCGGCGGAGCGCGTCTCTGATCTCTTCATCGACTACCTCGACCTGCTTCGCAGCGAAGAGCTGAGCGATGAAGATGATGAGGATGAGAGCGACGTGGAGGGCGACGAGGGTGACGGCGAAGAGGTGACCCCCGAGGCGATCGACGAGGCGATGGAGGAGGACGACGTGTCGCTCTCCAGCGAGGTCGTCGCCGAGATCGAACGACTCCTGATCGCCTCAAACGGTCCGACTGGACCGACGCGCATCAGCGACTACGACGAGGCGTCAGTCGAACCCGATGATGATGAGAGCGACGAGTTGCTCGGCAGCGCGATCACGCGCCTCACCGGCACCGACGATCCGGTGGGACTCTCGCACGTCGTGAGCGGCGTGGTGCAACTCTCCGCCGAACAGCGCCAAGCGCTGCTCGCCGCGCCGACGGCGCTCGAGCGACTTCAGATGCTCGAGGCGCACCTTGATCGTGAGAACCTACTCCTCGCCCGCGGCATTCGACCTTGGGTCGCCGATCCGCGCGCGCTTCGCCCGCGACGCAACTAGCGGCGGTCGGAGGCGAGCAGCCCCATCTGGATCTCATCCCATCGTTGACCGTCGCGGATGATCGCCTCGCGCGCGCGGCCCTCCTCGCGGAACCCTACGCGCTCGTAGCAGCGAATCGCTGCGGTGTTGAACGAGAAGACGGTGAGCGAGAGCCGGTTCAGCCCCAGGCCGCCGAGTGCAAAGTCGGCAGCGAGTCGCGTTGCAGCGCTACCGATACCGCGGCCACGCGCGTCGGGCTCGCCGATGGCGATGTGATACGAGGCAGAGCCATTCTCAAGGTCGAGCGACGCGAGGGTGCAGCCGCCGACGAGGCGCTCGAGATCTCCCTCGATCCGTTCGTAGATTGCAAAGGCGAGCATCTCGGCGCTGCTGATCCTGCTTGCGACCACCTCATCAAACTCGTCGTCGCTCACGGGCCGTTGGCGATGCCGGGAGAGGCGGGTCAGCTCCGGATCGGCGTACCAGCGCCGTAGGGAGCGCATCGACTCCTCGTCGTAGGGGCGCAGCGCGACCCGCTCGCCGAAGAGGACGATCGAGTGGCCCCCGATCGAAGGGTTGCGTAGCGATGCCGTCACGCGGTCACGGTATACGATCGCGGCGATGATCCGCTGGACTCACCTCGCCAAGAAGATCGAAGGGGCGACGCGCACCACGGAGAAGGTGCGCCTCCTCGCCGAGGCGCTGCGTGCCATGCCCGATGAGGAGCTGGAGACCGCCTGTCGCCTCTTGATCAGCCGACCGATCGCTCGCCGCCAGGCCGGTGTCGAAGACCTCTCCTGGTCCACGATCGCGCGCGCCGTTGAAGAGGTCGCGAGCGCGCCAGCGGGATCGCTCGCAAAGCTCCTTGAGGAGAGCGGCGACCTTGGCCTCGCGGTCGAGGAGCTCTTCGAATCGGAGCGACCGATCGCTGGTGAAGCACTCGCAGCGGCGGAGCGGAGCGCCGCAGTCCAGAGCGCCGCGATCGCCGTCGCCGAAGGGGCGGGTCGCGTTGGAGGTGCAGTGGAGCGCGGCGATGGCCCGCGCCTCGCCGACCTCCCCGGTGTCTTCGCGGCGATCAGCGACGCGGGTGGGCAGCGGCGCCACGATCTCATCTCGCAGCTGCTCTTCGGCTGTTCGCCGATCGCGGCGAAGTACGTGGTGCGCATGCTCACCGGCGACCTGCGGATCGGCCTGCGCGACGGACTCTTCGAGGCGGCGCTCGCCGAAGCGTTTGCCGCACCACAAGACGAGGTGCACCGCGCCATGATCCTCGAGGGCGACTCTGGGACCGTCGCGCTCCTTGTGAAGCGCGGCGAGCTTGCGCAGGCGCGCCTGCGCATCTTCCATGTGATCCCGCCGATGCTCGCCGACGCAGCGAAGAGCGCTTCGCACATCGTGGAGCGAAGCGCTGAACTCTCCGCGGGCCCGATCGCCGTTGAGGATAAATACGACGGGGTGCGCGCGCAGCTGCACGTTGCAGGCGATCGTGTCGCGATCTACGGGCGCGACCTTGGCGAGGTGACCGTCGCCTTTCCGGAGATCGTCGCCGCAGCCCAGGAGGCTGGACTCCACGGGATCTTCGACGGCGAGATCATTGGCTGGTCCGAAGCGGGGCAGCTCCCCGCAACGAGCGTGATCCTTCGGTTGAGCGGCGCCGGCGCGTCGCTGGTGCAGCAGGAGCGCGCGGCGGCAATCTTCGTCGCCTTCGACTGCCTTGCGCGCGGGGAGACATCACTGCTTGACGAGGCGTACACGACTCGTCGCGCCGCGCTTGAGGCGAGCGGGATCGTGACGGCAGGGACCGGAACGATTCGCCTCGCCGAGGCCCGCATCGTGCAAGGGATCGAGGAGATTGAGGCGGCGTTTATCTCTGCGCGGATGCGCGGTGCCGAGGGTCTCGTGGCGAAGTCCACCGCTGCACCGTACTCGCCGGGGCGACGCGGCTCCGCGTGGCTAAAGCTGAAGCGGCCACTCGACACGATCGACTGCATCGTCGTCGGCGTTGCCTTCGGGAGCGGAAAGCGTCGCGCGGCGCTCTGCGACTACACCTTTGCCGTGCGCGACGACCTCTCGGGGCGATTCGCCGCAATCGGTCACGCTACCGCCGATCTTCCAGATGAGGAGCTCGTACAACTCAGCAGTTGGTTTGACGCGCACACGGTCGCCGAGCTTGATCGCTATCGCAGCGTCGAACCGCGCGTGGTCGTTGAGGTCGCCTTCGATGAGGTGCGTCGAAGTGAGGGGGCGACCTCTGGCGTCTCGCTGCGCAGCCCGCGCATCGTTCGCGTCCGCCACGACCTTGGCCCCGACCAGGCAACCACGCTCGCCGCGCTTGAGCTTCGCTGCGCAACGGCGCAGGAGGGTGATGAGGTGAGCCGTGGCTGACGAGCGCTACGCGCCGCCGCCACTCTCCGCCGAAGAGGAGCGGGCGAAGGTCGCTGAGCTGCGCTCGCATCTCCCCGCGACCGAGGCGGGGATCTACCTCAACGCGGGGAGCAACGGGCCGATCCCCCGCGAGGTCGAAGCGGCGATGCGACAGATCCACGAGCAGGAGCTCGCAACCGGTCGCGCCTCGGAGCACATCATGGATGACGTTGAGGTGCGCATCGACGAGCTTCGCGGCACCTTTGCCGCGACGCTCGGCACCGACCTCGAACTCGTCGCGGTAGCGCACAGCACCACCGAAGCGGTCGTGCGTGCGGCGCTCGGCATAACGCTCCAGCGCGGTGACCGCATCCTTCTCGTCGACGAGGAGTACCCGGCGGTGCGCGGCAGCATCGCGCTCTTGGCGCAACGGAGCGGCGTAGAGGTCGTCACCGTTTCGGCGCGCGACGGTGCAGGGAGGCCACTCAGCGACGACGAGTTCGTTGCGCGCACCCTTCCGCTCCTTGAGTCGCCAACGCGCCTCGCGATCATCTCGCGCGTCAGCTGGATCAGCGGACGCGTCATGCCGGTCGCGCCGATCCTGGCGCGCGCGCGGGAGACTGGCGCACTTACGATTCTTGACGGCGCGCAGTCGGTCGGCGCGCGGATCGATCCGATCGACGCGCTCGATCCAGACCTGCTCGCCTTCCCGTCACAAAAGTGGCTCCTTGGCATCGAGGGGCTCGCCGGAGTGCGCCTCTCACGCCGCGCGCTTGGTCCGAACGGATTCAGCCCGGTGATCGGCGGCTTCCTCGCCTTCGCCGATCAGCCGATGAACGGCGTAGGGCGACTGCGCGACGATGCGCGTCGCATGCAGACGTCGGGATTCGCGCGCCCCGATCTCGTCGGCGCGGCGCGCGCCGCCGGTTGGTTGGCGATGCAGGTTGGACTCCCCTGGGCAACGGCGCGGGGTGACCGGCTCGCAGCAACCTTCTACGCAGCGATCGCCGCGATCGACGGCGTCGAACCCCTCGCCCGCCCCGAGCAGCGGAGCCAGATTGTCGCGCTCAGGATTCACGGTTGGGAGGCTCACCAACTCGTCGAGGAGCTCGGCGCGCGCGCCTTCGCGATCGTGCGTCGCGTCCCTGGCCTTCCGGCGCTTCTCGCTGGCCCCGGCACCCCCGAGGGGGCACCGGCGAGTGACCCCGCCCTGCGCACCTCTTGGGGCTTCTGGAACACCGACGAGGAGGTCGCGCGCATGGTTGAACTGATCACCCTCTTTGCAGCGCACACCCCCGAGACGCTGCCGAAGCGGCCGAAGATCGACATCCTGCATGGCTGACCGCCCTTCGAAGGTTGGCGGCACACCGCGTCCGCGCGGATTCTTCGCTCGTCGCATCTTTCAACTGCAGCATGCGCCGCGCCCCGTCTTTCGTGCGGTGCTGGCGAACGGGATCACAACCACCATCCTCACCGTCGCGTATTTAATCTACGACGTGCAGGTCGAGCGCACGATCCGATCAGGTGGTGTGGTGAACGATGCCCGCACCGAGGCGGCGGCGCTTGTCGTGCTCGGCACCGTCGCTGTCGGAAGCCTGCTCACCTATCTGGTGGTGCCGCAGCCGCGCGCCGATGGAAGCGTCGGGAGATCCGGGTGGTCAACAGCGCTTGGATTCTTTGCGAGCCTGCCGATGGCCTACACGGCGCTCGTCATTGAGAGCCAGCTGCTAAAGCCGTTGTTCATGGGGCTCTAGCCCCACAGGAATCAGCGGTTAGCGCGTGCCGACGAGTCGGTATCCGACGCCGCGAACGCTGAGTAGCACCTTCGGTCGGCGCTGATTTGATTCGACCTTCTTGCGCAGGCGATTGATCGCCACGCGAAGTGCCTCGTCACCGCCGGCCCATCCCGCCCCCCACACCTCGGTGCGGATCTCGCGATGGGTCAGTGCATCACCGAGACGCGAGTAGAGGAGGGCGACGAGGCGACGTTCGACGCTCGTGAGGTGCACGGTGCGCCCGCCGACCTCGAGAATGCCGTTCTGCGCGTCGAGGCGAAGGGTCGTGAGTTCGGCGGAGGGTTGGTCGCTCATGGGAGGCGGAGTCTAGACGCTTTTGTTACTGCGTGCTTACGGTGAACCTTAGGAGAGAGGTACGCCTCCCAGCGCAATAGCAACGGTGCCAATCGCAGCGAGCGCGATCCCGACCGCCTGCAGTGGTCGCACGCGTTCCTTGAGCAGTACGGCGGCGAAGACCACCGTCGTCACCGGTGCCACCGAGGTGAAGACTGCGGCAACAGCGACACCGCTCTCCTGCGACGAGAGGAGGAAGAAGAGGTTGCCGAGCGAATCTCCGCCACCCGCAACGAGCAGGAGCGCCGCTAGCTTTAGTCGCGCGCTCATCACTGTAGGGATCGCGCCGGGTCGCAGGGTCTCCATCCCTGGAGCCTGGCGTCGCGTTAGCGCAGCGCCGGCGAAGAGCAAGAGGAGCGCTGCAACACTTGCCACGCGCAGGCCAGTGAGGAGCCAGATCGTTCCCCCCGTTGTCGTGGTGCTAAAGACGAGACTGAACGTTGCGAAGCAGAGTCCGGCGACGAGCCCATACATCGCACCGCCACGCGCGGCGCTCCCGCTCGACTGATGGTCGTGCTCTCCCGACGAGCTGTCGCCAGTTGCAGAAACGATGACGATCGAAACCATCGCGCAGACGAATCCGATCAGGCGCAGCGGCGTTGGGATGTTTCCCGCAGCGATGCTCGCTGCGACCGGGATGAGTGCAGCGAGCGTTCCGGCGATGCTCGCGACAATCGAGATCCTTCCGTGCGCAAAGCCGTGATAGAGGAGCACAACGCCGCTTCCGCCAGCGATCCCAGCGATCGCGGTCGCGATCGCATCACGACCGTTCGGCAGCTCACCACCAAAGAGCAGGGCGAGTGGCATGAGCAGGGCGAGCGCTGCGGCCTGGCTCACAACGACAACGAGGAGCGTGGGGAGTCGCCGACTGGCGAGCCCCCCGGCGAAGTCACCGCCGCCCCATGAGAGCGCGGCGGAGATTCCCAGCAGCGCACCGATCATGCGCCACCCCCCGGAACAGACTCTTCGTGCAGCTGCATGCGGATGTGTGGTCCAACCCCTTCAACGTCGAACGGTTCACTGATCGGCATAAAGCCGTGGCGTTCGTAGAAGGTGCGCGCGGCGATGCGGGCGTTGCACCAGAGCGGGCGCACCACCGGTGGAGTCTCGCGCCATGCGCTGAGCGCCGCCTCAATGACTTTGCCGCCGACCCCCATGCCGCGGTGACCCTCGCGCGTCGCCGCGCCGCGGAGTTGTGTTGACCGCACGCCGTCGCGCTCGACGGTGTAAAGCGAGGTGCAGGCGACGATCTCGCCGTTGATCCAGGCGCTCCAGTGCACACCCTCACCACGATCATCGCCAGGGAGCCGCGCGCTCTCCACGGGGCCACCTGCGCGCAGCACCAGGGCGCGCAGCGGCAGCACCTCGTCGAGCGTCGCACGGCGAATCAGCAGATCAGACATCGTTGCCACGGTAGCGGTTCGGCGCGCGGCGATGCTCTACTCTCCGTAGGTGAGCACGACGTTACCGCTCCCCACGATTGACCCCGTAAGCGGAAAGACCTTCACCATGGATCTGAAGGCGGTCAAGGCCGCCGCCGCGCGCACCGAGGGGCGCCTTCACCTGACCCCGCTCCTCTCGTCCGCTGGCGCCGCCGACGCGCTGCGCCGATCGA
>QWQR01000021.1 GCA_003670745.1 Chloroflexota bacterium
GATCGCATCGGTGGGGATCGGCAGCGGCAGTAGGTCGCGGCCAAGTGCAGCGCGCACGGCGAAGACGCCGATAGCGGTGCCGAGCAGGCTGAGCGGAACGGCGACGAGCGGTGATTCACCACCCTTGGAAGATGCGCCAGTCCCCGCCTTTGATTCTCCGCCGAGTCGTGCGGCGAGGATGATGTAGCAGCTATAGATGATTGGCGATGCGACGCTCAGCACAAGGCCGATGGCGGCCGGCTCCTTTGCGGCAGGAATACCACCAACTCCCAACACGACACCAGACGTTGCAACTACGAGCGCAATCCACGGGCGCCAACCCGAAGGGGATCGCGCGAAGAAGATTGAGAGCACCGCGACGATCGCTGGGTACGAATAGGTGATCAGGCCGGCGAGCGACGCGTCGATGTAGCGAAGGCTCGCAAAGTAGGTTGATGCATTTGCGGTGAAGAGCGCGCCGACGAGGATGCCGATGATCGCGCGTCGTCGGGTCAGGCCGCGTAGGGCGCGCCTGCCAGCAGGAACGGCGAGGAGTAGCGCCCAGAGACCGATCGCCGCAAGAAGGTGTCTCCAGGCGAGCAGGTCGAGCCAATCAAAGCCCGTTGGGTAGATCCACTTGGCGAAGAGTGGCCCTGATCCGTAGCCGATCGCCGAGGCGACGATCGCAAGGATCCAGGGGAGCCGACTGCCGCGCATCGCCGAAGGATAGCCGCGTCACGGTTTCCGCATAGACTCTGCCAATGGCAAACACGACACGCCCATCAGGTCGGCGCTCCAGCTCCGCTGAGCGGCTCGCCCCTGCATCGGGTCTCTTGATCGCGGCCGCCCTCGTTCTGATCTACATCGTTTGGGGAACCACCTATCTGGCGATCCGCGTCGTGGTCGACCCTGACGCCGGAGAGGCGATCCCTCCCTTTGCCATGGTGGCGATCCGCTTCGCCCTCGCGGGTGCCGCGATGCTCGCCCTCGTCTTCGTCTTCGCCCGCAACGCCTTGCGCTCGCTCACGCGCAAGCAGATTCGCGACCAGGCGATCGTCGGCATCGCCTTGAACGTTGGCGGACTCGGCGTCACCTCGTTCGGTGAGCAGACGATCCCCTCGGGGATCACGGCGCTGCTCATCGCACTGCTGCCGATCTGGGTCGCGATCATCAGTCGCGTGGTCTACGGCGACCGAATCGCGCCACTAACCGCCGTTGGCATTGCGATCGGCATCATCGGCGTCGGCATCCTCGTCTCACCGAACGCCGGGGAGCAGGGACTCGACCCGCTCGGCCTCGCCTGCATCCTCTTTAGTCCGCTCAGTTGGGGCGGCGGTTCGATCTGGAGCCAGCGCCGGGCGGCAACCCCTGCAGACCCACGTGTCGCGGTTGCAATCCAGATGCTCGCCGGTAGCGCCGGTGGCGCGATCGTTGCTCTGCTCCTCGGTGAGTGGGGTGCGATTCGCGCCGAGAGCATCGGCCCCGATGTGATCTTCGCCCTCTTCTACCTTGTGACCGTGGGGAGCCTGCTCGCCTACAACGTCTACACCTGGCTCCTGCGCGTCGCGCCGTTCGGGCTCGTCTCCACCTACGCGTACGTGAACCCCGTCGTTGCGGTCTTCGCCGGAAGCCTGATCCTCCGCGAGCCGATCTCAACGCAGATCCTCATTGGTGGCGCGGTGGTCGTGGCGGGTGTCGCACTGATCATCACGGCGCGCAATCGCGCGTCGCGCGCTGCGAAGGGCGCTGCGGCGCACTAACCTCCCGCCATGGAGAGCCCCAAGATGGACGAAGGGAAGCGCCGCTCGTTCGTTGAGCGCGTCGTTGCCGCCGGAGCGGCAGCTGGCGTTGAGGTTCGCCCTCACGCGATGGGCGAGACGACCGCGACCGCTGCCGAGGCCGCCGCGGCGCTCGGTGTCGAAGTCGGCCAGATCGTGAAGAGCTTGATCTTCGCCACGGTCGAGGAGCCGCCGCGCGGCGTCCTCTGCCTCCTCTCGGGGGCCGATCGCGCCGATCTCGCCGCGCTCGCCGCCGCTGCAGGGGTCTCTTCGGTGCGTCGTGCCAGCGCCGACGAGGCGCGTGCTTTCACCGGATTCGTCATCGGCGGAATCCCGCCGTTCGGTCACGCCACGCATCTCGTCGCGGTCGCCGACGCGGGGCTCCGCGCCTGGGAGCAGCTCTGGGCGGCGTGCGGCACGCATCTTGATGTCTTCCCGATCTCGCCGGCAGAACTGCTCCGCGCCTCTGGTGCGCGGGAGGCGCAGGTTGCAGAGCGGCGCGACCCTGCCCCGCGCAACGGAGCGACGGGAGCGTGAGCGACGGCGCAGCGAGCTTTCGCGTCTCGCGAGCAGCGGCGCGGCGCTACCTCGCCGAACGACACTTCCTTCGACCGCCGCGCTCGCTCCCCTCCGGAAAGGGATCAGTACTCGCTCTCGTCGCGCGCCTCGGATCGTTGCAGTTTGATCCGGTCGACCTTGCGGGGAGGAATCACGAGATCGTGTGCGGCTCGCGGATCCGCGACTTTGAGCCGCGGTGGCTCGACGAACTCCTCTACGACGTAAATCCGGCGCGACGCCAACTGGTTGAGCAGTACAACAAGGCGCTCAACATCGTGCCGATGAGCGAGCTCCCCTACTACCGTCGTACCGCAGATCGCGCGCGCGAGCGGTACTGGAGCGACGGCACGTACCGACGCCTGAAGCGCTACGTCGACGAGGTGCTGCAACGCATTGAGCGCGAAGGTCCGCTCAGCGCCGCCGACTTCGGCCCGTCGAGAAAGGTCTCCTGGTGGTGGGGCCCAACGCCGGGCTACCGCGCGGCGCTCGAGATGCTCAGTTACGCCGGGATCCTCTTCTTGGCGCGGCGCGAAGGATCACGGCGCTGGTTCGACCTTGCGGAGCGACTGATCCCACCGGCGATCTACGCCAAGCGCGTTACCGACGACGAGCAGCAGGCGCATCGGCTGCTCAGCCGCTATCGCGCCCACGGACTTCTTGCGTTCAATGCGAGCAGTGAGATCTGGCTGAGCGGGCCACACCGTGAGCGCCGGGCGCTGACCAAGCGCCTCGTCGCGGAGGGGCAATTAGCCGAGGTCGCGGTTGAGGGGGTTGACGCGCCGCACCACCTCCCCGCCGCCGAACTCTTCGCCCTCGACGCCGCCGCTGTTGCTACTTCGGGGAGCCGCCCTGTCGCCGCGGATCCAAACGCGGTGGCGATCATCGCCCCGCTCGATCCGATCGTTTGGGATCGCAAGGGGCTGCGCAGCCTCTACGGGTTTGACTACAAGTGGGAGATCTACACGCCGCCTGCAAAGCGACTCTACGGGCCGTATGCGATGCCAATCCACGCCGGCGACCGCTTCGTCGGGCGAATCCAACTGCGTCGCGATGAGTCCCGCCTGCTCGTCGACGGACTTTGGTGGGAGCGTGGCGTTCGCCCCGCGCATCACCTCGACGGGCTTGCCGCAGCACTCGACGCGCAAGGGCGAATGATCGGTGCGGAGCGGGTAGAGGTGGTCGATGGGCTGCTTACCAGCGCTGGGGCGAAGCGGCTGCTCCGCGCGGCGCGAGCGCTGCGCTAGCGCGCAGCCACGCGACTAGACGCCGAGGTACGCCTCTTTCACCTTCGGATTATTGGCGAGCTTCGCCGCGTCATCCCCAAGGGTGACCTCGCCAATCTGCAGGATGTAGCCGCGCTTCGCGATCCCGAGCGCCATCATCGCGTTCTGCTCTACGAGGAGCACGGCGGTGCCGCGCTGGTTGATCTCCTTAACAATGTCAAAGATCTGCTCGACCAAGATCGGAGCAAGGCCCATCGACGGCTCGTCGAGCAGCAAGATTTTCGGTTGTGCCATAAGCGCGCGGCCGATCGCGAGCATCTGCTGCTCGCCACCAGACATCGTTCCCGCCGCCTGGAACTCGCGCTCCTTTAGTCGCGGGAAGAGCTCAAACACCTTCTGGAAATCCTTCTCAACGTCAGCTCCGCGGCGGAGGAAGGCGCCCATCTCGAGGTTCTCGCGCACCGACATGCGCGCGAAGACGCGTCGCCCCTCGGGGGCGTGGCTGATGCCAAGGGCAACGATCTGGTGCGGCGGAAGCGATTCAATCGACTGGCCGTTGAGGGTGATGCTCCCGGAGCGGGCGCGCTCGAGGCCAGAGATCGTGCGCAGCGTTGTGGTCTTACCGGCGCCGTTGGAGCCGATCAGTGTGACGATCTCCCCCTCTTCGACCTTGAGCGAGACGCCGCGCAGGGCATGCACCGCCCCGTAGTAGGTGTTGACGTCCTTCAGCTCAAGTAGGGCCATCGTGCGCTCCTCTCAGTGTCCTGCGGCGGCGCCGCGGCCGAGGTAGGCCTCGATCACCTTCGGGTTGGCGCGAATCTCGGCGGGGAGCCCTTCGGCGATCTTCTCGCCGTGGTCGAGCACCGTGATGCGATCGGAGATGTCCATGACGACGCGCATGTCGTGCTCGATGAGCAGGATGGTGACGCCACGCTCGTCGCGGATGCGGCGAATGAGTGCGGTCATCTCGGCGGTCTCCTTCGGATTCATGCCGGCGGCGGGCTCGTCCAGAAGGAGCAGCTTCGGTCGCCCTGCGAGCGCGCGGGCAATCTCGAGCAGGCGCTGGTTGCCGTAGGGGAGCGACTTGGCGAGCTCGTTCTCAAGGCCGCCGAGACCGACGAAGCGCAGCAGCTCGCGCGCCTCGCGCTCCGCCGCAGCCTCCTCTTCACGCACCGCGCGACCCTGGAAGATCGCGCCGCCGAAGCCCGCGCGCAGGTGCACATGCATTCCGACAAGGATGTTCTCGAGCACGGTGAGGCTCTTGTAGAGGCGAATGTTCTGGAAGGTGCGCGCGAGGCCAGCCTCGACCATGTCGTTCGGGCGTGCCGGTCGATAGATGCCGATGCTGCGTACGATGCGCGCGTACCAGGCGGGTCGAATGATGTTGAGGAGCAGCCCTGCGATGAAGGCGAGCATCGCCCCCACCACCGCGGCGACGCCTGGATAGAAGCCAGCGTCGCCACCAACGATGATCAGGGACCAGAGAGCGATCAACGCGAAGGGGGCGATCATTGCGACGAGCACCGACGACTCGCGACCTTCGCCGCGCGGTGGCGAGACGAGCACCGTGCCGTCAAGCTCAATCTGCCCCTCGGTTGGAGCGTAGATCCCAGCGATCACGTTGAAGAAGGTGGTCTTCCCGGCGCCGTTCGGCCCAATGATCGCGGCGATCATCCCCTTCGGGATCTCAAAGTCGACGGAGTTCACCGCAACGAGCCCACCGAAGCGGCGGGTGACCCCGCGCGCCTTCAGCATGATCGGGGCGCTAGCAAAGCCCTTTACGAGCGCGCTCACTTGGAGTTCCCCGTCGCGTCGGTGAAGGTGCGGTGGCGTCGCCGCGCAGGGAAGATCCCCTGCGGTCGGCGGAGCATCATGATCACGAGCGCCGCGCCGTAGAGCACGTACTGGAACTGCAGGAAGTCGATGTCCTTGAGAATGGGGATGGAGAGCTGCGTGAAGAGGATGCTCAGCTGCTTCAAGAAGACGCTCTGGATCAGATAGATCACGAATGCGCCGATCCCCACGCCGACGACGTTCCCCATCCCGCCGAGCACCACGGCGGAGAGGGTGCTAACCGAAACGACAAAGCCGAACATGTCGGGGGCAACGATGGTGAGCTTCGCCGCGTTGAATACACCGATAAACCCGGCGATTGCGGCGCCAACAGCGAACGCCTGAAGCTTGGAGATCGTGGTGTTGATCCCCGACGACTCAGCGGCAAGCTCGTCTTCGCGGATAGCCTCCCAGGCGCGGCCGATCTTGGAGTCCTCAAGGCGATAGACCACGATCACGACGATCGCGAGCATCGCCAGCACGAGGATGTAGAAGGGCCATGGGTTGGTGAGGTCAAAGTTGTAGAGGCCCGGAATGTTCGGCTTGTCGATGCCACCGATGCCGATTGTTCCCGCCGTGAACTTGTCGGCGTTGAGCAGGGTGATCGGCACGATCTCACCGAAGCCGAGGGTGACGATGGCGAGGTAGTCGCCGCGGAGTCGCAGCGTTGGGGCGCCGAGCAGCACGCCGAAGATCGCGCCGATGATGGCGCCGATGATCAGCACCGGCCAGAACGGCAGGTGGATGTTGAGGAACGGTGAGGCCACGAGCGCGTAGGTGTAGCCACCGAGCGCGAAGAAGGCGGCGTAACCGAGGTCGAGGAGGCCGGCGAATCCGATCACCACGTTGAGGCCGATCGCGAGGATCGAGTAGATCACTGCGATCGTGAACGCGTTCGTCCAAGCGTTGATCGACTGCAGCGCGCCGAACGGCGGTACACGGCTGAGGATCGGCAGCAGGATGCCGAGGGCGACGATCGCGAAGAAGATCCCCTGGCTTCGGTGTGAGGTGAAGTGGGTGGTGAGGCGCGCGGCAAGACGCGCCAGTGGCGCGGGGAGGCGCGAGGTGAGGCGGCTCACGCGCGGTCTCCGGTGCTCGACCCCAGAAGGCCAGTGGGTCGGAAGACCAGGAAGATCACGAGGAGGGAGAAGACGACGGCGCCGCCCCATCGCGAGAAGCCGAGCACCACGGCGCCGACCTCAACGAAGGCGATCAGGAAGCCACCGAGGGCGGCCCCCGCTGTGTTGCCGATGCCGCCGAGCACTGCCGCGGTGAACGCCTTCAACCCAGAGGCGAAGCCGATCGTGAAGTTCGTGTTCCCGTAATAGAGGCCGTGGATGACCCCCGCCGCGCCGGCAAGCCCCGAGCCGATCAGGAAGGTGATCATGATCGTGCGGTTGATGTCGACGCCCATCAGCGACGAGGCGTCGCGATCCATGGCGGTGGTGCGCATCGCGCGTCCGGTTCGGGTGCGCGAGATGAAGAGTTGCAGCACGAACATCAGCACCGCTGCGACGGAGATCACGAAGAGGTTGAGGAGCGGCACGCGGGTCTCACCAACCATGAACGCCCAGGTCACGGGGAAGATCTGCGGCACGTTGTAGGTGAGTGGTCCGAAGAAGTACTGCACCGCGTTCTGAAGGATAAAGCTGACGCCGATCGCGGTGATGAGCGGGGCGAGCTTCGGCGCCTTACGCAGCGGTCGATAGGCGAATCGCTCAATCAACGCGCCGATCACCGCCATCACAGCGATGGTGATCACGAAGACGAGGACAAGGCCAAAGACGAGTGCGGAGATGTCTTCAATGCCGTTCTTCTCCTTTAAGAGGGTGCCGCTCACGAACATCGAGACGAAGGTCCCAACCATGAACACATCGCCGTGGGCGAAGTTGATCAGCTCGATAATCCCGTAGACCATCGTGTAGCCGAGGGCGATCAGCGCGTAGACGGCGCCGAGCGTAAGGGCGTTCAAGAACTGCGTGAGACCGAGCCAGGCGAGCATCGCCGCAAGGAAGGCGACGACGACGAGCGGCAGGAGGAGTCGGCTTGGAGCCCGCTCTGTTCGAACGCTCACCACGCCAGCCTTCTCGGCCATCTCGCCCTCCTTGTCGCCCGTCAGGGTCCCCTACGGTGCGTCGGCTGATTGTGCTGGATCGGGGGCTTATGGGCAAGATGCGGTCACTCAGTTGAGGGGTAATGAAGAGGCCCCCGTCACCCTCGCGGGTGACGGGGGCCTCCCCCTACTGCCGAAGCAGCCTCCGTGGGGTCACCCCCACCGTGGCTTACTGCTGCGCGTAGTCGATCTGCGAATCGAAGACCCAGTCGCCGCCCTCAACCTTGTAGAGGGAGATGACCTTCTGGGTCGTGTCGCCGTTCTCGTCGAACCCGAGGTCGCCGAGGACGGTGCTGTACGTAACGCCAGCCTTGACAGCGGCGTCGCGGACACCCTCGCGGGTCACTGCGCCGGCCTTAGCCGCCACCTTGATCGCCTCGATGATGACCTGGGCGCACGCATAGCCGGAGGCCGAGTACGAACCCGGATCCTCGCCATAGGCGGCCTTGTACTTGGCAGCGAAATCTGCCGCGGCTGGGATGTCGTGAATCGCAGCGACGGAGCTGAAGCTGTCCATAGCAGCATCGCCCGCAATAGCGATATACGAACCCTCACCGTTGCCGTCCTGGATGCCGTCGCCGCCGTAAAGCGGAACGTTCAGGCCGGCCTGGATCATGGCCTTACGGAAGAGACCGGCACCGCTCGAGGTGACGCCACCGTAGAAGACCGAGTCCGGCTTCGCGGCCGCCGCCTTGGCGACGATCGCGGTGAAGTCGGTGGTCTTCGGGTCAGCGGCATCACGGCCGAGAACCGTTCCGCCGAGATCGGCGAACTTCGCGGCGAATGCGTCCGCGATGCCCTTACCGTAAACCTCGGTGTCGTCAACGACGTAGACAGCCTTCTTGCCCTGAGCGAAGGCGTAAGCCGCCACCGCAGGACCCTGAATGTCGTCAGTCGTCGCAACGCGGATGTAGTTCACTGGGCGGCCACCGCGAAGCGTCGCGCCAGCATCACCCTTGGTGAGGTCCGGGTTGGTGTTCGACGGGGAGCACTGAAGCAGGCCAGCCTCGGACGAGACTGGGATCTGCGCCTTTGCAGAGCCCGAGTTGAATGGCCCAACGACAGCGACAACGGTCTCGTCGCCGACGAGGGTCGTCATGTCGGCCGCGGCCTGCGCCGGGTTGTGGGCGCCGTTGACGGCGTGATCGAGCACCTTCACCACGAGGGTGTAGCCATCGACCGTCGCGTCCTTAACGGCAAGCTCAGCACCCTTCTGGGCCGGACCGGCCGAGGCGAGGGCAGAGCCCGAAAGCGGAAGGCTGATCCCGATGGTCAGCGTCTTCCCGGAAGTGCTGCCGCCACAGGCGGCCGCGAGCAGCGCAATGGCTGCAAGGGCAACGAAGCCCTTCTTGTTAAAGACCTTCATGAGGTCCTCCTCTATTACATCCCCCAGCGCTTGAAACGGCGCGGGCTCGTGGCTGTTTCGGGCAAAACGTTCACCAGATGCACCGCAGGTGCGGTTCGCCTGGAGCGGCTGCGCCCGATGCAGTCGAGGAGGAGATCATGACGGAGCGGCGCAGGGGGCGCAACCTTTCGCCACCCTCCGCCCCCCGCTGATGTGGCCTCGCCACGCACGAGCCGCAGGATTATTTAGAAAACGCAATCGAACGAGCGCGCGATGTTAGTCGTGCTTGCGTACTGCGCGCTACGCGCGGAGGCTGCCGATCAAGAGGCATCCCCCCGCTGGTACCGCCGCGGTGGTCGCGCCACCACCGAGTCGCGCGCTACTCAATGGCTGTAGCGAGCAGCCGTCACATTCGGCGGGGTCCGCACGGCCAGCGCGTGGGGCGGTGTGTAACGGAGACGGCACATGGGTTGCAACGGCACCACGCGGCGCTTCGATTGTGCCGCTCCACGGGCCGACCACGGCGACGACGTGAAGTGCACCTGCGTCGAGAAGGGTGTGGACACCAGGTGCCTCGGGGAGGCGCGGAAGGCGCTGCGCGACCGCGCCGAGGTCGGTAGCCTGCACCGCCTCAACGCGATGGAGCGGACGGTCTGCTGAGTCGCGACCCCAGTCTGCGACGCGATAGGTGCGGTCGGTGGGCTGCTGAATCTCCCACACCAGCAAGCCGGGCATTAAGGCGTGAAGAAGGCCTGGCGGCACATTGATGACGTCACCGGGCTGCACCGACACGCGCGCAAGGAGTGGCTCGATCGCCTCGTCGCCGCGCAGCGCAGCGGCGAGTCGAACAGGATCAACGGAGGGATCGCGACCGAGGAGAATCGTCGCGTCGGCGGCCGCCTCTAAGATCACCCACGCCTCGTGCTTTCCACTCTCGCCTGCGCCGTGCAGCTCGCGCGCAAGCGCATCGCTCGGGTGTACCTGCACCGAGAGTCGCTCGCGCACGTCGAGGAGCTTCACAAGTGCGTGCGTCGTTGATCCTTCGGCGGCGCCGAACCACGCCTCGCCGATCGGCCCAGTCGTCGCGTCGCTGGTCACCGCGTCGCCGAGGAGCGCGCGCAGTCGCTCGCCACCCCACACGCGCGAGACGAGGTGCGGCTGGATCCGTTGCGTGTCGCTCATCGCACCATTGTGCGGGGCGGGGCAGCGAAACGCTACGGGGCAACGCAGCGTGCGTGGCTACGGGCGCCGAACCACCTTCTGTCGCGAGGTGCCGCCACGCACGATTGCCAGGTGACTCTTCGGCACCCCCCAGTGCGCGGCAAGGAGGGTAAGGAGGGCGGTGTTTGCGGCCCCCTCTATTGGTCGTGCCTGAAGATGCACGATCAGCGACCCATCGGCGAGTGCTTCAATGCGCTCACCTGCACGGCTCCCAGGCTTCACCACCACGCGCACATCGGGCACGAGCGGCTCCCCTACTCCAACGTCAGGGCTGCGCTCGTCAGGCGACGACGGCGGCGATCGCCTTCGCCACGACCGGAATATTTGTTGAGGTGAGCCCCGCAACGTTGAGCCGCCCGAGGGCAACGACGTATACCGCGTGATCGTCGCGCAGGCGTGCGATCTGCGCATCGTCAAGGTTAAGTAGGGCAAACATGCCGCGACCGTTCGCGAGGTGCGACCAGTCTCCAGCACCCGCTGCGGCGAGCGCGGCAACGAGCGCGGCGCGGTTGTCGGCGATCCGTGTGCGCATGGCGGTCACCTCGAGCTCCCATTCGGCGCGCAGCTTCGGGTCGCTGAGGATTTCAACGATGATCTCGCCGCCGTGCGCTGGGGGGTTTGACCAGGCGGTGCGCACCAGCGCCTTGACGTGCGAGAGGAGCGTCGTAGCGGCACTCGCGTCGGCGCCGACGATGGCGAGCGCGCCGATCCGTTCGTCATAGAGGGCGAAGTTCTTGCTGCCGCTCGAGGCGACAAGGAACTCGCCGCCGACCTGAAGGAATGCGCGCACCGCCGCCGCATCCTCAACTAGCCCGTCGCCGAAACCCTGGTAGGCGAAGTCAATAATTGGAAGGATTCCACGCGCCGTTGCGTGCGCTGCGATTTCGCTCCACTGCGCAGGGGTCGGGTCAATCCCGGTCGGGTTATGGCACGAGGCGTGAAGGATCATTGCGTCACCTGGCCGCGCCGCGTCGATTGCGGCGAGCAAGCCCTCAATGTCGAGGCGTGCGCCATCGGCGCTGAGCCAGGTGTGCTGTCGTGCAACGGCGCCGCTCTCGTCAACGATCTGACGATGGTTCGGCCAGGTTGGCTCGCTGATCCAGATCTCAGCTTCGGGGCGAAGGTGCGTCACCAGCTCGACGGCGAGTCGAATGGCGCCGGTGCCGCCTGGGGTCTGCACCATTTCGACGCGACCCGACACGGCAGGCTCCAGATCACCCCACGGCGCGCCGGCGGGGCGGAAGAGGATGGCGCGCATAACTTCTAGGTAGCGGGGGTCGCCGGCGATCGGCTTGTACACCTTGGTCGTCGACGAGGCGAGAAGGCGACGCTCCGCCTCGCGTACCGTCCCAAGGATCGGCGTGGAGCCGCTCTCATCCATGTAGACGCCTTGGGCGAGGTTCACCTTGTTTGGGCGCGGATCGGCCTTGAAGCGCTCAACGACGCCGAAGATCGGGTCGCCGGGGAGCGCCTGAACACGTGCCGAGAGGTTGGAGCCAGCCATGCACGCAATCCTAGCCGACGCGCTGCCCACTTTTTCGCGCGGGAGTAGGATCAGATTGATGAGTGACGTAGAGAAGCCCTTCTCCCCAGGCCTCGCGGGAGTCATCGGCGCAGAGACCGCCGTAAGCCTCGTCGACGGCGCAAACGGGCGACTCCTCTATCGCGGCTACCCCATTGAAGAGGTCGTCTCCAAGGGGAGCTACGCCGCGGTCCTCGACCTACTCCTTACTGGCGAGTGGCACCCGAACGCAACGCTTGAGCCTGTGCGCGTTCCCCCCGCCGTAATGGCGGCGCTGCGACTCTTGCCAGCGCACGCGCATCCAATGGATGCGCTGCGCACCGCAATCTCCGTATGGGGCGCCGGCGAACGACTCGGCTGGCCGCCGACCGCCGATGAGGCGCGCCGCATTGCCGCCATGGCGCCGTCGGCACTTGCCGCATTTGCGCGACTCCGACAGGGGCTTGAGCCGATCGATCCTGAGCCCGGGCTCGACATCGCCGCAGCGTTCTTGCAGCAGCTCCACGGCACGGCTCCCGACCCCGGCACGGCGCGCGCGCTTGACGCGTACCTGATGGCCGGCGCCGAGCACGGCTTGAACGCCAGCACCTTTGCGGCACGCGTGATCGTTGCGACGCGCGCCGACATCGCCTCGGCGGTGTGCGGTGCGATCGGCGCACTGAAGGGTCCACTACACGGCGGTGCCCCCGCCGAAGTGATCGGCCAGCTCGACGAGATCGGATCCATCGACCGCGCCGATGCGTGGGCGCGCGGCAAACTCGCGCGCAAGGAGCTGATTATGGGCTTCGGCCATCGCGTCTATCGCGCCTACGACCCGCGCGCAGCAGCACTGCGCAAGGTCGCAGAGGCGATGCCGGCGCGACCCGCCTGGCTTGAGCTCGCGATCGGCGCTGAGGAGGCGATCCTCAAGGTGCTCGCCGAGCTGAAGCCCGACCGACCCCTAAAGACGAATGTGGAGTTTTACGCCGCGGCGGTGCTCCAGGGTGTCGGCCTCGTCCCCGACCTCTTCCCCGCCACCTTCGGCCTCGCGCGTATCGCCGGCTGGTCAGCGCATGTCATTGAGCAGGCGGCGGTCGACAAGATCATTCGCCCTGACGCCCGCTACATCGGTCCAGCGGAGCGCCATCTCCCTTAGCGCGCCAGCGCGCTACTTTTCGCCGCGGAGCGCCTTTGCCATCTGCTCGCCATGTTCGAGCGGGTGCCGCGAGTAGACCTGCAGCCAGTCGGCGATCGTGAACTTGCCGCGCTCTGAGTGATCGCCGTATCGCTCAAGATCGACGTCGGACAAGTGGCGAAGCACGGCGAGTGATCCGGCGCGCACCGCAGCGAAGACCGCGAGCGGCGTTTCGATCGGATCACTCTCGTAGCCGAGCGCTGGGCTCGCCGCCCATGCGCCTTCGTCGTACCCCTGGATGATCGAGCCGAGCGGCTCGGCGACGATGCGCCGGAGTCGCGCGTACGACTGCGCCTCGCTGTCGGCCAGGTGATGAATCACCTGGCGTGGCGACCAGCCCTCGGGGTGCTTCGCGTCGAGCTTCGTGCGATCGAGCGCCGCAGCCTGTTCTAGAAACGCGCGGGTCGCCGCCTCGTAGGCCGCGACCTGTTCGGCGAGCGTCACTTGGAGCTCACCCAGTCAACCATGTTCGCCATGAGCGGCGCGAAGCCGGCCCACTGCACGAACGGTTCAGGGCACCAGTGCGGTCCGATGTCCGAGGTCCACACCAGTGATCGACCCTTGCCGATCTGCGCGGTGGCGATGAGTGGATCGTTGCCGACCGTTGCGACGAGCGTTGATCCTGGCTTCAGCACGACACGGTTGTAGCCGAGGAGCGTCGGCATTGCCCCCGAAACTCCAGCGAGTACTGGATGTGCGGCGTCGACGACGGTCGGCTGCGCGCCTTCGGGAACCTCCACACGATCGTCGTGAGTGAGGCAGGTGACGGGGAGCACCTCTTCGACATGGCTGCCGGCAAAGCGCGCCTTCGCCTCAAATCCCTGAAAGCTGAGGTAGCCGCCCGCCATGATCAGCGCGCCGCCATCGCGCACCCAGTCGGCGAGGAGCTTCAAGCGGTTCGGTGTGGATTTTCCCTGCATCCAGGTCTCAATCGGCAGCAAGAACGAGTTCGTGCCGATGTCGGAGAGCACGATCACGTCGTACGCGGCGAGCTCTTCGCGGTTGTGCGGAAAGCGCGCCGGAACATCGTGCGCATACATCTGCTCAACGGTGTGACCCTTGGAGCGGAGCGCGGCGTTGTACCAGTCGGCGCCGGAATGGAAGGTGACGCTCGTAAAGGAGTCGAAGCCCTTGTAGTGCGTCGCCTCCGACACCCAGGATTCACCAACGAGCAGAACGCGCTTCCCCACAGATCCCCCTTCTGGCGCTATCGCGCCGCTTCGAACAGCGTACGTGGATTATCGGTCAACATCGCCATCCCGCGCTCGAGCGGCACGCCGTGGCGGGCGAGGCGTGGGAGGAAGAACTCGATCATGTGCCCGTAGCCTGGCCCCCCGTACGAACGGAGCAGGGACTTCAAAAAGATGTCCTGCGACATGAGCACCTTCTCGCCATAGCCGCCCTTCACCAGGCGTGCGATGTTGCGCGCATCATCGTCACCGCTCGGGCACTGCGCCTGCTGGTCGGCGTAGAAGACCTCCATGCCGATCATGTCGTACTGCACCCACGCGCCGCGCTTCAACAGCCGCGTCTGGTAGTCGTGATCGTCACCGCTCGGGTTTGAGTGGCAGAGCACGACGCTCTCGAGCGGCACGCCACGATCGGCGCAGAAGTCGAGCACCTCGTCGCCGAGGCGGAACCAGGCGGGCATGTGGATCTGCATCGGCAGGTGCGTCTCAACCTGCGCGACGCATGCGGCGGCGAGCGACTTGCGCTCGCGCGCCGTGAACTCGCTCCCAACGCCGATCTCACCAATGATTCCCGAGCGCACCGTCGTTCCACGCGCGCCGTCGGTGATGTCGCGGATCAGCTCCTCGGCGATCTCACGCTCGGACTTCGCGTCGTTCTCAGCAGGCTGTGATGCGTCGAGGTAGTAGCCGGTCCCCATGATGATGTTAAGGCCCGTCGCTCGGCTGATCTCGGCGAGCCCCTCAGGGTCGCGGCCATTCCCGTCGGCCGACGTCTCGATCACCGTGCGGCCGCCTTGCGCGACAAAACGGTTGAGCTCGCTAATCGCAAGCGCGCGGTCGGTCATGGTGCAGTTGTCTTTATTGGAGAACGGATCGTTGCGCAGCTCCCAAAGGTTCGCCATGGAGACCTTCTCGTTAATGAGCTCGCGCGAGCGCGGCGTGTCCACGAGTGGTGGGTGCCACCAGGAGAGCACGTCGTTGAGGATGTGTTCGTGAGTGAGTGTCACGCCCATCGCTGAGGCGTCAATCGCTCCGGTGACGGTCTGCACCTTGGTCATAACTGCAGACTAGCGCGCCGCAGCGCGGGTGTGCCCACGCAGCGCACGTGCGGCGAAGAACCCCACGAGCAGCATCGCTGCGCCAGCAACGAAGACTGGCCGAAGAGCGAGCAGGTCGCCCGATTCTGTGGTGCCGAGCTGCACGCCAATGGAGGCGACGCCCAGGCCGACGACGTTTCCGGCGTAGAGCGGGAAGAGCGAGAGGCTCAGCGCGGCGGTGCGTCGCGACTCGCGCACCTCTTCGGCGAGGTAGGAGAAGACGGCGGTCTGCACGAGTGCTGAGACGGCGGCGATCACCGTTACGCCGATGGCGAGGAGTGGAAGGGTCGGCGCGAAGCCGAGCGAGAGTGCGGCGGCGCTCCCCGCGATAAAGGTGAGCGCTGCGGCGCGCGGGAGCCCGAGGCGTGGAAAGAGCAGGGTGACGAGGAGTGGTGATGCGATGGCGCCGGCAAGTGCAGAGAGGCCGGTGA
>QWQR01000022.1 GCA_003670745.1 Chloroflexota bacterium
ATGTGTTCGTGAGTGAGTGTCACGCCCATCGCTGAGGCGTCAATCGCTCCGGTGACGGTCTGCACCTTGGTCATAACTGCAGACTAGCGCGCCGCAGCGCGGGTGTGCCCACGCAGCGCGCGTGCGGCGAAGAAGCCCACGAGCAGCATCGCTGCGCCAGCAACGAAGACTGGCCGAAGAGCGAGCAGGTCGCCCGACTCTGAGGTGCCGAGCTGCACGCCAATGGAGGCGACGCCCAGGCCGACGACGTTTCCGGCGTAGAGCGGGAAGAGCGAGAGGCTCAGCGCGGCGGTCCGTCGCGACTCGCGCACCTCTTCGGCGAGGTAGGAGAAGACGGCGGTCTGCACGAGTGCTGAGACGGCGGCGATCACCGTTACGCCGATGGCGAGGAGTGGAAGGGTCGGTGCGAAGCCGAGCGAGAGTGCGGCGGCGCTCCCCGCGATAAAGGTGAGCGCTGCGGCGCGCGGGAGCCCGAGGCGTGGAAAGAGCAGGGTGACGAGGAGTGGTGATGCGATGGCGCCGGCAAGTGCAGAGAGGCCGGTGAGGAGGCCAACCGCGCCCGCGATCCCTGGTGAGGCGAGCGGCTCTGCGATCCCAGCAACGGCGGGGCCGATCGCAACTTCGGCGATGCGCAGCGGAAGGATTGGGCGCAACATTCGCTCACCCGCAATCACGAGCGCAAGGACAAGATAGGCAGCGCGTGCAACGCGATCAGCAAAGATCCCGCGGAGTCCGCGCAGCGCGACGGTGAGCACGCTCCCGCGCGGTCGCACGATCGGGGGAACGTCGGGGATCGCGACGATGTTGGCGACGATCAACGCGCCGTTGACCGCAGCGGCGATGAGGATTGGCGCGGCGAGCGGCAGGCCAAGCCCCTCGATGCAGAGTGCGGCGAGGAGCGGTCCCGCCGCAAAGCCCATCGGCGCCGCCGCACTGAAGAGGGCGATTGAGCGCTGTCGCGCCGCGGGGGGCGCAACCTCGCGGATGGTGGCGAGCATCACCCCAGAGTTGCCGAGCCAGAAGCCGAGCGCCACCGTCGCCCCCACGATCTGCCACGCCTCGCGCGCGAGCGCGAAGGCGACGAGCGCCGCAAGGGCGATGAGGCCGCTGCGCACGATCACGAGTCGCCGCGAGCGCAGCTCGGCGATCGCCAGCCAAATCGGCACCTGTGGCGCGCCGACAATAAAGAGTCCGGCGGTCGCGATCGCCGCGAGCGATCCGATCTCGCTGATTGGTACCCCCGCACCTTCGAGGGCGAGTGGTAGGTACGCGTAGATCATGCTCACGCCGAAGATCTCGGCGAACTGCACGGCAACGTACACGGCAACGATCCGCTGCCATCCGCGTCGCGCGCGTTGTCGCTGTGCCATCAGAGCTGTGTCATTAGGAGCGCTTCGCCTTGCAGGCGTCGCTGCAGTACTTCACCTCGTCCCAGACGCGCTCCCATTTACGTCGCCACGAGAAGGGTCGGCCGCAGGCGGCGCAGATCTTCTCGTCGCGCAGCGAGGGTGGGATGTGGCGCGTGGGGCGACGCGCACGCGGCCCCCGCGCATCAGGACGCATCGTCGCCCTTCTCGCGAACGGCGCTCGCGCCCACCGCCGACTTATAGGCATCGAGTGCGCGCGCTCGTGCCACGGCATGGTCGACGATCGGCTCGGGGTAGTCGCGACCGAGTTGGATCCCCGCCGCCGCCAGCGCCGTCGGATGCGCCCACGGCGCATGGATCGCCGGCGCCGGAAGGGCGGCAAGCTCAGGGATCCAGCGCCGCACGTAGGCGCCGTCTGGGTCAAAGTTCGACGCCTGCGTCACTGGGTTGAAGATCCGGAAGTACGGCTGCGCGTCGGTGCCGGTCGACGCCGACCACTGCCACCCGCCGTTGTTCGCTGCAATGTCGCCATCGACGAGGTGTCGCAGGAAGTGCGCCTCGCCTTCACGCCAGTCGACGAGCAGATCCTTTGTAAGGAACGAAGCGCTGATCATCCGCGCCCGGTTGTGCACGAAGCCACTCTGCAGCAGCTGCCGCGCGGCAGCGTCGACGATCGGATAGCCGGTGCGTCCCTCCTGCCAGGCGCGCAGGCCCGCCGCGTCGCCACTCCAGCGCACCGCATCGTAGGCAGGCTTCCACGCCGAGCGTGCGGCGTGCGGCGCATGCCAGAGCACCTGCGCGTAGAAGTCGCGCCAGGCGAGCTGGCTCACCCAGAGTCGCTGGCCGCTTCGCTCGCCATTGCGCTCCGGCGGCAGCGGTAAGAGGCGCGCTGCAAGCTCGCTCGCCGAGAGGAGGCCGAGATGCAGCGCCGCAGAGAGGCGACTGGTCCCATCAGCATCTGCGAGCGTGTTGCGACGCTCTGCATACGCCGCGACGCCGGCTCCGCGTTGCGCCGCTGCAATCCACTGGTCGGCGCGCTCGCGCGCCGCTCGCTCACCAGGCGCCGGAAGTAGATCGCGCTGCGCCGTTGGCTGCGTCGCTTGATCGAGTGCATTGCGGTCCACGAGAAGGTCGCTTGACAACGCAAGTTTTGGAGATGGCGGTAGATGTTCGGGGGCCGGGAGTGGAACGTGGTGCGCCGCCTCGACGCGCTCTAGCCAGCGGCGAAAGTAGGGGGTGTAGACGCCATACGGCGTGCCGCCGCCGGTGAGGAGCTCGTCGGGTTCCACCGCAACGAGTCCGCGCTTCATGTGCAGCGTTGCACCGAGCGGCGCGATGAGCGCTGCGATCTGTTGGTCGCGTGCGCGCGCGTACGGCGTGTGGTCGCGCGTTGCGTACACGTCAATTGCCGCTGCGCCGTGATCACGGCGCAGCGCTTCGATCAGCGCGGGGAGCGCGCGGCTCGACGGACCTTGCAGCTCGATCAGTTCCGAGCCGTGCCCGCGCAGCGACGCGGTGAGCTCGGTCAGGCTCTCGCGCAGAAACCAGTTGCGGTTTGCGCTTGCGCGTGGGCCAGCAAGGATCCCCGGCTCCCAGATAAAGATCGGCAGCAGCGACGCGCCAGAGGCGCGCGCATGCTCGAGGGCGGCGGCGAGCGCCGGATGATCGTGCAGGCGAAGGTCGCGACGCAGCCAGAGGACGACCGGCGGCGTGCTCATCGCGCGAGATCCTCTGGCGTGTCGATGTCGGCGAGCGCGCCACCGAGCGGGTCGAGGCGTTCAACGAGGCGTGGATCGAGCGGGCGCGCGCCGAGCGCCGCGGCGAGATCGCGAAGGCGCGGCAGCTCACCCGCCGTTGCAACGGCGCGTAGCGCGCCGAGATCTGCGGCGAACGGGAGCGGCTGGTCGAGGGCGATCACCAGGGCTCCGGGTGCGGCGGCCATCAGGCCGAGGAGCGCCGATGGGGCGAACGGCGCGTCGCCGGCCGCCACGAGAACACGTGTTGCGTCGGGGAGTGCAGCGAGGGTATCGCCGTTGAGTAGGTCGCCGAGCGCCGCCGCTGGGCCCTCGTGCGGACGTCGATCGAGCGGTTCAAGGCCGAGGAGGATCGCGCTGCCGACCGCTTCGAGCATTGCGATGCGCGACGCCTCAATGATCTGGCGATCGGCAAGCTCCGGTCGGCCGTAGCGCTCGGCGAGCGCGGCGGGGATGCGCGCCTCAAGCTTCCCGCCAGGGAAGCGACTGCTCGCGCCACCCGCGAGAAGGATCCCGACGACTTCGGGGGCTCGGCTCACGTGACCGGAAGGATCTCGACGATCGCGTTGTAGTCGGGGACGTGGCTGATCGGATCACGACGCGTGCCGTCAATGAGTGGATTCGCCTCAGGAAAGTGCATCTGTACGTTGCCAGCGCGGATTGGTGCGACGCGTAGGTGCGCGCGCACTTCGCCGGTCGCACTGCGCACGATCACCGCCGCGCCATCGGCGAGCCCGCGCGCTGCGGCGTCGCTCGCGGCGATGAGCACGTCGTCGCGCATCGCACCGTTGAGCGGATCCTTCGCCTTCCAGACCATCGAGTTGAACTGCTTTCCGCGCCGCGTGGAAAGGTTGAGTGCGCCCTCGGGGAGGGTCACCTCGAGCGGCAGCACGGTGGCGAAGTGCGCGCGCCCGTCGGGGGTTGCAAACGTTTGCCCCTCACAGAGTCGCTCGCCGCCCCACTGGATTGCATCACCGCTCTTCTCGAGCGTCTCGATCCCCGCATAGCTCGGAACCACCGTGGCGATCTCCTGACGAATCTGCTTTGTGCCGCCAGGAAACTGCACCAGGTTCGCGCGCGCCGGATCGATGGTCGTGGCGAGCTCAGTGAAGACCTCCCACTCCGGCCGCGCCTCGCCGATGCGTGGGCCGGGGATCTCTGGGCTGAACGCGACGCGGCGCTCAGTCGTCGTCTCGGTGCCTCCACCCGGCACCTCGTAGCGTGTCGTCGCCGGCAAGAGAAGCACCGCCTCGCCTGGGTCGACGAGCATCTGGCTGCTCAGGACGATGTCTTGGTGCACGCGGAGCGGCACCTTCGCGAGGATGCGCGCGATCTCGTCGGGGTCGGGCATCGTCTCCATGAAGTTGCCGCCGACGCTCCAGAGCACGTCGATCTCGCCGCGCCCTGCGGCGTCGAGCTGCTGCGGTGCCGAACGCCCAGCGCGCGCCTCGATCGGGAATCCATAGTGTGCGGCGAGCGACTCGGTGTAGCGCGACTCGATCGGCAGGCCGCCAGGGAGCGCCGTTGCATACGCGCCCATCTCTGCCCCACCCTGCACGCCGCTGTGTCCACGGATCGGCATCAGCCCCGCGCCAGGGCGACCGATGTTGCCGCGCGCGAGGGCGAGGTTCACGATCGCAGCGACGTTCTCGCTGCCACACGCCTGCTGCGTGATCCCCATCGACCAAACGAGTACAGCCGATGGCGCTGCAGCGTAGAGCTCAACGAAGCGCTCCATCTCGGCGCGCGAGGCTCCCGAGATCGCCAAGAACTCGTCAACGCTGCGCTTGCCGATCGCGGCGCGCAGCTCGCTCCAACCGGCACTCTTCGCGTCGATGAAGGCGCGGTCAAGCGCGCCGATCTCGTCGAGGCGCAGGAGCACGGCGCTGATGAAGGCGATGTCGCCCCCCTGCGCAACCTGCACCCAGGCGTCGGCCATCTTCGTGCCGAAGAGAAGCGAGTCAGCGTTGCTCGGCACCCAGTAGCGCTCGAGCCCTGGCTCGCGGTAGGGATTCACCACGACGATCTTTGCCCCGCGCTTCTTGGCGAGATGTAGGTACTTCATGAAGACCGGTTGCGCGTTCGCAACGTTCGAGCCGAAGAGGATGATGAGATCGCTCTCGATCACATCGCGATACGAGACGGTCGTCGCTCCGTAGCCGATCCCATGCTTCAGCGCCCCCGTGCTCGGCGCGTGGCAGATGCGCGCGGCGTTATCAATGTCGTTCGTTCCAAGGAAGCGCACGACCTTTTGGATCGCGTAGTAGGTCTCGTTCATGATGCCGCGCGCGGTGAGGAAGAACGAGATTCGGCGCGGGCCGCTCGCCTTGATCTGCGATCCGGCGATCTGCAACGCGCGCTGCCAGCTGATCCGCTTGAACCCACGCTCGCCGCGCATGCGCAACATGGGATACGGAAGGCGGCCGAGCGCGCGCAGCTCCGTTGATGAGAGAGTTCGCAGCGCTGAAACGTCGGCGAGGCGCTCGGGGTCGAGAGCGCGCGCGGTGTTTACCTGCAAAAGGTTGAGGCGCGTTGTGCACAGGTGCACGCCGTCAATCGTCCAGTCCTTGAACCCGGCAACGCCAAGGGCGCAGCCGTCGCAGACCCCCTTACTGAGGATGCGCCAGGCGTAGAGAAGGTTGCCGCGGTTCTCCCACACGGTGCGCGCCATCTCAATGAGGTGGTTCGGCTTCTGCAGGCCAATCCCGTATGGGCGCCAGCCAACAAAGAGGGAGGGCTTCGGCAACCAGGAGCCCGAGTAGCGCTTCCGCTCCGGTCGTGCGGCGTTTGGGGTGGGGGTCTCGATCATGCGGCGAGTCTAGCCCCGCCTCGCAGGGAAGGGGTACGATCCGCGCGCCGTGCGTTGCCGGCGTACCTGCAACCGCAAGGAGCGTGCCGATGCCAGCAACCGTGATCGTCGGCCTCCAGTGGGGGGACGAGGGGAAGGGGAAGACCACCGACTTCCTCGCCGAGCAGGTCTCGACGGTCGTTCGCTACCAGGGCGGCGACAACGCGGGGCACACGATCGTCATCGGTGACGACACCTTCAAGCTGCACCTTGTGCCGTCGGGTGTCCTCTATCCGCACATCGCGCCGGTGATCGGCCCCGGCGTCGTGGTGAACCCTGCAACGCTGATCCGCGAGCTCGACGGACTGATCGCACGTGGGATCAACGTGTCAAAGGTGCGCGTCAGCCATGCGGCACATCTCATCCTTCCGTATCACCCGGCGATCGACCGCGCGCGCGAGGCGCGACTCGCGGGGGCGAAGGTAGGAACAACGCAGCGTGGCATTGGCCCCGCATACGAAGACCGTGCAGCGCGCCTCGGCCTGCGCGTGGAGGATCTCCTCGATCCCGCCTCGGCCGCAACGCGACTCGCGCGGGTGCTCCCCGAGAAGCGCGCGCTACTTGCAGCACTCGGCGATACCAACCCAGGTGAAGCGGTCGACGAGGTTGCGATTGCTGCGCTGATTGCAGCATGGGGCGAGCGCCTGCGCCCGCACATCGCCGACGCAACAGACCTGGTGCAGCGCGCGCTTGATGCCGGCGAGCACATCCTGCTTGAAGGTGCGCAGGGGACGCTCCTCGACCTTGACCATGGCTCGTACCCGTTCGTAACCTCATCGAACCCGATCGCTGGTGGCGCGACCACTGGTGGCGGCGTGGCGCCACTCCAGATCGACGAGGTGATGGGGGTGATGAAGGCGTACGCGACGCGCGTCGGCTCCGGTCCCTTCACCACTGAGCTGACCGACGCGACCGGCGAGCGCATCGCAACGGAGGGGAACGAGGTCGGCACCACCACCGGTCGGCGCCGACGTGTCGGCTGGAACGATGCGGTGCCACTCCGTTACGCGGTGCGACTGAATGGCGTCTCGAGCATCATGTTGAACAAGCTCGACATCCTCTCGGGGCTCCCCGAAGTGCTGCTCTGCGTCGCTTACGAGATCGATGGCAAGCGCGTCGACCGCTGGCCCGCCTCAGGGGCCGAGCTCGCGCGCGCAACGCCGATCTACGAACGCTTCGAGGGGTGGAGCGAACCGATCAGTGGCGCGCGCCGTATGAACGATCTTCCGGGCGCTGCGCAACGGTATGTCGCTGCACTTGAAGAGGCCGCCGGTGCGCCGATCGTGCTGCTCTCCGTTGGCCCAGAGCGATCGCAAACGATCGAGCGCGCACTGCGACGCCGCCGCGCCGGGGGACGATGATCCCGCGCTACGCGCACCCTGCCGCAGCGGCGATCTGGAGTGACGAGGCGCGCTGGGCGGCGGCGCTACGCGTCGAGCTCGCTGTGCTCGAGGCGCAGGCGGCGCGCGGCGACGTGCCCGCCACCGCAGCCGCAGCCATTCGCTCGCGCGCGCGCATTGACCTTGCCCGCATTGAGGCGCTCGAGGCGACGCTTGATCACGACCTTCTCGCCTTCGTGACCGCCGTCGCAGAGAGCGTCGGTGATGAGGGGCGCTACCTGCACTTTGGCCTCACGAGCAGCGACGTCGTTGACACGGCGCTCGCCCTGCAGCTGCGCGCCGCTGGCGACTTGATCCTCGCCTCGTTCGACCGCCTCATCGCCACGATCGTTCGCCGCGCGCGCGAGGAGCGCGACACCCCGATGATCGGACGCACCCACAACGTGCACGCTGAGCCGATGACCTTCGGCGCAAAGCTCGCCGGGTGGGCGTTCGAAGCCGACCGCGATCGCCGCCGCCTCGCCGCGGCGTTCGACGATGCCTCCACCGGAAAGATCTCGGGGCCAGTCGGCACGTACAGCCAGATCGATCCCGCTATCGAAGCGTCGGCGCTCGCCGCTCTCGGCCTGCACGCTGATCCCGTGAGCACGCAGATCGTGCAACGCGATCGGCACGCGGCGCTCGTTGCTGCCATCGCCGTCGCGGGTGGATCGCTTGAGCGCTTCGCGACAGAGATTCGCAACCTGCAGCACACCGAGATCGATGAGCTACGCGAGCCGTTCCGTACGGGGCAGGCGGGGAGTTCGGCGATGCCGCAGAAGCGCAATCCCATTAAGTCCGAGCGCGTCAGCGGCATGGCGCGACTGCTGCGCGGTTACTCCGTTGCGGCGATGGAGAACCAGGCGCTCTGGCACGAGCGCGACATCAGCCACAGCTCCGTTGAGCGCGTGATCCTCCCCGACGCCACGACGCTTCTCCACTTCATGGCGGAATCGCTCTGCGGCATCATCGACGGCATGGAGGTGCGACGCGCCTCAATGCTTCGCAACCTTCGTGGCGGCCTCGGCTTGCATGCCGCCTCGCGACTCCTCCTTGCGCTCGTCGAAGCTGGTGTGCAGCGCGAGATCGCCCACGCCGCCGTGCAGCGCGCGGCGACGATCGCTCGTGACGGCGACCAACCGTTGCGCGAGATCGCTGCGGCAGATGCCGAGATTGGTGGTCGCATCGGTGCGGCGGCGATTGACGCCGCATGCAGCGAGACGGCCGCCCTCGAACACTGCGGCCTGCTCGTCGACCGCCTCTCCGCGCTCGACGCCCAATAGCCGCACTTATATGACGACGCCGCTCCGCGTGTAGACGTTCGCCGCGTCGCCGCGCAGAAAGCCGATCAGGCAGATGCCGAGTCGTTCGGCGGTCTCTACCGCGAGATCGGAGGGGGCGCCGACCGAGGCGATCGCGCCAATCCCTGCGGCGCCCGCCTTCTGCACCAACTCAAACGAGCAGCGTCCTGAGAGGAGCAGTAGGCGGCCGCTGTACGGAAGCGCGCCGCGAAGCGCCGCGGCGCCGATCAGCTTGTCGACGGCGTTGTGGCGACCAACGTCTTCACGCACCGCCTCAATCGTTAGCCCCCCTTCGCCATCAACGGCAACGATCGCCGCAGCGTGCAGTGCTCCGGTCCTACCAAAGATCTCTTGCTCGGCTCGCAGCGCATCAGGGAGCGCCAAGAGCGCGGCGAGGCGAATGCGTTCGATCGGCACTGCAACGCTGCAACGAAGAACCACGTCGTCAATAGACGCCTTGCCGCAGATGCCGCACGACGCCGACGCGATCGTGGTGCGCTGCGGGATGCTCGACGGGTCGAGGGGGCGACGGAGGTGCACGACGATGCGGTTTTCAGGATGCGACGCCTCGATCGGATCATCGAACTCAACGCGCTCGACGCTGCTCTGGTTGATGAGGCCCTCGCTCACCAGGAGTCCGACGGCAAGCTCTGCGTCGTTCCCCGGCGTGCGCATCGTTACCGCGATTTCAATCGGCGACTCACTCGGCCCCGCCGCAAGGATCTGCATCGGCTCCTCGCCGGCAAGATGATCGTCGCGCTCTCCCTGTGCGCCCGCGCGCCAAGTGGTCACGCGTCGAACGCTGCTCCTGCGCTTCGGATCAGAGAGGTTACTCACGCGCCAATGCTAAGGGTGTCGAGATAAAGCGAACGGCCGGGACCCCGAAGGGTCCCGGCCGTCCGGGTTGCTCAAAGAGCGACGCGGTCAGCGCGCTGGGCGCCGAGTCGCGAAGCAGGTGTCGCAATAAACCGGCTTGCCGCTCGTCGGCAGGAAGGGGACCATGGTCTCCTTACCGCAGTCGGAGCAGGTTGCTGGGTGCAGCTCGCGCGGTCCGCGCGGGGCGCGAGGGGCACCATAGCCACCAGCGCTGTAGCTGCCGCCACCGGTGTAGCTGCCGAAGCCGCCGCCGGCCGAACCACCCTCACGCTGCGCCTTGCGGGCGTTGCGGCAGGGGGTGCAGCGCTTTGGCTCGGTGAAGCCACGCTCGGCGTAGAACTCCTGGTCCCGCGCCGTGAATACGAACTCCTGGCTGCAATCCATGCAGACCAAGTTCTTGTCTGTGTACATCCGTTCACTCCTAGTGTTGGCTCGCCTCGTGGTCCGATCGTGTCTCGCGAGCCCGAAAGGGAACGGTTGACGATTCTCGGTCGCGTGCGTGCTTCCTTATGCCACCCGAAGCCCGAGTGACCCGAGAAGCATACGCGATCCCTGCAGTAGCGGATAGGGTCCCCCTGCTGGGCTGCTTTACACTCGCCCGAAGAGGTGCCCCACGAGGGGGCGCCCGATATGCCGGAGGCCCCAGATGCCCGCACGATCGACCGTCGCAGAACTCGTCGCCGAGCTCCTCGGCACCTTCCTCTTCTTTATCGTTGGTGCGGGGGCGGTCATCGTCAACGCCGCCACCGGCGGGGAGGTTGGGCTGATCGGGGTGGCGCTCGCCCACGGCCTCGCCCTCGCCGTCCTCGCCACCGCCTTTGGACCGATCAGTGGCGGGCAATTCAACCCTGCGGTGACGGTTGCTCTCTGGCTCGTCGGCAAGGTGCGCACTCGCGCTGGCGCTCGCATCATCGTCGCGCAACTCGCTGGAGCGGCTGCGGCGGGATTTGTGCTGAAGCTCGCCTTTGGTGGATTTGATGGCGGCGACACCGCCTATTCGATCGGCGCCGGTGGTGCGCCGATGGTTGCTGATGGGATCTCGACCGCAACGGCGATCGGAATCGAGGCGGTGCTCACGGCGCTCCTCGCCTATGCGGTGCTCCTTACCGCGGTAGATGGACGCGCCCCAAAGATGGGCGGCCTCTTCATCGGTCTCGCCGTCGCGGCAGACATTCTCGTCGGCGGGCCGCTCACCGGCGCGGCAATGAACCCTGCGCGCTGGTTCGGCCCCGCGCTCGCGTTTGGCGACCTCTCCGCCGCGCTCGTCTACGTTGTCGGTCCGATCCTCGGCGCAGCGGTCGCTGCGCTCTCCGTCAGGTACCTCTTCAGCGAGCGCTGATGCCGGGCGACGGTTGGGCGCGGCGCCGACCGCTCCCGCTGCGCGTTGCGCAGGGGCTCTTCGGGCGACTGATCGGGTTGATCGCGCCAGTGCACGCGCGGCTCGCCCTCGCAACGAGCGGGCGCATCTCGCCTGGGCTCGGCCCACGGCCGGGGATCATCCTTGAGACAACGGGGCGACGCAGCGGCGCCGCGCGTCGCGTCGTGCTGACCTACCTCGCAGACGGTCCGCGCATCGTGCTGATCGCCTCGAACTACGGGCGCGCTGGCGACCCTGCGTGGTTCTCGAACCTCACCGCTGAACCACACGTCGGCGTGATCCGTCGTGGCCGACGCGAGCGCTACGTCGCACGCGTCGCAACCGGCACGGAACGCATCGATCTGCTGCGCCGCACCGATGATGCGAACTTCGGCGTGTACGCCGCGTACTCACGTCGCACCGCACGCGAGATCCCGGTCGTCGTATTAGACCCTGAAAGGATCGCATGACCGCCCCGCTCGAGCTCGGCGTCGCGCGACGTCGCCTCGTTGTCGACTCGCTCGGCATCTGGGCGAGCATCATCGTCGTGGGGACGATCTTCGGCTTCACCGCACGACAGGCAAGCCTCTCGCTCCTCGAAACCTCAGCGCTCAGCTCAATACTCTTCGCAGGCGCATCGCAATTCGCCGTGGTGGGGCTTCTGGTGAGCGGGGCTGCGTGGCCATCAATCGCGCTGCTCGTCTGGCTGCTTAACGCACGCCACTTTCTCTACGCAGCATCAATCGCGCCGCACACGCTGCGCCTCTCTCGCCGCCTGCGCGCGGTCATTGCCCTCCTGTTGACCGATGAGGCCTTCGCACTCACGAGCGCTCACTTGGAGCGACTCGGTCAGATCGACGTGCGCGGCGCTATCTACGCCGGGCTCTCGGTGTTCGTGCCGTGGAACATTGCGACGATTGCGGGGTGGTCTGCGGGGAGCGCACTCCCCGACCCCGCGACGATCGGCCTCGACGTGGTCTTTCCGGCAACCATGGCGGGGATCGCCGTCGCGCTCGTGCGCGACCGCGCCGCACTCGTTGCGCTTCTCGCGGGCTCGGCGATTGCCGTGATCGTCGCGGCAACGGTGAGTCCAGGTGCTGCCGTTCTCGCTGGCGGTCTACTCGGACCGTTCGCCGGCCTTGCAGTGCGATCGCGCGGTGCAGCGTGAACGATCTGGGCATCCTTCCGCTGGTACTCGCCGCCGCCGCCGGCACGTTTGCGGCACGCGCGATCCCCTTGTTCGCCCCCGGCGTCGACCGACTGCCGCCGATCGCGCTCGCCTACCTGCGCATGATCGGACCAGCGGCGCTCGGTGGCATTGCCGTTAAGGAGGTCTTCCTGCGCAACGGCGTGCCAAGCGTCGGCCCAGAGGCCGTTGCGGTGATCGCTGGGGCGTTGGTCGGGCGGCTGCGCGGCAGCCTTCTCATTGCAATGGTGGTGTCGGTGGTTGTGGTGCTCGCTCTGCGCGCTACGATCTCGGCGTGATCAACCTCAACGGAATCCAACTAAGGAATCGACTCGTCACTAGCGCGAGCCTTCTGGGTTATGGCGCAGGGCGTGGACGCTTCGCGCTGACCGGCCTCTCGCCGATCGCGAACTTTGTTGATCTACGCAGATTCGGCGCCGTCACCGTGCGCACCGTCACGACGCAGCCGCGTGAGGGCCACTTCACCCTTCGTGAATCGTTTGGCCTCACGGGGATCCCTGAAATGATTCGCCTCTATCGCGGTGCGCTGCGCGAGGTCGATGGCGGGTGGCTCAACGCCTTCGGCTGGTCGAACATTGGGATCGAGCGCTACTTCGACGAGTACTACCCACGCACTGGCGAGCAGGTGCGCATCCTCTCGATCGGTGGGTTTGGCGTCGACGAGTTTGTAGAGCTCGTCGAGGTGGCAAATCGCCGCGCCGCCCCAGGCACGCTCGCCGCCCTCGAGTTCAACGTTTCGTGCCACAACGTCAACGTTGACTTCGAGGCGATCATCGAAGAGGTGTTGAAGCGCGCGGTACCGCTCTCGCGCTTCCCGGTGATCCTCAAGCTCTCGCCCGACTTCGACTACCTCGAGCATGCCCGCCTCGCCGTCGCGCACGGCGTCGCAGCGCTCGCTGCGATCAACACGGTGAAGGGGCTCCGCCTTGATCCTGCGACCGGCGCGCCGCTGCTAAAGAATCGCTACGGCGGGCTCTCAGGGCGCGCGATCAAGCCGATCGGCCTGCGCGTGGTGAGCGAGCTGCGCGAGGCGGGGATTCGCCTGCCAATCATCGCCGGGGGCGGCGTGCGCACCTTCGCCGACGTGCGCGAGTACGGCTGGGCGGGCGCCGATGCGGTCTCGCTCGGATCCGAGGCGTGGCTGAAGCCGCTCTGGTCGATGCCGCTCGCCCCGCTCCATGCCCTGCACATTCGCCGCCTTGTCGGGCAGGTTGCGAACTGGGCACCCGCCGCACGTAACGAGCGCTGAGAGCCAATGCTGATTCGCGAATCTGACCTCACGCCGATTGAGCGCCGCCTCGTCGACGAGGCGATGCGCATTCGACCGCGCGCCTACGCCGTGTACTCGAACTATCGCGTTGGGGCGGCGGTCGCCGATGCGAACGGCGGGATCCACGTTGGGGCGAACATGGAGGGGGCCGACTACACCCTCACGGTGCACGCCGAGCAGCATGCGATGAACGCGATGCGCCTCGCCACCGACGCGAAGGCGGTGGCACTAGCGTTTGCCGTTGAGTCCCCTGCCGAGTCGCCCTCGCCGTGCGGCGTCTGTCGTCAGCGCATTCGCGAGTTCGCGGCAGATCTAAAGATGCCGATCGTCGCCGTGTCGCTCGCGCCCGATCTCACCATTGCCCGACTGCATCGCTACGCCTTCGACTACCTGCTGCCGCACTCGTTCGGCCCGGAGAACCTCGGAAAATAATCGAACCCCGCTGCGGCAGCGCCGCAACGGGGTTCGAATGCGCTCGTAGTCTAGGCGCGAAGGTCGCGTGCCACCGCCCATAGGACGGGGATCATCACGATGACTCCAGCGAAAAAAACGAACGGATCGTTCACTTCTTGGCGATGAGCGAGCCGAGCGACAGGATCGCCGAGACCCACAGCCCGATATAGATGCCGTTCTGCGTATTGGCCTCAACGCCAATGCCGAAATACACGGCAACGGAGAGGGCCAAGCTTGCAGCAGCCGCTGCGACATACACGTTCTTTGACTTCATACAACCTCCCTAGAGCGACACAATGTCATGTCGCCTCTGCATCTTAATGCAGAAGGGCATTACAGCAAACAGTTTGACCTGCCCGCTGAGCCCTAGCTGCCAATTCCTGGGGGGGCGGCCTCACCGTCGCCGATCTCGGCGTTGCGGATGCGCTCGCCCCCGCGGACGATCTTCTTGGTAGAGGTGCGAATCTCATCGACGTCCTTCTGGGCCTTGGCGAAGTGGTCTTCGAGCGCCTCAACACGCCCGTCGAGACGACCAACGTCGTCGAGGAGCTTGCCGACCTCGGTCTGGATGAGGCGCGCCTGCTCGGCGATGCGGGCGTCGATGTAGACCGACTTTAGGTTCGTGAGCCAGCCGTGCAGCGTGTTCGGGCTCGTGAAGTAAACGCGGCGCTTGCTCGCGTAATCGATCAGGTCGCTGTAGTGCTCCATCAGCTCGCCGTAGATCGACTCGGCCGGGATGAACATGAGGGCGAGGTCGCGCGTTTCGCCTTTCACGAGGTACTTCGACGAGATGTCGTCGACGTGCTTCTTGACGTCGACCTTGAACTGTCGATCGGCGAGCTGTCGGGCCGTATCGTCGGTCGCAGCGAGCAGTGCACGGTACGACTCGAGCGGGAACTTCGAGTCGACGGCGAGGTCTCCCCCCTTCTCGCCGAATCGAATGAGGCAGTCAACCCGCGAGCGATTCGAGAGCGTCGCCTGGAACTCGTAGAGGTCGGCGGGGAGCACGTCTTCGACGATCTGCTCGAGGCGCACCTCGCCGAAGGCGCCGCGCGACTGGTTGCTGCCGAGGATGGCGACCAGGTCGACGACCTGTGTCTTGAGCTCTTCGATCTGCTTCTGTGCGGCGTCGATGACCACAAGCCGTTCGCCGACCGAGGTGATGCGCGCCTGCGTCTCCTTGGCGCCGCCGGCGAGTGCCTGCTGGATCGCCTCACGATCGAGGTTCGACTGAGCGATGAGCCCCTGGAGCATTGTTGCGAGGC
>QWQR01000023.1 GCA_003670745.1 Chloroflexota bacterium
GACGAGATGACCTCAATCCAGCCTGGCGAAGAGAAGATTTACGAATTCAGGGCGATGTTTGCAGGGGTGTGGATGTACCACTGCGGTACATCTCCTGCACTCCACCACATCGCCAATGGCATGTACGGGATGATGATCGTGGAGCCGAAGGATGGCCTCTCTAAGGTCGACCAGGAGTTCGCCATCGTTCAGAGCGAGTGGTACCTGGGGCCCCAGGGGCAGCCAGCATCGCTCGAGAAGGCGGGTGCCGCCGCGCCTGCACCAGACTTCAGTCTTTTTAATGGTGTCGCTAGCCAATACCTCGACCACCCGATTCAGATTGCAACCGGGAAACGGGTGCGACTCTTCATCTTGAACGCTGGCCCGAGCATTGACAGCTCGTTCCACATCGTCGGCACGATCTTCGATCGCGTGGTGAAGGAGGGTGTCGAGCTAAAGATTGGGAACCTTGGGAACTACGGCTCCCAGGCGGTCGACCTCGCTCCGGCGCAAGGTGCGTTTGTGGAGTTCATCATGGCTGAAGACGGGCTGTATCCGATCGTGACCCACGCCTTCAACTTTGTTGGGCGGGGGGCGCTCGGCCTCTTCCAGGCCGGCGACGGTGACCCTAAGAACTAGATCGCAGGATCTTGCTCATGGGGCGACCGTTGGCGACCTCATCAACCAGCTTGTCTAGGTAGCGGATCTTCTTCATGAGTGGGTCATCGATCTCTTGAATCTTCACGCCGCAAATCGACCCGGTGATCAGTTTTGCGCTCGGGTTCAACTTCGCCTGCGTAAAGAAGTCTTTAAAGGTGGTCTTGGCGGCGAGATGCTTCTTAATGGCCCTCTTGTCGAATCCGGTGAGCCAGCCGATCACCACATCGAGGTCGGCCTCGCTCTGCCCCTTTCGCACGATCTTGTTCACGTAGTGCACGTACACGTCGGCAACCGACATGTCGAAGAGCTTCTCAGGTCCCCGGGCCATCGTTAGAGCCCGTTCTTCTTGCGGAACACCGCAACGATGGCATTGGCGTGGCCGTGACCCATACCGAACTTCACCTTGAGGTGCGCCACCTGCTCCATGTGGGCGAGCTTGGCGACCTTCTTGAGCTCCTTCATCCAGTGTTCAATGGGTTTGCCGTACCTCTGCTCAATTGAGGGGAAATATGAGGCGGGACCCGTAACCTTTTTCTCAGCCATCTATCGTCGACGCAGGGCGTCCGTGGACCAGAGTGCCCAAAGCACGAGCACCGGCTGAAAGAGAAGTCGCGTTGCACGCGCGCTATCGGAGTTCAACCCAAAGGCATTAATGCCGTTAACGAACTGGTTGATGTTGCCAGGGAAGATCGCCACAAAGAAGAGTGCCGCCGCCAGGCCAACACGCCTGCGGAACCGCCACAGTGCAATGAGCGACAGCCCGAGCAGGATCTCCACGATCCCAGAACTCACCACCACGAAATCCGGGTCGAGCGGCAGCCAGGTGGGCACCTGCGCCTGGAACTCGAGGCGGCTCACCGTCAGGTGGCTCGTGCCTGCAGTCACAAGGAAAGCGCCGAGCGCAACCTGGCTCACGCGCCTCGCCCAAAGCGCTGCGCTGCGCATCACCTTCGCACCAGTCTCATGCATTCACATTACAAGAATCTGGAGGACTGGAGCACGCACCGAGCGTTGACCCAATGCGGTTCCATCGTGATGAGGGTGGTTATCGAGCGAGCTGAACCCTGCGCAGGCGAAGGGAGTTCGCCACCACGGTGACGCTCGAGAGGCCCATGGAGGCGGCGGCGAGGGCGGGGTCGAGGCCAATGCCGAAGGTGGGGAGGAAGACTCCTGCCGCGAGCGGCACAAGGATCAGGTTGTAGCCGAACGCCCAGGCGAGGTTCTGGCGAATGATGCTCGTGGTGGCGCGGGCAAGATCAACGAGTGCCGGAACGCCGCGCGGGTCGCCGCGGGTGAGTGATGCGGCGGCGGCCTCGAGGGCAACGTCGGTGCCGCCACCCATGGCGATGCCAACGTCGGCGGCGGCGAGTGCTGGGGCGTCGTTGATACCGTCACCGACCATGGCGATCGGCGCGTTCGTTGCGGCGCGCACCTGTTGCACGCGAGCCGCCTTCTCCTCTGGCGCGACGCCGCCGATCGCGTGATCGGCTGCGATGCCGACCTGTGCCGCGATCGCCTGCACCACTTCGGTGCGATCGCCAGAGATGATCCATGAATCGATGCCCCGCGCGCGCAGGGCGGTGATCGCTTCAATCGCCTCGGGTCGCAGCGTGTCGGCGAGCGAGATCACGCCAGCGGGTGCGCCGTTGACGGCAACGAGTACGGGGGTGCGACCGGCGTGCGCGGCGACACGTGCGAGCGGCTCGAGTGGCGCTGCGTCGACGCCTTCGCCCCGCAATAGTGTTGCGCTGCCAACGAGCACCGTTGCGCCGTTCACCTCGGCGCGCACGCCGCGGCCAGCGATGCTCTGGGCGCTTGCTGAGGTGGTTGTGGCGCTTGCGTGCGCGACGATCGCGCGAGCGAGCGGATGCTCCGATCCCGCCTCTGCCGCTGCGGCGAAGGAGAGGAGTGCTGATTCGCTGGGGGCTGGTCCGCCTGCGAGCGGCTCGATCGCAACGACCGAGGGGCGACCGACGGTAAGGGTGCCGGTCTTATCCCAGAGCACGGCGCGAATGCGCCCCGCCGCCTCGAGGATCGCTGCGTCGCGCACGAGGATCCCCGCTTCGGCGCCGCGACCGGTGCCAGCAATTACGGCGGTTGGCGTGGCGAGTCCCATGGCGCAGGGGCAGGCGACCACGAGCACGGCGATCGCGGTGGCAACGGCGCGCACGAGCTTCGGCTCGGCGCCGAATAGGTACCAGGCGGCGAAGGTGCCAATTGCGATCAGGATGATCACCGGCACGAAGAACTCTGAGACGCGATCAGCGAGTCGGGCGATCTCGGGCTTCGACGATTGGGCGTGATCGACCATCGCAACGATGCGCGAGAGGGTCGTTGCCTCGCCCACACGCGTCGCGCGCACCACGAGTGCTGCATCCACCAGCAGCGTGCCGCCAGTGACGTGCTCCCCCTCTCCGCGCTCAACGGGGATTGATTCACCACTAATGGCCGACTCGTCGATCGCGGCGCGACCGCGCACGATCACGCCGTCAACGGGGATGCGCCCACCGGGACGAATAAGGATGAGGTCACCGGCGCGCACCGCGGCGGGTGGTACCAGGTCGCCATCGCTGCGATCCGCGGCGGTAAGTCGCTCTGCGCGCTCAGGCTGCAGCGCAAGCAGGCCGCGAATGGCGCCGGTCGTCGCCGCCTTCGCGCGCGCCTCAAGCCAGCGACCGATCGATACGAAGCCAAGGATCAACGCGGCGGCGTCCCAGGTTGCATGTGCCGGCACGCCGATGCGCATGAGCTCGGTGTGAAAGAGGGTGATGGCGACCGACCAGCCCCACGCCGCCGTGGTGCCGAGGCTGATGAGCGTCTCCATGGTGAGGCTGCCGTGACGCGCGGCGCGCAGGGCGCGACGGTGGAAGCGCCAGCCCACCACGAACTGCACAAACGTCGACGGCGCGATGAGGAACCAGTTGAGGCGTTCCATAGAGATCGGCAGTTCGGGCCAGAGCATGAGGATTGCGGCAACGATGCCGAAGAGGGTGGCGAAGAGTCCGCCGCGCAAGAGTGCCGCGGTCTCGCGGGTGCGATCGGCGACGCGGAGCGCCTCGGCATCGGCGCGCTGCTGCGCGGCACCGTCGCCGGTTGCGGTTGCGGCGGCAAGCGCCGCTGGCGGCACCTCATACCCTGCGGCGGCGATCGTGGCGGCAAGCTCTGTTGCCCCCACGCGATCGGGGAGGTAGCGAATGGTGGCGAGCTCAGTCGCAAGGTTGACGTTCACCTCGGCGACACCGTTGGCCTTGCGCAAGAAACGATCGATGCGATTTACGCACGAGGCACAGGTCATGCCAACGATCGGCAGGGCGATCTCGGCGCTCTCTACGGTGCCGAGAGCGGCGGTGGTTACTGCTGGGGTGGGGGTCGTCATCGTCGCTCCATCATAGGCTCGCTACGCTACGAGCATGGTGCACAAGGTGACGCTCATCTCCTGGCGCGCCCCCTGGGGGGCGACCCCCGTCGCGCTCGTTCACGGCCGCATCGCCGGCATTGCGCTCGATGGCAACGCCGTGGTGCTGCGTGCAGCTACGGAGCGCCGCATTTTGCGTTGTGCGCCGCTCCGTGTGGCTGGACCGCTCCGTACCGCCGCGGCGGCGCACGCGATGCTCGACGCGTCGCTGCAGCGGTCGCTCTCCGCGCGCGAGCTGCTCGCGGCGTGCGACCTGCGCGGCCTCACCGATTTTGACGTGGCGGTGCTGCGCGCCCTCGCGCGCGTGCCGCACGGGGCGACCGCTACCTACGGCGAGATTGCTGCGGCGATCGGTTCACCACGCGCCGCGCGCGCCGTTGGTGGCGCGCTCGGGCGCAACCCGTTCCCGGTGCTGCTCCCCTGCCACCGCGTAGTTTCCGCTGCTGGGATCGGTGGGTACGGCGGCGCAGCGGGTTCGCGATGGCGACCTGGCGGCGAGGCGCCGCTCGATTTCAAGCGCCGCCTCTTGCAGCGCGAAGGGGTGAGCGCCGCCTAATTGCCGCCCATGCCGTGAATGCCGAGCACCACGCGTGCGCGCGGCGACTCGTCGAAGATCACCCCAAGCTCACCACGACGCACGAGATCCTCAACGATCCGCGCTTCGCGATCTGGTAAGCCAATGAATGCGGCGCCGTCCTTAAGAATGATCCGCGTCGCGATCTCTTCGTCGCCAGGGAGCGAGTAGGTGCGGCGGATCTCGTGGATCGGCAGGTACGGCCGCGCCTTCGCCATGCGGCGCAGCTGCGGCGCGGTCGCCTGGCGTCGCTCCTGCTGGATCTCGCTCATCGCGTTCCCACCACGCCCACTATCCCTCGACGACGTAGAGGTCGCGCGAGGTGGCGTTGAGCAGCTCCACTCCGTCGGCGGTGCAGATCACGATGTCTTCGATGCGCGCGCCGTTCGTCCCCTCAACGTAGATGCCAGGCTCAATGCTGAAGGCGTGGCCAGGCTCAAGCTTCGTGCGATTCCCCGCAACGATGTACGGATCCTCATGCTCCTCAAGGCCAATGCCGTGCCCGGTGCGATGGAAGAAGCGCTCCCCCTCGCCGCCAGCAACGATCACCTCGCGCGCTGCGGCGTCAACCGCCTCGCAGCTCACCCCAGGCTTTGCCGCAGCGGTCGCTGCAGCGTTCGCGCGCTTCACGAGCTCATAGCGGCGAACGAAATCGGCGCTCGGTGGCACCGCACCGCCACGCCCCGTCACCCAAATGGTTCGCGTGGTGTCGGAGCCGTAGCCGCCGAACTGTCCGCCAATGTCGAGCACGATTGCGTCGCCCGCCTCGATGATGCGCGGTCCGGCCTCATGGTGCGGCGACGCGGAGTTGGGGCCAGAGGCAACGATCGCAAACGACGCGACCTCGTGTCCGGCGCCGGTGAGTCGCTCGCGCACCTCGCGCGCCACGTCGCTCTCTGAGCGCCCGAGCAACTTGCCGCTGGTGATTGCCAGCACCACGCTATCAACGGCGCGACCCGCGGCGCGCAACAGTGCCGCCTCTTCGGGCGCCTTCACCATGCGAATTGCCGAGAGGACGCTCGACGCAAGTCGCGTCGGCGCCGCAGCGCCACCAGCGGCGAGCGCTGCGTCGATGCGCAACACGAAGGTCGCCCAAAGGCGATCGGAGACGGCGACGCTGATCGGCGCGGATCCGGCGCGGGCGCCGGCGCGCACCGCCGTTGCGACGAGCGCGAACGGATCGTCGGTCTCGCCCCACGCAACGCGTGCAACGTGGCCGCCGCGCATTGCGGGAGCGTCGCCCGCCATTCCAGCTTCGAGGCGCGGCACAATAAGTGATGGCTCGCCGCGCACCGGCACCACGAGCATGGTGAGGCGCTCGAGCGCCGGCGCCGCGTATCCGGTGAGGTAGCGCATGTCAGCGCCGAATCCAATGAGCAGTGCGTCGAGCCCCGCAGCCTCTGCGGCGTCGCGCGCGGCGGCGAGTCGTCGCGCGTAAGCACCTGCACCGATCAGTCGTGCCTCGAGCGCATGCCCGGCGCCGAGCGCTGGGGTTGCGTCGGCATAGGCTGTGGCGATCTCGGCTGCGCTGACTCCACTCTGCTGCGCGCTCATCGTCTCTCCCCCTCTGTCGTCGTGGCCGACGACGGTGTTTCAATGCTCCCGACCGGCGGGACCGGTAGGCCGAGCAACCCTGCGAGGATCTCATGCCCGCGCTCAAAGAGGGCGCGGTACGCCAGAACGCGCTCGGCCCCCGCTGCGGTGAGCGTGGCGCGCAGCTCCGGATCGTCATGCTGGGCAAGGGCGAGCACGCGCCCACCCGCCTCAACGGCGCTGCGCACCAGGTCGATCGGCGCATAGCTGCGCGCCGTGGTGTCGATCGCTACCAGGTCGCCGCGCGCCGCATCGAAGGTCGCGAGGGCTGCGGTGAGTGCGGCGCCGTGATTCGGACCGCCGATGCGCTGCACCGTGGCGCCGAGGGTGCGCCCCTGCCCTTCGAGTCGCGTCGCCCAGACCAGATCGTCGGCAACGACAACGAGGTGCGGCGCGGTCACTTGACCGTCCAGGTCTCCCCAGAGGCGACGACGCGCTGCAGGTCGATCGGCCCCTTGGCGGCGCGTGCTGCGATCGCGCCGTCGATCTGCTCAACGAGGAGCTGATCGTGCGTTGGGCGTGGCACGCGACGGAAGACGCCGACGGGGACCGGGAAGTCTGGCCACCACATGCGGCTCAAGATGTGCGTCATCGTTGGATCTTCGGTCGTCTCGTCGTGCACGAGCAGGTCGGCGACCGAAACGCCGCCTGGGGCGATCGATACGACCTCAGGTCGCATGCCGTTGAGGCGAATCCCCTTGTCGCGCTCCTTGCCGAAGATCATCGGCTCGCCGTGCTTCAGCACGAGCATGCGGTCCTCCTTCACCGACTTGTCGGTGAAGTCGCGCCATGCACCGTCGTTGAAGATGTTGCAGTTCTGAAGCACCTCAAGGAATGCGGATCCCTTGTGTTCGCCGGCGCGATGCATCATCTCCTGTAGGTGCTCGGAGTGCGTGTCAACCGAACGAGCGATGAAGCTCGCCTCGGCGGCGGCAACGAGGTTGATCGGAATGATTGGCGTCTCAATCGTGCCGAGCGGCGTCGACTTCGTCTTCTTGCCGATCGGTGAGGTTGGCGATGCCTGGCCCTTGGTGAGGCCGTAGATGCGGTTGTTGAACATGATCATCTTGAGGTCCACGTTACGACGCATCGCGTGGATCAAGTGGTTGCCGCCGATCGAGAGGGCATCGCCGTCGCCGGTGATCACCCAGACCATGAGATCGGGGCGTGCCGCCTTGAGCCCCGTCGCGATCGTTGCGGCGCGGCCGTGGATCGTGTGGAAGCCGAAGGTGTTCATGTAGTACGGGAGGCGCCCTGAGCAGCCGATCCCTGAGATGAAGACGATCTTCTCTTTGGCGACGCCAAAGTCCGGCATCGTCTTCTGCGTCTGCGCGAGAATGGAGTAGTCGCCGCACCCTGGGCACCAGCGCACGTCCTGGTCGGACTCGAAGTCCTTCTTGGTCAGCACTGGAAGCTCGCTCTGCGTCACTTCGACCCCTCCACACTCTCACCGAGTAGCGACTCGGCCTTCGCCTCGATCTCACCGATCTGGAACGGCTTACCGCGCACCAGGTTGAAGCCGACCGCGTCGACAAGGTACTTGGAGCGCACGAGCATGCGGAGCTGGCCGAGGTTGAGCTCGGGCATCAGCACGCGCTCGTAGCGCGAAAGGATCTCGCCGAGATCTTCGGGGAGCGGGTTCACGTAGCGCAGGTGCGCATGGGCGACGCGCTTGCCGCGCGTGCGCAGGCGCTCGACGGCGGAGCGGATCGAGCCGTAGGTGGAGCCCCAGCCGAGGATGAGTAGATCGCCGCGCTCGTCACCGTAGACCTCGGTCTTCGGAATGTCGCGCGCGATTCGTGCGACCTTCTCGGCGCGGAGCAGCATCATGCGGTGATGGTTGTCGGGGTCGTAGCTCACCGTGCCGAGCTCGTCGAGCTTCTCGAGTCCACCGATGCGATGCTCAAGCCCCGGCGTTCCTGGTACGGCCCACGGTCGCGCGAGCGTCTCGGGGTCGCGCGCATACGGGCGGAACTTCGGCGCGTCAGGGCCGGCCGCTGGCGCGTTCTTCACCGCGATCGACGGAATGTCGGCGATCTGCGGAATGAGCCACGGCTCGGCGCCGGTCGCAAGGAAGGCGTCGGAGAGGTAGACGACCGGCGTCATGTGCTTGAGCGCGATGCGCCACGCCTCGATCGCCATGTCGAAGCACTCGGCCGGCGTTGCGGGGGCGATCACCGGGATCGGCGAGTCGGAGTTGCGGCCGAACATGCTCATCAGCAGGTCGCCCTGCTCGGTCTTCGTCGGCATTCCCGTCGACGGTCCGGCACGCTGCACGTCGACCACCACGAGTGGCAGCTCGACCATTACGGCGAGCCCGAGCATCTCGGCCTTGAGCGCCATGCCGGGGCCCGAGGTGGTGGTCATGCCGAGCGCGCCGCCGTACGCGGCGCCGACCGCCGCACCGATCGCCGCGATCTCGTCTTCGGACTGCACGGTCTTCACGCCGAGGTGCTTGTAGCTCGAGAGCTGATGCAAGATGTCCGACGCAGGCGTGATCGGGTAGCTCGCCAAGAAGAGATCGCGCTCGGCGAGCTTCGAGGCCACGACAAACCCGAGCGCCGTCGCCTCGTTCCCCGTGATGTTTCGATAGGTGCCTGGGGGCAGATGTGCCGGCGGCACGCGGTAGTGGGTGTGGAAGATCTCGGTCGTCTCGCCAAAGGCGTAGCCGGCGCGCAACGCGCGGCGATTCGCCTCAGCGATCCCCTCCTTGCCGGCGAACTTCTCGGCGATCCAGCGCTCGGTCCCCTCCATGCTCCGCTCGTAGAGCCAGAACATCACGCCGAGCGCGAAGAAGTTCTTGGTGAGTTCGACCTGCTTCGACGAGAGGCCGAGTCCTTCGCAGGCGCCGACCACAAGCGTCGACATCGGGATCTCGAACAGGTTGTAGCCCTTCAGTGATCCGTCATGGAGCGGATCAGCGGCGTAGCCCGCCTTCTTCAGATTGATCTCATTAAAGGCGTCGGTGTTCACGATGATCCCGCCGCCGGGAACAAGATCGCCAAGGTTCACCTTGAGCGCCGCAGGGTTCATCGCGACGAGCACGTCGGGTCGATCGCCCGGGGTGTGAATGTCGTCGCTCGAAAAGCTGATCTGGAATCCCGAAACGCCTGGGAGTGATCCGGCCGGCGCGCGAATCTCGGCGGGGAAGTCGGGGAGCGTCGAGACGTCGTTACCGAAGAGCGCGGCGGTCTTGGTGAACTGGGTGCCGGTGAGCTGCATCCCGTCGCCAGAGTCACCGGCGAATCGGATCGTGACGCGATCGAGCTGGGTGACTTCGCCCGTCTTGTTGCTGCCCCCCGCCGTAGTCACGCGCCTTAGGCCCTCCGTGCTCGGGATCGTCGCGACCGCTGGGGGCCGCGCGATGTGCCGCTCGCTGTTCGGGGCGAGCGTACCGCATCGGGGTATGAAGCCTGCAGCGCGGCGAGGAGGCGCTCCTCATCACGGCGACCGAGGAAGTGCCAGAGCAGGTAGAGGGTCACCCCGAGCGTCCAGAGGCCCGCAGCGAGGGGCACGATCGGCGGGAGCTCGCCGCCGGCGACCAGGGAGAGGGAGACGCTCATCGCCGCCCCCCACAGGAGGATCGCGCCGATCGAATAGCCGATCGTCATCGCGCTCCCGTAGCCGCCGACGCGCGCGAACGAGAGAAAGGCGAGCTTCGGCGCGCCTGGTTCGTAGAAGTAGGCGGCCTCCAGTTGATGAGCTACGAGCACCTCGCGCCCATACCGCGCGTTGATCGCGCGCTCAAGGAACTCTGCGTGCCGACGCGCGAAGACCGTGTAGTAGAAGTAGTACCCAGCCTCAAGAAAGGCGAACGGCACGATGAACGGCACGAGCGCCACGACGATCGGTGCGCTGATCGCCGAGAGCGCGACGAGCGCGATCGACACGATCGCCCACACGGTGATCTGGCGGAAGAAGAGCGCCGAATAGGCGAAGAGCATGCCGCGCATGCGCCCGAGCTGCTCTTGGAGCACCCGCAACGTTGCGTCGCCCTCGCTCGCGCCACGCGCCATCGTTGCCCTCCGTACTGTTGGGCCGCTACTGAGCCAGCTGTGCTGCTTGACCCACCGCCCTGCGCCACCATCATCGCCGAAGTACGCAGAAACCGCCGCCCGCTAGAATGGGAGCATGAAGCACGTTCGGCTCCTCGCCCTGGCACTCGCGGCGGTACTCCTTGCTGTCGCCTGCGGCGGCTCGAGCGCCGAGCCGACCGGTACGCCGCTCTACGCCGTGACCCGCAGCTGGTCGAACGGTATCGAAGAGTCGGCGTCGATCTACGCCGACGGTCGTATCGTGATGCACCACAGCGAACACATGGAGCGGGTGACAATTCCCGCCGACCAGATGACAGAGCTCGCCGCCGCAGCGGCTGCTGGCGTTGCGCCAGGCTCAAATGGCGATAACCCGATCCTTGGCGTCTCCATTAATGGTGCTGCGCCGGTGCGACCTGCAGCGAACGTGCCGGGGTCGCTCACCGCACTGCTCAACCTGCTCCTTGACTCGCACACGCTGCATCCGTAGCGGCACGCGCGCTGCGTAGCCGCAGCGCAGCACCCCAATCGCGCTAGCGCGCGATCGCGTCGATGAGCACGAGATGTCGCCCCGTCGCCTCGCTGCGGATCTCCCCAAAGTGCGCGCCGAGCAGCTCGCTCGCCGCTTGATCAAGCGTTGAGGGATCAAGGTTTGGTGGCGCAAGGTCGATGACGGCGATACGCCCCCCCGTCGCCAACCAATCGTGGGCCGCCTCCACCAACCGCGCGCGCGCCGTCACGTCGAGTTGGCTCAACGCAAAGGGGATCAGCACGAGTCCCGCCGGCGCCCCCTCGGGTGCAGCGTCGATGGCGCGCGGATGGAGGTGTGCCGTGAGTCCATGCGCGATGAGGCGACGGCGCGCGCGCTCGAGGCAGTTCTCGCGTTCGTCGTAAGCGCTCGTATCGCCGCGCGATGCAAGCAACACCGTCCAGAAGCCGATGCCGGCACCAAGCTCCACGATGCGACCGTCGAATGGGAGTGCATCGAGCCAGAGCACGGCACGGTCGACCTCGCCCTGCCAGGTCGCACCACTTACCGGCCCGCGATCGTACGGCGCGCGATTGAGGTACCAGGCCTCGAGCGCATCAGGATCGCGTGGCGGCGGGAGCAGCCCGAGTCGTGCCGGTACCGCGCCAACCGCGCCAGTGGTTGCGGAGGGGACATCTGCGGGTTCGGCGGCGGCGGAGCGTTGCACCGGAAGTGGAATGCCGATCGGCGCCGCCTCGTTGTTCGCGCGACGACGCATCCCCTCTTTTAACTTTGCGCGCAGATACGGCTGCGCGGGGGCGCGTTCGAGACAGGCGGCACAGAGGAGCGTCCAACGCTCAAGGGAATCTGCGTCGCGCGGTGCGACGTCGCTACCGCACCAAGAGCAGGAGAAGGGGGTCGGCGCGCTCAGCGCAGCCGCCTCAGCGCGGCTTGGCGGCGTCGACAGCGGCGCGCGCTGCGCCCTTGTCCTTGTACCAGTCGGCGTCGATCTGGATGTAGCCCGACCACTGCGGCGGTACCGACTCGGCGGGGAAGATCGAATTCACCGGGCACTCAGGCTCGCATGCGCCGCAATCGATGCACTCGTTCGGATCGATGAAGAGCTTGCGGTCGCTCCCCTCTTCAAAGTGGATGCAGTCGACAGGGCATACCGCGACGCAGGACTGATCAAGGACATCGATGCAGGGTTCAGCGATCACGTAGGCCATACGACGACTCCTCCTGTAACGATCCTGCGCGACGGCGCCGCGCTTCTCGGCGGCAGACTACCACTCCCCGTAGAACGCTACACGCGGCGATCGGGGCTGGCCGTGCGGGCTAAGCCCTACATCCCTGAAGGCTGAAAGCCCGCGTCAAGGAAGCGCTCTGGCTCGTCCTGAAAGTCAAGGAGGCAGCCGCGGCCGCAGAACCAGAAGCGCTCGCCGCCAGCGACGTTCGGGTCGGGGGCGCCGGCGGTGCGCCCCGGCTGTGTGGCGACCGAAAGGCTCGCGACGTCGATGGTGGCGGTAAGCGCTTCATCGTGAATCTCGACCTCCATGCCGCAGACCGGATCGATTGCGACGCTCATCTGACCCCCCTCATCTACTTCGTCTCTCCCCGCTCGTTCGCCCCTTCACGCTCGTTGCGCAGGCGCTCCGCAAGGGCGACCTCGCGCCGCCGAATCTCAGCGGTCGCAACGTCGATCTGCGCCAGATCGTAGCGCGAGCCGCCGCGCTCCTCGGCACGCGCCCAGGCGGCGAGCACGATGAAGATCGCAACGAGAAAGAGCGCATCGCCGATGAGCCACATGATCGCCCCTGCGAGCTGCTGATCTTCGAGCGGCGTTGGCCCCCAGCTGCGGGCAAGGGTCGCGTAGTGCGCGTAAAGCGGTGCCGGCGCCCACATGATCGCCACGCCAAGGAACGAGTTCTGCGGCATCTGCGTGATCAGGTAGCCGAGCGCCCCGGCGCGCGTGAGCTTGTGACGCACCGGGTCGATCGCAAAGAGCGGCGACCAGAAGAGCAGCGCGCTCCCGAGATAGAGCGAATGCTCGAGGTCATGGATGAGCGAATCCTCGAGCGCCACGTTGAAGAGCGGCGAAAGGTGCGTTGCCCAGAGCACCACGACGAAGGTGATCCAGGCGACGAGCGGATGGCTCAGCACGCCAACGACGCGACTCTCGAGGACGGCGAGAAGGCGGGCACGCCAGCGGGGTGAGGCGAGGCGAAGGAGCAGCGTCACCGGACCTGCGCGCAGGAGCAGGATGGGGATCGGAAAGAGGAGGAGTAGATGCTGCACCATGTGCGCCGAGAAGAGGGCTGTATCGTAACGCTCGAGCCCCGACTGCAGCGCCACCAACAGGAGCGCAAGCGCGACGGCGAACGAGGCCGTGCGTCGGCGCGGCACCCGGTTCTGCGGATGCGCCGCGTTGATGCGTCGCACCGCCACGATCCAGCCGATAAAGAGGAGCGCCGCGACGAGCGTGATCACCGGAGGGTTCGCCCAATAAAAGAGCGTTGAAACGTCGGGGGGTGGCGGAAGGGGGCCGTGGGCGGGGAGCCTGAGTGCGGGTTCCACGCCCCCATCTTCGTCCACTTCGCCGAATCGGGTGCGCGGCTACAATCACCGTAGCGAGACTCGACTGAATTCGGGTCGCAGCAGCGGAGGGATCGAATGAAGAAGTACGCCCTCGGATTCGGCCTCCTCTTCCTCGTCATCGGTAGCGTCTACCTTCTCCTCTCTGGAGACCTCGGCGGCGCCTTCCTGCTCGGCACCCTCGGGATCGGCATGACCACCATGGCGCTGATCGTCATCCACGCGATGACCACTGAGGGCTGATCGCCCCGTGGAGTTTCTCCGCTCGATCCTCGAGTGGATCGTCGCGCTGATCGGTCCCCTTGTCGCGCCTGACTGGGCGGCGCTGATCCGCCTCATTCCAATCGGCGTGTTGCTGCTCGTCGCGGGCTTCTACCTGTGGGTGCTGCTCCGCTATCGAGGCGCTGGACGCCGTCGCATTGGCATGCGCATGCGTGCCGCACAGCCGCCCGCTGGCATTCACCTTCCCGGCCCAAGCCTCGCGCCGCTCCTCGTTTCAGCTGGGGCTGGTGCGCTCTTCTTCTCCGTCGCGCTCGGTGGCGCAGCGCTCGCCGTCGCGGCGTCGCTCTTCGTGCTCGCACTCCTCGCCTGGGGTCGCGAGGCGGTGCGCGAGTACGACGCGCTCGGCGGCGGACACAGCAACGCCCTCACCCCTATCGGTAGCAGCAGCGCGGCGCCGTCTGGGCCACCCGAAGGGGTGCATCTCCCGCCACCGTCGCTCCTGCCACTCTTGGTGAGCCTGAGCGCCGCGGTACTCCTCTTCGGCGTTGCCGTGGGCGCCTCCATCGCAATCCTCGGTGCGCTCATGACCGCGCTCGCCCTTGTCGGCTGGCTCGTTGATGCAGGGCGCGAGTATCGCGCCACCGCCGAGGCCGACGCGACCGGTCACCTTGTCTCGCCAACCCCACGCCGCGCGCCAATTGCGGCGATTGCACTCCTGTCGATCCTCTTCGTGCTCGTCGGCGGAACGCAGGCTGGAATCCTCCCACCAAAGTTTGGTGAGGCGAGCCCTGTACCAAGTGGCGACGGTGGATCACCCGCGCCGAGCGGCGACGCATCGGCGGCGCCGAGCGTCAGCTGCGACACCGCGGGGGCGCTCAGCGCCAACGCTGGCGCGGCGAGCGGCGTCACCGTCGCGATCGTCGCCGAGGGGGTGAAGTACACCGCCGCATCAGTCGAAGCCCCAGCCGATGCGCCATTTGCAATGAGCTTCGAGAATCGCGACGCTGGGATCCCGCACAATGTTGCTATTCACGTCGGTGGCCCAGGGTGCGTTGGCGCTGAACTTTGGCAGGGGGCGATCTTCCCTGGCGTCGCAACGCAGACGTACGACGTTCCAGCTCTCGCAGCCGGGAGTTATGTGTTCGTCTGCACAGTGCACCCGAACATGGTCGGAACCCTCACGGTTAAGTGAGCACCCAGGGTTCGTTCACTCGAACCCTCGCGACACTTTTAGTTGCCACCACGCTGCTCGTCTCCCTCTCCGCATGCGGAGGAACGGATGCAAGCGGTGATCCGCTCCTTGGCAAGACCATCGTCATTGACGGCGCACATCTTCTCGAACGTCCAACTGACGTGGCGGTGAATATCGGTGCGTTCGCCACCGGTGATCAGCGGATCGTGCTCAACTTCTGGGCGAGCTGGTGCATCCCCTGCCGTGACGAGATCCCGCTCCTCGCAGCCTACGAACTCGAAACGGCTCCGCATGCGGTCATC
>QWQR01000024.1 GCA_003670745.1 Chloroflexota bacterium
ACAGCGCAGGGTTAATCGGCCTCTCCGCCTGCCTCAACGGCGAGGTCGCACGTTCGCTTGAGGGTGATGATTGGAACTTCGCCGTTCAGACCGCAGGGCGCTACGGAGACATCTTCGGCAAGGATCGCTTCTACCTTGAGGTCCAGGATCACGGCCTGCCGGAGCAGCGCGCGCTGAACGAGAAGCTCTTCAGGCTCGCCCCCGAGGTGGGGCTACCGCTCGTGCTCACCAACGACCTGCACTACGTACACGAGACGCAGGTCGAGGCGCACGATGTGCTCCTCTGCATCGGCACGGCGAGCAACCTTGAGACGCCGAATCGGATGCGCTTCAACAGCGGCGAGTTCTACCTCAAGTCGCCCGAGCGGATGGCGACGCTCTTCCCGGATCGCCCCGAGCTGCTCACCAATACGCGGCGCATCGCCGACGCCGTCTCGCTCAAGTTGCAGCTGAATCAGGTCCGCCTCCCCGACTTTCCGGTTCCCGCGGGGGAGAGCGTGGAGAGCTGGCTGCGCAAGGAGGCGGAGGGGGGCCTCCGTCGCCGTTACGGGACGCCGACCGATGCAGCGCGCGAGCGGCTCACCTACGAGCTCGGCGTGATCGAGCGGATGGGCTACGCCGCCTACTTCTTGATCGTCGCCGACTTCGTGCGCTTTGCGCGCGAGCAGGGGATCGCCACGACCTGCCGCGGTAGCGCTCCAGGATCGATCGTCACCTACGCCCTCGGGATCACCCCGGTTGATCCGATTCACTACGAGCTCCCCTTCGAACGCTTCCTCAACGAGGATCGCGTGACGATGCCCGATATCGATATCGATTTCGAGGACGGACGACGCGAAGAGGTGATCCGCTACGTTGCGCGCAAGTACGGCGAGGATCGAGTTGCCCAGATCATCACCTTCGGCACGATGGCGGCGCGCGCCTCGCTGCGCGACGTTGGGCGCGTGCTCGGCAAGAGCTTCGGCGAGGTCGACAAGATCGCGAAGACCGTCCCCGAGCGCCCTGGCACGACGCTGGCAATCGCGCGCGAGACGCCGGACTTCCGGGCGCTCGCCGAGAGCCCCGACTACAGCCGTCTCGTCAACCTCGCGGAGCAGCTTGAGGGAGTGGTGCGCAACGCCTCGACGCACGCCGCGGGGGTCGTGATCAGCCGCGAGCCGCTCGCCGAGATGATGGCGCTCCAGCGCGCCACAAACTCCGAGGGGGTGATGACCCAGCTCGAGATGCACAGCATTGAGGCGCTCGGGCTCTTGAAGTTCGACTTCCTTGGCCTCGCGAACCTCACGATCCTGCGCACCGCGGTGGAGCGCATTCGCGAGAGTCGCGGGGTGGAGATCGACCTTGACGCAATCCCACTCGACGACAAGCGTACGTTTGACCTGCTCGCCTCAGGGGAGACGACGGGGATCTTCCAGTTGGAGTCGGCGGGGATGCGCCGCTACATCCGTGAGCTGCGTCCGACGAGCGTCTACGACCTCGCCGCCATGGTCGCCCTCTATCGGCCTGGACCGATGGCGAACATCCCCACCTACATTCGGCGCAAGCACGGGCAGGAGCCGGTCACGTATCTCCACCCGCTCCTCGAGCCGTTCCTGAAGCGGACCTACGGCGTCTTCGTCTATCAGGAGGACATCATGGCGGCGGCTCGTGCCCTCGGCGGCTTCTCGGGGCCGAAGGCCGATACCCTCGGCTACGCGATCCGCAAGAAGCAGCGCGACGTGCTCGCCGGACTCGAGGAGGAGTTCATTCGCCAGGCGGCGGAGCGCGGGGTCGACCGCGGCGTGATCGCCCGCGTCTTCGAGGCGTTTGAACCGTTCGCGAACTATGGATTCAACAAGGCTCATGCCACCTGCTACGGGATGCTCGCGTACCAGACCGCCTACCTCAAGGCGAACTACACCGTGGAGTACATGACGAGTGTCCTCAATGCCTTCCGCTCGAAAGAGGAGAAGGTCGCGGCGGCGATCGCTGAGTGTCGCCGCCTTGGCATTGATGTGCTCCCCCCAGACATTGAGCGCTCCGCGCTCGACTTTGAGCCCGAGGGCACAGCGATTCGATTCGGACTCTTGGCGATCAAGAATGTTGGCGCCGGCGCCGCAGAGTCGATCGTTGCCGCGCGCACCGTTGACGGAGCGTTCAAGGGGTTGCGTGATCTCTGCGAACGGATCGACCTGCGACTCGCCAACAAGCGCGTTCTCGAGGCGCTTGCCAAGGTCGGCGCGATGTCGTCGCTCGGCCACCCTGCGCAGCTCCTTCTCGCCCTCGATGATGCGCTCGCCGGTGCCGCCGCCGTGCAGCGCGAGCGCTCCGCCGGCCAGGTCTCGCTCTTTGATGCCGATCCACTCCTCGCCGCCGACGCCACCCCGCCGCTCGCAGAGACGGCGGAGGCGCCAGTGCGCGAGCGGCTGCGATGGGAGAAGGAGCTGCTCGGCGTCTATCTCTCCGACCACCCGATGAACGCGGTCGAGGCGGCGATCGCGCCACACGCCAGCGCCTACATCGGCGACTTCCGCGACGAGGGATTTCGCGACGAACGCGCCGTCGTCGGTGCGATCGTCACCGGGATCCGCACGCTCGTCACCAAGGCCGGGGCGGCAATGGCGATTGTCACCGTTGAAGATCTCACCGGGAGCATTGAGGTGGTGGCCTTCCCGAAGATGTGGGACGCGTCGCGCGCCCACCTGGTCGAAGGGGAGATCGTTCTCGTCGCGGGGCGAACGGAGAAGCGCGGCGAGGATTGGTCGATCATCGCCGAGGCGGTGCTCCCATGGGAGGAGGCGCAGCGACTCGATCCGAGCGAGGTGAGTCGCAAGCTTGCGAGCGGCGGCGGTTCGCAGCGGAGATACCAACGCCGCGGTGAATCAGGTGCCGGGCTTCCGCCTGGCCTTGTGCCAGAGGGCGAGGGTGAGGCGAGCGCAACGCCACCGCCTGCTGCGGTTGCAACGGCTGTGGAACGCCGCGCGGATCCGATCGAGGCGCCAGTCGGCGCTGTGCTGCACATTCGCTTTGCGCTCGGACGACCTGCAGACGAGACGCTCCGTGCGATGGAGTTGGTGAAGCATGAACTCGCCTCGCGACCGGGGGCGACGCCGGTCGTGGTCCATGTGCCGCAGGGGAGTGGCTCGGCGCACCTTCCCATGGAGGTCCGCAACGGAGTTGCCTGGGAGGCCACGCTTGCGGCGACGATTCGCGATCGTGTCGGTCGAAGCGGCGTCGAGGTGGAGTTAATTGCTGACGGCGCGGCGCTGCGCGCTTCTGAATAACGCGGCATACTGCAGGCATGTTGAAGACCTACGCCGCGGTCCTCCTTCGGCAGTCGCCCCCTGAGGGCGTTGATTGGCGTTCGATGTCGCGCCTCGCGCGCGGCCTCCTTCTTGCTCGCGCCTCGGTCCTTCCGCTCTCAATCGTTGGGGCGGGGCAGGGGCTCCTCGTCGCCTGGTGGCGCGGCACGATCGCCGATGCGACATTTGGTGGAGCGCCCGTCAGTGGCGCACTCCTCGGGCTCGCCGCGCTTGTCGGTGCCAGCCTTGCGCATACCGCAAACAACCTTGCCAACGACTGGCGCGATTACCATGACGGCCTCGATCGACCGGGTTACCCGCGCGCCGACTACTCGCCGCACCCGATCGCATCTGGCGCGATGTCGAGCCGCACGCTCTTGATCGCGATTGGAATCCTCACCGCGTTGGCTGCGCTCCTCGGCGGGTTCGCCATGGTGGTTCGCGGCGAGGCGCTCCTCGGCGCATTTGCGATCGCTGGGCTCATCCTCTCGTGGGGCTACACCGATCCGCCGCTGCGCCTGAAGCGCCGCGGACTCGGCGAGCTTTCTGCCTTCGTTGTGTGGGGGCCGCTCATGGGCGGCGGAACCTATCTTGCCGCCACCGGCTCGCTCGACGCGATGGCGCTCGTCGCGACGCTCCCGTGGGCATGCATCGTCACAGCTGTTCTCTTCGGGAAGCACCTCGACAAGATCGAGGCCGACGGCTCGCGCGGCGTGCGCACCCTCGTTGTGCGCCTCGGCGAGCGAACCTCGCGAAGCGTCACCGTGGTGCTCATCTCGCTCGGCTACCTCGGCGTCGCCGCGTTTGCCGCGCTCGGGATCTTTCCGATCATCGCGGCGCCGCTCGCAGGGCTCGGCGCGCTGAGCGCGCTTCCAGCGTTGCGCATCGTCGCGGCGCCTCGACCCGCTGCGCCGCCAGCTGGCTACACGCTCTGGCCGCTCTGGCATGTTGGCGCCGCGTTCCTCGCCGGTCGTCCGGCGATGGGCGCACTCTTCGTCAGCCTCGCTCTCGGCGCAATCCTCGGGCTGCGCTAGGCGCGCCGCTTCTCCTCAGGGCGCGCGACGCGCGCAGGCGGTGTCTTCAGTGCGGTGATCGACGCGAGCTGCACCTCAATGCGTGCCACATCGGCGGCGGCGGATCGCCACTCGGCACTCCCGGCGGTCGCGGCGGCGCGGCGCGATCGAGCGGCCGCATGCTCACGCATCAGCGTGGCGCGATCGAGCTTCGAGGAGCCGCTGTCGTTTGCCATCTCGCCTCCGTCTCGTTCGTGGCTGCTGCTGGCCTGGTGCGCCCCAGGCGCTCTGGTGCCGAAGGTGGGAGTCGAACCCACATGACCTTTCAGTCGGCCGATTTTAAGTCGGATGCGTCTGCCATTCCGCCACTCCGGCCCCGCCATCGTAGCGCGGAGCGGCGGCTGGTACCGAGGGTGGGAGTCGAACCCACATGACCTTTCAGTCGACCGATTTTGAGTCGGTTGCGTCTGCCATTTCGCCACCTCGGCTCGCCAAGATCGTAGCGGCGCGGCATCATCTGTGCGATGGCTGAGAGCGAGGTAAGGCGGCACGAGGGGGAGGCGTCCAGGGCTGGGCGTGATGCTGGCCCCTTGGGAGAGGAGCGGCGCGCGCTGCTCGCCGCGGCTCGGGCGGGGGATACCGCCGCCTTTGAGCGACTCTTCACCCCCGATCTTGACCTCGCCTGGCGCATGGCACTCCGCGTCTCCGGCGAGCCAGCCGCCGCCGACGATGCGCTTCAAGAGGGGCTGGTCGCGGCGTATCGCGCGCTCGACCGCGTGGAGCCGCGCAACCTTCGCGGCTGGTTTGTGCGAATCGTCGAGAACGCCGCCCGCGACGCCGCCCGTCGCGAACGGCGTCGACCAACGGTTCCGCTCCCCGACGGAGGGAGTTCCGATCAGAGCGATGGCGGCGCGCGCGTCGAGCGGGCGCGCGAGCCGATCGCAGGGCGTAGCAGCGACCCAGCGGATCGGGCGGAGCAGGGGGAGCTTGCCGCGCAGCTGCGCACAGCGCTCAGCGCGATCCCGGCGGAGCGTCGTACGGCGATCATCCTCTACGACGTGGACGGCTACGACTACGCCGAGATCGCTGCGCTCGTCGGCGCCTCGATCGGCACGGTGAAGAGCAGGATCAGCCGGGGTCGTGCCGAGCTGCGGCGCCTCCTTAGTGATGTGCATGGGAACCGCGCGTCGCGCGGTGACGTTACGGAGGGGTGATGCCTGATCTCGACCGTGCCATCGACGCCTATCGCGCCGCGGAGCCACGCCGTAGTCGCGACCCCTTCGCCGACCGCGCCCTGCGCGACCGCCTGGCAGCCGTTGGCGCATCGCGTGAAGGCCGCCGTGGCGTTCGTGGCCTCGTTGCCTCCTGGTTCGCCGCCGTTCCGGGTCGTGCCCTTGCGTCGGGAACCCTTTCGCTCGCCCTCCTGTTTGTTGGCCTGAGCGGCGTAACTGGGGGCGCAGCTGGTGGCGCAGCGAGCGGTCCCGCCCCCGAGGTCAGCAACATGGCTGCAGTGAAAAGCTCAGCGACGGACCTCAGCCCGCTCCCTCCCGTGGCTGCACCTGGCGGTGAGTCGAGTGAAGCGCTTGAAGGCGCAGGGCGCACCGCCGAAGGATGGAGCGACGCGACACTCCTCGTGGCGCTCGGGGTTGCTGGCGTGATCGGCAGCCTGCTCAGCGCTGAGCTCGTGCGTCGACGCCGCCGGAGTTAATCCCGCGCGGGGGCTGCGCTACCCTCGCATTGTGCGACCCCGCCGTCTTCTCCTCGTCGATGCCTACGGGTTGATCTACCGCGCCTTCCACGCCCTGCCGCCGCTCACGAACAGCCGCGGGGTGCTCACCAACGCCGCATTCGGCTTCGCAAGCATCCTGTTGCGAGCGATCGCCGACGTCGCACCCGAGCGGGCGATCGTCGCCTTTGATGCCCCTGGGCCCACCTATCGCCATGAACGATTCCCCGCCTATAAGGCGCAGCGACCGCCGATGCCTGAGGAGCTGCGCGGCCAGGTTTCTATCGTGCGCGAGATCGTCGCAGCGCTCGGCTTCCCGCTCATGGAGATGAGTGGCTACGAGGCCGATGACGTGATCGGCACCCTGGCGCGACAGGGTGAGGCGGCAGGGTGGGAGATCGACATCGTCTCAGGCGATCTTGACATGCTGCAGCTCGTCAACCCCAAGGTCACGCTGCTGCACACCGCAAAGGGGGGAGCCGACGCGATCGTCGCCTACGACGAGGCGCGCGTCGCGGAGCGCTACGGCCTCGTCCCTGCGCAGATGGTCGACTTTAAATCGCTCAAGGGCGATCCCTCCGACAACATTCCCGGGGTTCCTAGCGTTGGAGAGAAGACCGCCGCCAAGTTGATCGGCGGCTTCGGCTCACTCGCTACCCTCTATGAGCGCCTCGACGAGGTGGAGCCGGAGCGCATTAGGAACGCACTTCGCGACAATCGCGACGCGGCCTTCGCCGGCCAAGGCCTCATGACGATCGACTGCGACGCACCGATCGCGCTCCCCGAGAGCGGCGGAGAGATCGGCTCCTACGACCGCGACCGCGCGCTTGCCCTCTTCCGCGAGCTTGAGTTTCGCGCGCTGCTGCAGCGCCTGCCGCCACTGGTCGGTGAGGATCGAGAGCAGGCGACCGCCGCGATTCGCGCCGCGACGGCATCGGCGGGCTTGCGTGGCGACGGCGGAGCGAGCGGAGCAAGTGGCGCCGATGGACTGACTCCGACGCGATCGCGTGCCGCGGCGCCCGCAGGGCACGACCTGCAGCTTGGGTTCGACTTTGATGCGGTGAGCGCGGGGAACGCCGCGGCGGGGAGATCTGCGCCGTCGAAGCGTGAGGGGGTGACGGCGCGCTCCGACGCGGACGACCTCGCCGAGCTCGGCGCGAGGATCGAGGCGGCGAAGCGTGGCGACCTTGCCGCCGTCGACGCACGCCGCGTGAGCGCAGATAACGCGGTGGCAGCGTTTGGCGCGTTGGCGCAGGAGGGGGCGCTCGCGATCGGTGGCGTTGGCGTTGATCGACGCGGACCGAGCGGGCCGCTCGCCCTTGCGATGCTCGACGCTGAAGGGGTGCTCATCTACGCAGACGATGGTGCAGCCGTGCACGCACTGCTCGCGGCGCTTGCCGCCTCGGAGCGCGAGATCGCGGGGGTCGGCGCAAAGGGGATCGTCAGCGCCATGCTGACAATCGCTCCGGAGCGTCCCGCCCGCCTGATCGACGACGCGGCGCTCGGCACCTGGATCGGCAACGTGACGCTCCGCAACCCTGGCCTGCACGAGGTCGCCGCAGCGCGACTCGGCGCAGATCTTCCTGATCACCTTGAGTCGGTGCAAGAGGCGATCCTCGCGGCGCTGATCGCGAGCGCCGCACGCGCCGGCATCGCGCGCGACCTTGAGGCGGCGGGAACGCTGCGTCTCTATCGCGAGATTGAGCTGCCACTCGTTGAGGTGCTCGCGCGCATGGAGATCGCCGGCGTTGCCGTAGATCAGGCGGCACTCGCCGAACTTGATGGTGCATTTCGTGGAGAGATCGCGCGGCTCGAGCGCGAGGCGACCGCCTCGGTGGGACACCCGGTTGCGCTCGGATCGCCGAAGCAGCTCGGCGAACTTCTCTTCACCGAGCTTGCCCTCCCAAAGGGGAAGAAGACGAAGACGGGCGCCTGGTCGACCGACGCGAGCGTGCTCGAGGAGCTCCAAGGTGAGCATCCGATCGTGTCGCTCGCCATGGAGTGGCGCACGGTATCTAAATTGCAGAGCACCTATGTGGAGGCGCTCCCGAGGATGGTTGAAGGTGACGGTCGTGTGCACACGACCTTCCAGCAGGCGGTGGCTGCGACGGGGCGGCTCAGCAGCACGGATCCGAACCTGCAGAACATCCCGATCCGAACAGAGCTTGGAAGGAAGATCCGCCACGCGTTCATTGCCGCGCCGGGGAGCGTGCTCCTCGCCGCAGACTATTCGCAGATCGAGTTGCGCATCCTTGCGCACGTCACGCGCGACCCAGACCTGATCGCCGCATTCTTGGCGGGCGAGGACATCCATCGCGCCACCGCGGCGCGGGTGCTCGGCAAGGACCCGGCGACGATTGATGATGGCGAGCGCGCCATGGCGAAGATGGTGAACTTCGGGATCGCCTACGGGATGAGCGACTTCGGGCTCGCAACGCGCGCAGGGATCTCGCGCGATGCGGCGAAGGCGTTCATCACCGGCTACTTCGAGCGCTACCCGGGGATCAAGCGCTACATCGACACGATCAAGGTGCAGGCGCGCGAGGAGGGGGCGGTCACGACGCAGCTCGGCCGGCGCCGTCCGATCCCAGAGCTCCGCGCGCCGAACCAGGCGCTGCGCGCCGCTGGGGAGCGCGCAGCGATCAACCATCCGATCCAGGGGACCGCCGCAGACATCATCAAGATCGCGATGATTCGCCTCGCCCCGCGGCTCGCTGCGTCGGGGCTTCACGCGCGACTGATCTTGCAGGTGCACGACGAACTCCTTCTTGAGGTTCCTACAGGCGAGGTCGACGCGCTTGTGCCGCTCCTCGTTGAGACGATGGAGGGGGCGCTCGCCCTTGACGTGCCGCTCACCGTTGAGGCGAAGGTCGGAGCGCGATGGGATGAGATGCGCCCGTGGGGCGGCGGCCGCAGCGGAGGGGGCTGATGCCGGAGCTGCCTGAGGTTGAGACAGTTGCGCGAGATCTCGCACGCTTGGTCGCCGGCCAACGTGTCGTTTCAGCGCGCGTCCTGAGGGAGCGAAACATTGCGACTCCAGACGCTCCAACGTTTATCAGCGCGATCGCCGGCCGAGCGATTCGCGGCGTGCGGCGCCGAGCGAAGTGGATCATCGTCGACCTCGAGGGTGGGGTGGCGCTCCTCGTGCACCTACGCATGACGGGTCAACTGCTCGTCCTCCCCGCCAGCGCGCCGCTCGATCCATATGTTCGGGCAGCACTCCTGCTCGACGATGGCCGCGAGCTGCGCTTCCGCGACGTGCGCGCATTCGGTCGCCTTGCCCTTGTTGCGTGCGGCGACGACGGGATCCCTGCATCAAGCCTCGATCCGAGTGACGTGCCACTCCTCGCCGACCACGGCCCCGAGCCGCTCGAGCCGAGCTTCACCGCTGACCTGCTCGGCGCGCTCCTTGCGCGGCGCCCCGGCCGTTTGAAGGGAACGCTGCTCGATCAGCGCTGCATCGCCGGCCTCGGGAACATCTACGCCGATGAGGCGCTCTGGCGAGCGCACCTCCACCCGCTCGCCGCTGGGGCGACGCTGCGTCGCGATGAGGTGGAGCGACTCCACGCCGCGATCGTCGGCGTGCTGAGCGAGGCGGTTGAGGCGCGCGGCTCGTCGATCGACGACTACACCGGACCGGATGGCGATGGCACGATGCAGGAGCGGCTCGCCGTGTACCAGCGACAGGGGGAGCCCTGCCTCGCCTGCGGCGCAACGATTCGCCGCTTCGTCGTTGGCGGGCGCGCAACGCACATCTGTCCAACGTGTCAGCCGCTCCCGCGCGGCGGTCGACGCGCCGGAGGCGAACTCCCGCGCGGCGCAGCATCTGGCGATCGCAGCGATACGCGGCGCGGGGGACGTTGGAGTGAGCGCGTTCACCCGGCCACCGTCGGGGCGACGGTCGCGGAGCGGGCTGCGGCACGTCGGCGCGCCGTGCGCAGCGGTGGCGCAGATCCCGTTGGGGTGCGCCGATGAGCCTCGTCACAATCAAGGGGGTGCGCCGCGAGATCGGCGCCCGCGTGATCCTGGAAGATGTTGAGGCGAGCGTTGCGGCGGGTGAGCGAATCGGCCTCGTTGGGCCGAACGGTGCCGGCAAGACAACGCTCCTTCGACTCATCGCTGGCCACGATGAGCCCGACGCGGGGAGCGTTAACGTCTCACGTGGCCTACGGATCAACCTGCTCACCCAGGAGTCTGCGCAGGACCCCGCGCTCCTCGCGGCCTCGTCGCTCACCGATGCGGTGCGCGGCGGTGCGGCAGAGATCGTTACCCTCGCCGAGGAGTTGCGGCGCATGGAGATCGAGGGCGCAGCGGCATCGGCCGCCTATGCCGACGCCCGGCACCGTTTCGACGCGCTCGATGGCTATGCGCTCGAGGATCGGATCGCTGCGGCACTGCGCGGCCTCGGCTTCCCGACGGCGCGCCATAGTGAGCCGCCACAGCGACTCTCCGGCGGGGAGCAGACGCGCGTCGCGCTCGCTCGACTCGTCATCGCCGACCCCGACCTACTCCTCCTCGATGAGCCGACGAACCACCTCGACATTGACGCGATGGAATGGCTCGAAGGGGCACTGCGCGCTCGTCGCGGCGCGCTCCTTGTCTCGAGCCACGACCGCACCTTCCTCGACGCTGTCGTCGATCGCATCTGGGAGGTTCGGAACCATCACGTCACCCGCTTCCGAGGCGGCTACAGCGCGTATCACCTGCAGCGTGAGGCGGCGGAGGGCGACGCGGAGCGCGACGCAGAGCGTCGCACGAAGGAGATCGCGCGCGAGAAGGAGCTGATCCAGACGTATCGCAGCCACCGCAAGTACGCGAAGATGCATGAGCATGAGCGGCGCCTCGCCGCCATTGAGGCGCCTGAGGCGCCGAAGCGGCGCGTGAACCTTGCGCTGTCGACCACCGGCGCAGGGCGTGCTCCCGCAGAGGCGATCCGCATCAGCGAGGCGGTGGTGGGGTACCGCGAGCCAACAGAGAAGCGCATCGCCTCAGTGCGAAGTCTCGTCCTCGGTCGCGGCGATCGCATTGGGATCGTCGGTCCAAATGGCGCAGGGAAGAGCACGCTGCTGAAGAGCGTCGCTGGGCTACTGCCACCGCTCGACGGAGAGATCACCCTTGGCCAAGGCGCGATCACCGGGTACCTCGCGCAGGTTCGTGCCGCTGGCCTGCACGGCACAACCGTCCTTGATGCCCTCTGCGCCGCAGTGCCGATCGAGCCGTCAGCGGCGCGCGCGCACCTCGCCCGCTTCCTCTTTCGCGGTGAAGACGTTGGGAAGGAGGTGCGCGTCCTCTCTGGCGGCGAGCGCAGTCGCCTGGAGCTCGCGATCCTCGGCCTCTTGCCGGCGAACATCCTCCTTCTCGACGAGCCAACGAACCACCTCGATGTTGATGCCTGCGAATCACTTGAGCGCTTCCTGCTCGATGACGAGCGCACGCTGCTCCTGGTGAGCCATGACCGTCGCCTCCTTGAGCGCGTCTGCACCAAGCTCTGGGTCGTCGGCGACGGCCTCGCGGTCCCGTTCGATGGCGGCTGGAAGGAGTGGCGACGCGCGATCAGCGAAGGCTGGACGGCGCAGTCGGCCGACGCCACGGTGGCTGCCCGCACCGGCTTCACCATCACATCACCAGCGCTTGCATCTACCACTGGGGCAGGTGATGCAGCGGGCGGCAAGGTAAAGCGCTCAGCGACAAAGGGGGGCGCGGCGGCGGTTGCAGGGAAGAGCGCCGCCCCTGAGCGTCCCGTGAAGTTGAGCAAGGAGCAGGCGCGACGGCGCCGTGCGGCGATCGAGGGAGACCTTGAGCGCCACGGACTTCGCAAGTCGCAGCTGGAGCTGGAGCTGCTCGACCCGCGCGTGGCATCCTCGTATACAGACTTGGCGCGTGTGAGCGCCGAACTTGCCGATGTCACGGCGGCGTTGAGCCTCGCTGAAGAGGCGTGGCTCGAACTGGAGGGGGAGGCACCGAAGTGAGCGATCGGCTGCGCATCGTTGGCGTCTCTGGTCCGATCGCCGCTGGAAAGAGCCTCGTCACAGCACGCCTCGTTGCCGATGCGGACTTCGTCGCAGCGATCGGCGGACCAGTTGCGCTGATCGACGCCGACGCAACCTTGCGCGAGGGGCGTCGCCAGCCGGGCACGCTCCGCGATGCGATCGTCGCGCTACACCCTGCGGCGCGGCTCCCCGACGGCTCGCTCGACGCGCGCCTCCTTGCCGATGCCGCGTTCGGCGACGCACAGCTCCTCGCTCGCCTCGAGGCGTTGCAGTGGCCGATCGCCGCCGATGCGATCGCCGCTGCGCAGTCGGCGGCGAAAGATCGCGGCGCCGCACTCCTCCTTATCGAAGCGATCGCCCTCCTTCGTTCCGGCCTTGCTGCGAGGTGCGACGCCCTCCTTCTGATCGACGCTCCACGCGAGCTGCGCGCCGCGCGGTTCGTTGCCCGCGGGGGGAGCCGCGCCGACTTTGATCGGCGCGATGCGGCGCAGGCGGGGCTCGCCGACGCGCTCCGCGCGGCGGGGGCGATCGAGATCGACGCATCAGGGAGCCCCGAGGCGGTCGCTGCAGCCGCGGGGGAGGCGATCCGCCGCGTATGCTTCACGGGTGACGACCCCATCAACCCCCGCCGCTGAAGCGCCGCTCGGAGAGTCGGCTGGCTTCGCCCTGCGCTCCGACTTTCAGCCGACGGGCGACCAGCCGACGGCGATCACGCAACTCGTTGCCGGGCTGAACGCGGGGCTCCATCACCAGGTACTGCTCGGTGCGACGGGGACGGGGAAGACCTTCACGATCGCAAATGTCATCCAACAGGTGCAGCGACCGACCCTTGTCCTCGCCCACAACAAGACGCTCGCCGCCCAGCTCTACGCCGAGTTGAAGGAGTTCTTCCCCGACAACGCCGTTGAATACTTCGTCTCTTACTTCGACTACTACCAGCCTGAGGCGTATCTCCCTCGCTCCGACACCTACATCGAGAAGGACTCGAGCCGCAACGATGAGATTGACCAGCTCCGCCATGCGGCGACGAAGGCGCTCTTCGAGCGTCGCGACACGATCATCGTCGCCTCGGTCAGCTGCATCTACGGCCTCGGCGCCCCAGTCGACTACGGCGCGACCATCCTTCGCGTGCGCAAGGCGGGTCGCTATCGCCGCGATGCGATCCTTCGCCATCTCGTCGACCTGCAGTACCAGCGCAACGATGCGACCCTCGGCCGCGCGAAGTTCCGCGTGCGCGGCGACACCCTCGAGGTGCAGCCGGCCGGCGAGGAGACGATCCTGCGCGTCGAGTTCTTCGGCGACGAGGTGGAGCGGATCTCCGAGGTCGACCCGCTAACCGGGGAGATCCTTGCCGATCGCGGCGAGATGGTGATCTACCCCGCCACCCACTACGTCACCCCGACCGAGAAGCTTGGCGAGGCCATTCGCGATATTGGGGCAGAGATGGAGAGCCGCTGCAACGAGCTCGAGGCGACAGGGAAGATCCTCGAGGCGGCGCGACTACGCCAGCGCACGACCTTTGATCTGGAGATGATGCGCGAGGTTGGGTTCTGCTCGGGGATCGAGAACTACTCGCGCCACCTCAGCCGACGCGAGCCAGGGTCGCGCCCCTGGACGCTCCTCGACTACTTCCCGGCCGACTGGCTCCTCGTTGTCGACGAGAGCCACATGAGCATTCCGCAGGTGGTTGGCATGTTTAAGAACGATCGCTCGCGCAAGGAGATCCTCGTTGACTACGGGTTCCGTTTGCCGAGCGCGCTCGACAATCGACCGCTCACCTTCGAGGAGTTCGAGGCGAGTGTTCGCCAGGCTATCTACGTCTCGGCGACGCCGGCGAGTTACGAGATGACGAAGGCCGAGAAGGTCGTCGAGCAGCTCATCCGGCCGACCGGCGTCGTGGACCCGAAGATCACCGTGTTGCCGACGAAGGGTCAGATCGACGACCTCATGGCGCGGATCCAGGATCGCATCGCGAAGCGCGAGCGGGTGATCGTCACGACGCTCACGAAGCGCATGGCGGAGGAGCTCGCCAGCTACCTCGAGGAGGCCGGGGTGCGCGTGCGCTACTTGCACAGCGAGATCGACACGCTCGAGCGCATTGAGATCCTTCGTGACCTGCGCCTCGGCGTCTTTGACGTGATCGTTGGCATCAACCTGCTGCGCGAGGGGATTGACCTGCCAGAGGTGACGCTCGTGGCGATCCTCGACGCTGACAAGGAGGGATTCCTGCGTAGCGCCTGGGCGTTGATCCAGACGGTCGGACGCGCGGCGCGCAACATCGGTGGCGAGGTGGTCTTCTACGCCGACAAGATGACCAACTCTATGCAGGTCGCAATCTCTGAGACGGATCGTCGCCGCGGCATTCAAGAGCGCTGGAACACGGATCATGGGATCACGGCGACGACGATCTCTAAGCCGATCCGCGACCTGAACGACCGGTTGAAGGCGGTCGCCGAGAAGGCCGACACCTACGCGGGGGGGAAGGGCGGCTCGGGCGGCACGCTGAGCGAGATGGGGCGGAGCGAGATCGAGAAGTTGGCGAAGCAGCTCGAGGCGCAGATGCGCGTCGCGGCGAAGGAGCTCGAGTTCGAGCGCGCCGCTGCACTTCGTGACGAGCTGCGAACACTGCGCCGCGACGTTCTCGACGGCGACGCATCTGAGGTCGTTGAGCGCGCCGCCGAGCGCGCTGCCAGCGCCGTGGAGCGGATCGGCGCACGTGCCGCCGCCCCCGCTGCGCC
>QWQR01000025.1 GCA_003670745.1 Chloroflexota bacterium
AAGGCGAGGTCGCCCGAGGTGATCCAGGTGAAGAGCGGCATTGAGGCACCGCTCTCGCCGAGGTCGCCGAGGAGCGCTGGGATCGCGAGGCTCATCGCGGCGGCCCAGGTGAGCACGATCGCGGCGAGCGGCACGAGGTGGGCGAGCTTCCCGAGGCGGCGTCCGAGGGCGGCGGTGAAGGCGAATCCGGCGAGCGGCAACAGGAGGAGCAGCGGCGCGTAGGAGGGAAGGAGTCCGACCGCCCCCTGGACCTCGCTCGCGGTAATCATCACGTCGCCCCTACCTACTGCCGCATCGCGTCGTACTCGTCGACGAGCGGCGTTCGGCGGTTGCGGTAGATCGCAATGACGATCGCGAGGCCAACCGTCGCTTCGGCGGCGGCGACGGCGATCACGAGAAGGGCGAAGGCGGTCCCCTGCCCGACGAGCGCCGGAACGAATGCGCCGAAGGCGATCGCCGAAAGGTTGACGGCGTTGAGCATCAGCTCGATCGACATGAGCATGCTGATCGCGTTTCGACGAGCAAGGAATCCGAATGATCCGATCGCGAAGAGGATCGCGGAGAGGGCGAGGTACGCCTCAAGGTGTCCGGCGATCATGCTCATCGCGCCACCTCGTCGCCTTCGTCGTCGCCAGGTTTCGGCGCCGTCGCAAGGTAGATGCCACCGATGACGGCGGCGAGGATCAGCACGCTCGCGATCTCGAAGGCGAGTAGGTATGGCCCGAAGAGCGCCGCGGTGGTCGACGAGGTTCCTGCCGGCGCTGGGGTGCCCTCAAAGACGGTTGCCCCCCACTGCGTTGCGCCGAGCGCGAGTGCGAGGAGCACCCCGAGCACGGCAGACGCGATCGCTGCCGGAGCCGCCTGCGCCTGGAAGACGAGTTGTGTCGGCGCCGCCTTTGATTGCGTGAGCATGATCGCGAAGAGGATCAGCACGCTGATTGCGCCGATGTACACCAGCACCTGCGCGCCAGCGACAATCGCCGCGCCGAGGATCACATAGATCCCTGCGAGTGCGCCGAACGATGCGATGAGTGCGAGTCCGTTGCGAATGATGTCGCGACCCAGCACCACAAAGAGTGCGCCGGCGATCGCGGCGCCGCCGAGCATGAGAAAGAGGGCGTCTGCCCAGGTCAGCCCGATGAACGGAATGGTGCCGGGTAGCGGCATCAGCGACCGCGCAGGTTCGACGGCAGCACGGGGAGTGACCTTGCGGGGTCGTGGCGCCTGCCGGCGACAGTGTTCTCCCAACCGCTCTCGCCGCGGATGAAGGTTGCCTCCGAGGTGCGCTCGACCTTCGCGAGGGCGATCAGATCGATCATGGGCTCGCTTCGATCGGTGTGTGCGAGCTCGAACTCAAAGCCGCTGCGCAACGCGTCATACGGGCACGCGTCGACGCAGATGCCGCAGAGGATGCAGCGCGACTCGTCGACCTCGTACTTCTGCAAGAGGCGCGGCTTTGGCATGAGCGCGCCGGTTGGGCAGGTCTCAGCGCAGCGACCACAGGAGACGCACGGCGTCTCGTTGAGGCTCATGTCGAGCGGCGTGGTGACGAGCGTATCGAATCCGGTGCGCATGAAGTCGTAGCAGGCCGCACCAACAACCTCGGCGCACACGTTCGCGCAGCGTCCGCAGTCGATGCAGCGCGACGGCTCGCGGAGGATGAACGCATGTGAATCGTCGCGCACGTAATCATGATTTGCGCCGGTCCAGCGGTTCTCAGTGATGGAGCGGAACCCGGCGCCGCCGCGGTGGTCCTTCTCCAGCGTCTTAAGCGTGGTGCCGTACTCAATGCCGAGGCGACGCAGGTCGCAGAACCCGATCGCCTCGCAGGTGCACTGCAGGCAGCGCGTGCTCTCGGCCATCACCTCGGGCTTCGTGTACGGGATCTCGTACTGGATGTAATCGCGCTTTCGTTCTTCGGCGGGGAGCGCCTTAAGGCGCAGACGTGGCTCCTTGATCTCACCGGTGAACGGCACGATGCTAAGGAACTCGGGCTGCGGCTCGGCGAGCGTCTGTCGCGTGCGGATCTCGGCGAGCGGCAAGCCCTGCAGATACGCGTCAACGGCGTAGGCGCAGCGTCGGCCGTCGGCGATCGATGCGACGACGGTCGTCGCGCCGTTGCGCACGTCACCGGCACCAAAGACGCCGTCGCGGCCGGTCTCGAAGGTCACAGCATCGGCGCGCAGGCGTCCGTTCTTTGTTGCGGCGACCCCGTCGGCGCCGACGGTCGCCCAGGTCATGTCGGGGCCCTGCCCGATCGCCTTCAGCACGCGATCGCACTCAATAACGAACTCGGTCCCTGGGGCGGGCTCTGGGCGTCGGCGACCCGATGCGTCGGGAGCGCCAAGCTGCATGCGAATGAACTCGACGCCGACGACCTTGCCGGAGGCATCGGCGAGCACGCGGGTCGGGCCCGCCTGGAAGATCGCTCGCGCCCCCTCCTCGATCATCTCGTGAACCTCATCGGCGGCGGGCATGTCCTTCATGTCGCGGCGGTAGACGAGAGTGACCTCCTTCGCCCCCTGTCGAACGCTTGTGCGGGCGCAGTCCATGGAGGTGTAGCCACCACCGACCACCACGACCCGACTCCCCTCGTGATCGGGGTAGTCGAGACCGAGCGCGGCGGTGTGCAGGTAGTCGAGACCGTCGATGACGCCGATCGCCTCTTCGCCAGGAATGCCGAGGTCGTTCGTGTCGTAGCAACCGATCGCGACCACGACCGCGTCGTACCCCTGCGCCTTGAGGTCGGCGGTGGTGAAGTCGCGGCCGAGCATCTTGCCGCACTCGAATCGTCCACCAAGTCGCGTGATCGACTGGTACTCGCCATCGAGCACCTCAATCTTCGGCAGGCGGTACTGCGGGATCCCGTAGCGGAGCATCCCTCCCGGCTCGGGGTCCTTCTCGAAGACCGTCACGTCGTGACCGGCGATGAGTAGGTAGTAGGCAGCAGAGGCGCCCGACGGCCCAGAGCCGATCACTGCGACGCGCTTGCCACTCTTCGGCTGCAACTCAAACGGCACGGGCGGATCAATCCCCTCGTCCCACATCGCCTTCAACACCTGGTCGCCGGCGTAGCGGTGGCTGTCGCGAATTGCGATCGCCTCGTCTACCTCGTCGCGACGGCAGTGGTCTTCGCATGGCGCCGGACAAACGCGACCGAGGACGCTAGGGAATGGAATCGTGCGCTTGAAGATTCGCGCCGATTCGCGGAACTGCGACTCAGCGTTCGCCTTAAGGAATCCTGGAATGTCGATGTGGCTCGGGCACTTGTTCTGGCACGGCGGCAGGCAGTAGGCATTGTGATCGCTGAAGATCAGCTCAAGGTTCGTCTTGCGGATCTCGCGCAGGCGATCGGTCTGCGTCGCGACGACGCTGTTTGGCGCCGCCTTCGCCGAGCAGCTGATCTGCGGCTGGTCGCACCCTTCAACGTCGACGACACACATGCGACAGGCGCCGAATCCTGGAAGCTTCGGGTCGTAGCAGAGAGTTGGGACCTCGATCCCGTTCGCCCTGCAAACCTCGAGAATGGTCTGCCCCTCGAACGCTTCGAGCCGCTGGCCGTCGATCTCTACATAGAACGACGGGGTGCGCTGCGGTCGCTGTGGGCTGCGCGTGGAGAGGAGGCGTTCGACCGCCTCTGCGTCGCCCGTCAGGCGAATCCCATCTGTTGGTCGTTCGATCAGCCCGGCCATGCTCAGCTCCGTCCGTTCGCTGGTGGGGTGAATTCGCCCTCAAAGTATCGCACCCCTGTAAGGAGCGGGCTCGGCGTAAGTCGCTCGTGATCGCAGAGGGCGCTGTCGGCGACGTCGGCGGCAAGCTCTTGCAGTCGCACCGTGTCGGCGGGGCCGGCGAGACCGTCGGCGAAGCGTTGCCCGATCTCGGCGAGGCGCCGTGTGCCGATGCGGCACGGGATCGTCTTACCGCACGCCTCGTCGGCGCACCAGCGCGTGAGCATCGCCGCAAACTCCGGAATTGAGGTGCTGCGGTCAATGGCGAGGATCGCGCCGGAGCCGACGTGCGCGCCAACGCCGTGAAGGCCGGCGCCACTGTACGGCGTGGAGGCGAGCAGTTGCGTTGGTACGAATCCGCCCGACGGCCCGCCGACGAGCAGCGCCTTGATGGTTGCCCCCTTCGCTGCGCCGCCAGCTGCGGCGAGGATCTCGGCGAGTGGTGTGCCGGTCGGAACTTCGAGCACCCCAGCGTTCGCGACCGCGCCGCCGACCTGAACGAGTGCCGTGCCCGGTTGCGCGGTGTCGCCAATCGCGCGGAATGCGGCTGGTCCGCGCGCGATAATCCACGGGATCGCCGCAAGCGTCGCGACGTTGTTCACCGCGGTCGGTGCGCCCAGGTAGCCCGTCTCCGACGGGTACGGCGGCGTCTGCTCAGGTTGTCCGCGCTTTCCAGCGAGCGCCTTGAGCAACACCGTCTCCTCGCCGATCATGCTCGACCCTTGTAGTGGTCGTACGCGAATGATCAGCTCGCGATCGCTACCGAGGAGCGATGCGCCGATCACGCCGGCGCGCTCCCCTTCGGCGATTACCGCCTCAAGACGACGGATCCCATCGGTGTATTCGGCGCGCACTGCAATGAACGCTTCGCGCGCACCAACGGTGGCTGCGGCGATCGCGAGTCCCTCGACGACCGCTTGGGCGTTCTCTTCGAGCAGCAGTCGATTCGTGAAGACCGCGGGGTCTGATTCGTAGCCATTTGCAACGGCATAGTTGACCGCCGCGCCCGCGGCGATGACCGCGCGCCACTTCTCGCCGGTCGGGAATCCTGCGCCGCCACGGCCGCAGAGCCCGGCGTCATCGAGGAGTCGCGTGGTTGCCGCCGGCCCTGCAGTGAACGCGGCGCGCAGCGCCGACCACGGCTCGGCGGGCGCAGCGAGGAGTAGCTGCGTCCACCCCTTTGGCGCCGCGAGTTGCCTCATGCGGCGTACCTGCCAGCGAGCGCCGCGGCCCACGCTTCAGCATTGCGCGCGGTTACGTCGCGCTGCAACTCACCGTCGATGGCGACGAGCGGCGACGGGGCGTCAGGAAGGTGTCCAGGGAGCGCCTCGAGGCGCAGGTTGCTGCGCGGGATCGCGCGACCGAATTCGGTGCCGAACTCCGTGGCGAGAGTTGACGCAATGCGCCCGCCGCCAGAGACGAGGCAGGCGGCGCAGCGGCAGACGGCGATCGTGCGCGCGCGCCCCGGCTCAAAGGTGAGGTGCTTATAGAAGGTCGCGGTGCCGTAGACCATCGCGTACCAGGCACCGGTCCCCTGGCTGATGCGCTTCAGCGCCGCGACTGGAAGGTGGCCGTACGCCGCCTGCACCCCCTCGAGGATCTCGAGCATGTGATGCGGGTCGTAATCGACGCGCTCCAGCAACGCATCAACGACGTCGAGATCAATCGTTGCGCCGCGTGCCGCCGCGGCGTCAGAGACGGTGCGTCCGGAGCGACGAACCGCCGACTCCTCACGTCGCTCTGCGTACTGCTCAGCGGGGCCCCAATGCACGGCGTAGCGACCCTTGGTGTCAACGCCGCCCATGTCGATGCACTCAATTGGGCAGGCCTGCGCGCACTGGAAGCAGGTCTCGCACTTCAGCGTTCCGCGCTCGTCGGTCACGAGCTCAAGGCGGCCGCGATTGCGCGGTGGAATGTCGGCCTTCACCTCGGGGTATCGCACCGTCACCTTCGGTTGGAAGAAGCGCGTGAGGGTGAGCGCCATGCCGCGCAAGATGCCGGAGCCTGGAATGCGTGCCATGCCCCCTCCTATCCCGTGATCAGGACCGCGATTGCGGTCGCAAAGATGTTGAGAAGCGACGCGGGAAGGAGCCACTTCCAGGCGAAGCCCATCAGTTGGTCGATGCGGGCGCGCGGCAACGTTCCGCGCATCCAAACAAAGATGAAGACGAGGGTGAAGGTTTTGAGTAAGAAGAAGAGCAGGTCGGCAACGGGCGGGAGCATCGCGACCGCCCAAACGCCGATCGCTGCGGTGGAGAGCCCGCCGAAGATGAGGAAGCCGCCGAGGAGCGCCTGCCAGGTGCGCACGCGCGGGGCGAAGAGCCAGATCGGCGCGGCGCAGAGGATCGTGCCGACGACGGGGGCGAGGCCGGCGAGGAGCGGGAGACCAATGCCGAGGGTTCCAAGGTCGACGTTGATCTCGGGGTGGAACGGCAGGTTGATCGGCGCATGTGAGCCGCCAAGGAATACCGCGGAGAAGAGCGCCGAGACGATGAAGACGTTCACGTATTCGGCGAAGAAGAAGAATCCGAATCGCATGCCGGAGTATTCGGTGGCGAACCCTGCGACGATCTCTTGGTCTGCCTCGGTGTTGTCAAACGGGGTGCGGTTGGACTCCGCGGTGATAGCGATGAAGAAGATGATCGCCGCGAGCGGCTGGCGGAAGATGAACCAGTCGAGGAACGAGCCGGACTGCGCGGCGACGATCGCCGTGAGTGAAAGGCTCCCGGTGAGGATGACGATGCCGACCACGGAGAGGGTGAGCGGGATCTCGTAGCTGATCGCCTGCGCCGCCGCGCGAATGCCGCCGAGAAGCGAATACTTATTGAACGACGACCATCCCGCCATCATGAGGCCGACCACGCCGAAGCCGCCGACGGCGAAGAAGTAGAGGAGCCCAAGCTCGAGGTTCATCGAGGTAAGTGCCGGAGCGAATGGGATCACGAGCAGCGTCATGAAGCTCGCCGTGTATACGACGACCGGCGCAAGGGTGAAGACCGGAACGTCGACGCTCGGTGGCGTGTAGTCCTCTTTCATCAACACCTTGAGGCCGTGCACGACGCTCATCACCGCACCGAACGGGCCGACGCGATCGGGGCCGATGCGTAGGTTCATGAGCGCGATGATCTTCATCTCCATGTAGATGAGTAAGAACGCGGTCGGCACGGTGATCAAAAAGGTGATCACCGATGCGGCGAGGAAGCGCACGATCGGAATGTTCGCGCCGATGGTCGCGCCGATCGCGCCGCCGAATGCAACGAGGAGTGCGGTGGTTCCCGCGCCGCCAATCACGACGATCGGAAGGAGCACGGCGAGCGCACGGCCGGCGGGGGTGAGGCGCGCCCAGGTGGTGGTGAGGCCGCTCATCTGCCGCTCACTTGTCGACGCCGCCCATGACTGGATCGAGGCTTGCCATGACCGCCATGGTGTCGGCGATCAGGTTGCCGCGCGTGAGTGGGCCGACGAGTTGCAGGTGCACGAACGACGGATCGTGGATGCGCATGCGGAACGGCTGGTCGGTGCCGTCGGAGATCGCGTAGACGCCGTAGACGCCGCGCGGTCCCTCAACCGCGCCGAAGGCGCGACCGGGACGCGGCCGAATCAAGCGTGGCAGCTTCGCCATCACTGGGCCGTCAGGCATCTCGTGGAGCACCTGATCGATGATGCGGATCGACTGCTTGATCTCTTCGATGCGCACGAGGTAGCGCGCGAGCGCATCGCCCTCGGTGCGCGTCGGCACGTCGAACTCCAGCTCGGGGTAAACCAGATACGGGCGATCGCGACGCAGGTCGAACGGCACGCCGCTTGCGCGGAGGTTCGGCCCGGTGACGCCCATGCGCAGTGCCGTTGCTGCGTCGAGGGTGCCAAGGTCGCGGGTGCGGCGCACGAAGAGCTCGTTCTCGTTCATGAGCCCGAGGTTCGAATCGATGTGCTTCGCCGCGCGGCTCATCCAGGCGCCGAGGCGGCTCATGAACTCGTGGTTCAGGTCGCCGTTCACACCACCGATGCGGTAGTAGTTGTAGAGCAGCTTCTGGCCGGTGAGCGCCGCGAGCATGTCAACGATCTCGTCGCGCTCAATGAACGACCAGAGGATCGGCGTGAGGCCGCCAAGGTCGAGCGCCATCCACCCTTGGAAGAGGGTGTGGCTGGCGATGCGATTGAGCTCCATCGTGAGGACGCGAATGTATTGCGCTCGGCGCGGGACCTCGACATCCATGAGCTTCTCGAACGCGGCGACCGGCGCCGCCTCGCAGAAGAGCGAGCTCACGTACTCGAGTGGATCCGTGTAGCAGATCGCCTGGTGATAGTCGGCGTTCTCGCAGAGCTTCTCGACGCCGCGATGCAGGTAGCCGAGCACCGGGTCGAGGTCGATCACCTGCTCGCCATTCACCTTGACGATGATGCGCAGCACGCCGTGTGTTGACGGGTGCTGCGGCCCCATGTTGATGAACATCTCGCCGTCGCGAAGGTTCAGGAACTCAGCCTGTCGCTCCGTTTGCGGCGTTGGTGCCGGCTCGTACCACGACGACGACCCGGGGATTGCGACGCGTGGATCGTCGAGCGATGGGCGTGTTGGGCGCGTTGTTTCGGTCGTCATGCGCTATGCACCCTTCGCGCGACGTACGGCGGTTGCGGCGGTTGCGTCGCGCGGCGTTCCGGCGCGCTCCATGTTGCGCACCCCCGCGGCTGGAGAGCGCGAGGCGTCGTCGGCGAGATAGAAGTCCTTGCGCAACGGGTGGCTCTGGTAGTCATCAGGCATGTAGATGCGTCGCAGGTCGCGGTTCCCCTCAAAGATGATCCCGAACATGTCGTACGCCTCGCGCTCCATCCACTCAGCGCCTGGCCACATGAACGTTGCTGACGGCGCGCGTGGTGCGGCGCGGTCGATCCCTGGAACGATCAGGCGCAGCCAGTCGGCGCTGCGCGCCGCTGCAAGGTGATACACGACCTGCATCTCGTCGCCGGTATCAACGCCGCACAGATCGATGAGCATCTCGAAACCGAACGCCGGCTCGTCGTGCAGCGCGCGCAGCGTGTCGACGGCGTTCGCGAGCGAGACGCGGATCTCCGTCTCGTCGTGTCGCTGGCGCACTGGCACCAAGAGTCGATCACTGAAACGCTCTTGCAGGTCGCGAGCGAGCGCGCGGTCCATGGTGCCCTAGATCCCCTCTGGAACGGTCGGACCGATCGCCCGCTGCGCCCAGTGACCGCGACGATCCTTGACGAGCTGCTGCAGCTTCATCATTCCGTAGATGAGCCCCTCGGGACGCGGCGGGCAACCTGGGATGTACACGTCTACCGGCATGACGCGGTCGATTCCCTGCACCACGGAGTAGCTGCGCTTGTAGCGGCCGCCAGAGCAGGTGCAGTCGCCCATCGCCACCACCCACTTCGGTTCGGGCATCTGCTCCCAGAGTCGAATCAGCGGCTCGGCCATCTTCGTCGTGAGCGTCCCTGCAACGATCAGCACGTCGGCCTGACGTGGCGAGGCGCGGAACGGAAACGCGCCCCAGCGATCGATGTCGTTCTTTGATGTTGCGGTCGACATCATCTCGATCGCGCAGCAGGCGAGCCCGGAGAGGAGCGGCCAGAGGCTGTTCGCGCGAATCAAATCGAGCACCACGTCGGCCTTTGTGGGGATCGCCGCAAGGGCGCCGCCCCAGCGCGCGTCGTCAACGCGACCATCGCCGGTCGCCTCGTAACGTGCAAGCTCAAGGTTCGGATGCTCTTCAAGTGGAACGCCGCCGTAGGCGCGCGGGTTATCAGTTGTCCAGAGCGTGTTCTTCGCGGCGACCGGCGCGATGAGCGCCTTCGCTGCGTTCTTCTCGTCGCTCATCGCCATGAGAGCACCCCCTTGCGCCACGCGTAGCCGAGGCCGAAGAGCAGCACGCCGATGAAGATCGCCATAGAGATAAGCCCGTCGACGGCGAGAAGGCGGAAGTCGAGCGCCCAGAGATAGATAAAGACGATCTCAACGTCGAAGGCGACGAAGAGGAGCGCGTAGAGATAGAAGGAGAGGCCGAAGCGGCCGTGCGTGTCGCCGTAGGTGTCGATCCCCGACTCGTAGGGAACCTGCTTACCGCGACTCCCCTTGGTGCGATGGGAGATCAGCCAGGCGAGGCCGATGGTGAGAAAGACGAAGGAGGCCCCTGCGCCGGCGAATCCGAGCACGTACCAGAGACCGGTCATTCGCCCCCCTTGTACGGGACCCAACCCCCGCGGCGGACCCCGTGCGGGGTGCAGGTGGATCCTGCGGGGATTCTAGACGAGGCGGCGAATCGGAGCCGCCGTTCCAGGGAGCGGGTCGGCGGGGTTGGAGAGGGCCATGCGATCGCTCGGCGAGCCTGCGGTGAAGAGTTCAACGGCGAAGCCGCCCATCCCGCGGGGATCCATGAGGGAGGCGAGCGCGGTGCGCAGGGCGAGCGCCCCCTCGAGCGTTGCGTCGGGGCCGCTGCGCAGGCGCTGCAGCTCGCCGTCGATTCCGGCGGCCGCAAGGAGTCCCGCCTGTGTGGTGCTGGCAATGTGGCCAAGCCCCGCCGCGGTAGCCGCGACGCGAAGCGCCGTCAGGTCGACATGTGCGGTTAGGTCGCGACCGCCTGGATCGCTGAGTAGGTCGCTTGTTGCGCGGTGTTCGCTGTAGGCGAGCGCAGTTCCCGCCATGCGCGTCGCTGCATCGCGCAGCGCTCCCGACTCACGACCGTAGTCGATCACGAGTGCAACACCGCGATCGAGATACGACGGCAGGGTTGCGACCCACGCGTCTGCGGCGAGCGAGAACTCTGCGAGCTGTCCTTCGGCAAGCGTCGCCGCGGCAGCGGTGTGCGCCTGAACGCGTGCGGTGAGGCTGTGCTCGTATGCGGCGTCGGGCTCTGCCTCAACCCACGTCAGCTCGCCGCTCGACGCGTCAAGGCCAACGCAACGCTCAAGAAATCCTCGCGGCGCGGCGGTACGTCCGACAACGATGTGGAACGGCAACGCGTCAAGAAACTCGTTTGCGACGACGATCCCAGCGATCTCGCCACGCGCCGTGGTGTCGCGCTGCACGAGTCGCGGCCGCGCGTGCTGCGGTAGCGCCGCAACCGATGCCTCAAGTTCGGCGCGGCGAAATGGATTCGCCTCGATGGCTTCGATCTCGAGTGCCGCCAAGAGTGGTGAGTCTTCGCGTTCAAGGTGCGCTAGTGCCGCCAAGAGCAACGCGCCGGAGCCGGCGCCGAACTCGATCCAGCGGAACGGCTGCGGGCACCCAATCCGCCGCCACGTCTCCTCGGCGAGTCGCGCGATCGCAGCTCCGAGGAGCGGGTGGAGCTCCGGCGCGGTCATAAAATCTCCAGAGCGTCCTGCGCGCACCTGTTGGCTCGCGTAATAACCGATGGCTGGCTCAAGGAGCGCGCGCTCCATGAATCGGGCGAATGAGATTGGCCCATGGGCGCGAATCTCCTCGGCGATCAGGGTTTCGAGGGGGCCCCGCTCCATCATCACCGCCCTTTCGCGCTGGCGGTTCGACGGTCTGTGTAGCCCGTCGCGGCGATCCGCAGGAGCGTAGGGGTGAGGCGCGCGAGCGCCGGGCTCCCCGAGGAGGCGATGAGGAGGGCGCGCATGGGCGCGATGATGGCATACTCCGACGACGCTCCTGAGGCGTGCTCGGGGCATGTAGCGCGAGGTGATGAGATGGGACAGTGGCCCTGGGAGTACCTGTTCGTCGCCCTGAATGACGGGCTTGGGACCTTCTACACCCCGTTCTGGATCACGAACCTTGCCCTCTTCATCTTTACGATCGTTGCCTACTCGTTCGGCACGCGCCGCGGGCGCGGCCACGGGACGCTCGGCGACGAATGGGAGTTTCTCCTTTGGGCCGGCCTCGCCACCTTTGGACTCAACCTCGTCTACGCCGCTTTCCAGTGGTACGGCCTCTTTCCAATCGTCACCACAGTCGTCGGTCTCTTGGTGATGCGCGACGCGGTGACGAAGCGATTCCCGCCGCTCCTTATCGCTGAAGATGCGCGCGCGGAGCAGTTGCGCGTTCGTCGTCAGGTAAGCGCAGGAATCGAAGCGACGATCAAGCGTCCGAAGCGGCGCGCCGGTCGCTGAGCATCGCGGCGGTGGAGATCCGCCGCTTCGGTCCCGGCCATCGCCGCAGTGAACGTGCGGCGGGATCCATCGGCACAACCGCATCGCTGCTGCATGCTGGCCCTGGCGCACGAATCACCGAGCTTGCCCTTGACGAGCGCGCGCTCTTCGGACCGCTGCGCAGCCCGCTCCGCGGGCTTCTCATCATGATCGAGGGTGGCGGCTGGCTTGCGCTCGGCGACGAGCGGCAACGTGTCGCGGCGGGAGAGGCGATCGTTCTCCCGGCCGATGCCGAGCGACTTCTTGCGAGCGACGGTGCGCCGCTACGCGCGATCCTCGTCGAGTTCGACGATGCGCCTGCGCTCAATGAGGGCCACGACGACAAAGGTGGCAACGGCGACGGCGCATAGCGCGATCGCCTCGATCACCGTCGCTGCCCCCAACAGCGGGACCGATATCGGCTTCGCCAGTGTGACGCCGAACTGAAATGCCCAGACCCACGTCGGAAGCAGCCCCTGGTACCAGTTGTGCGCGCCGGTCGGCAGCGGCAGCGCCGACCAGTTCGGATACCAGAGCAACGCGACCACGGCGATCGCCGCGATCGCGCCCGTGAAGATCTTTTTCGGGCTGCGCGCGCCGAGGATCATCCAGGCGAGCAGTGTTGCTGGGATAAGAGCGAGCGCGCCGATGACCGGGCCGGGTGTCCCAAATCCTCCCGAGAGACAGACCTGGCTCTGCGGGTTGACGCCCGCAACGCCCGCGACGGTACAGAGTGCGCCAGTGAGGCTCCATGCAAGCGGGGCGAAGAGCACCGCAGCGGCTGCTGCGCGGCGTAGATAGCGCGCGGCGCGTGCGTCACCCTTGCGCGCGTCGGCGAGCAAGATGCCGAGCGGAATGAGTGCTAGTTGTGCAGCGGGATAGTAGTGATACTGGAATGCGGCGCGGTCGATGCGTGCCCACGGGAGCCACATTGCGAGGTAGAGGACGACGATCGACGCGTAGGCGCCGCTGCGTCGGCGCCAGGCGATGACGCTCACCCAGATGAGGCCAGCGATGCTCAGTAGTCGCGAGAGCACGTTGCCGCCGTCGTAGATCGCGCCAGACCATGCGCCGCTCATCCCGTTGTAGTCGCTCTGGAAGAACCAGACGGGCTTAAGGTCGAGCGGCCACGACCACCATGGCGAGCTTGCGGCGTGCGCGACACGGAGCGTGTCGTGATAGCGATACATCGAAGCGGTGAGTTCCACGAGGTTCTGGCCGCCCGCCGTTGTATCTGATGGATTCGTAACGTAATGGTTGCCGAGTGCGATCCATGGGAGATAGCTCGCGAGATACACACCGAGCGGAACGACGATGAGCGCGACGAGTAGCAGCAACGCCTCGGCGGAGAATCCGGCGGCACTGAGAAGGCCGCGAGCTGAGATCGCCCTGCGATCGATGCCGCCAGCGCGGTGCACGATTGCGGCCGCGCCAGCTACGACAGCGAACGCAATCGCAGCGAATGGAAGGTTCGGCGGTCGCACGGCCCCATCGCCAGCCGCAAGGGCTTGCGGCAAGAAGAGTGCGAAGAGGGCGATGAGCCCAGCGACGGCGAGGAGGCGACCGCCAACGCTTCGCCCGAGCCAGATCAGACCGAGCCCCGCTGCGCCGTAGAGGGCGAC
>QWQR01000026.1 GCA_003670745.1 Chloroflexota bacterium
CGCTCGACAGCTGCAATCACATCGACCACATCAAGGCCAGAGACGACCTCGCCGAGAATGGCGTACGTGCGCGCGCTTTCGAGCGGCCCCGCCGCAGCGTCGTCGAGCACAATGAAGAACTGGCTCCCCTGTGAATCTGGCGCAGCGGTCCGGGCCATCGCAAGGGTCCCTCGCTGATAGCTGCCGATGACCGGCTCATCTTTGATTGAATATCCAGGGCCGCCCATGCCTGTTCCTTGTGGATCTCCACCCTGAATGACGAACGGCGTGCCGTCCTGCATGTAGGCGATGCGATGGAAGATCACGCCGTTGTAGTAGCCACAGTCGACAAGGGCAAGGAAGTTTCCAACGGCGATCGGTGAGAGGTCGGCGCTGAGTCGCAACACGATCGTTCCCTTTGAGGTGACCATGGTGACGTCACGCGTCGTGCCGGCCGCAGCGGCAGCGGGCTGGCTCGTTGGGCAGCCGTTTGCGGTACCGCTCGACGATGGTGTCGCATCGCCGCCTGAGCAGGCGGCGACGATGAGCGCCATCGCGACTGCCGCGAAGGACGCGCGGGTGTTGTGTGTCATATGCATGAGCAGATCTTACACGCGACTACTGCGCGGCGTCGCCGATGCGTTGGGCCTCGTCAAAGTCAATCGCGCCGGAGAGGAGTGCCTCGCCGAGAATGAGCGACGAGACACCTGCGTCGCGCAGGCGGCGCACGCCGTCGAGGGTTGTGACGCCGCCGGCGACGCTCAACTCCAGCGATGGGAGGCGCGCGGCGAGTCCGGCGAATGCGGCTGCCTCTGCCGCGTCGCCACCGTGCGCGAGCACTACGCGAGCAACCCCTGCAGCAACCAACTCATCAAGGAGCTGCTCGGCGCTCGGTGCCGCAGGGCGGCGCCACGGGTATGCGGCGAGTCGATCGGGGCGCGGGTCAAAGCCGACCGCAAGCCAGTCGCCTGCAGCCGCAATGCAGTCGGCGAGGAGCGCAGGATGGTCGATCACGGACATTGCCACGACGGCGCGCGTTGCACCGGCCGCGAAGGCGAGACGGATTGCCTCTGCAGATTCCATCCCCCCCGCGACTTGTAGCGGTGTGGAGACGAGGCCCGCAACTGCACCGATCGATTCAAGGTTTACTGGCGCGCCCGCGCGCGCACCGTCAAAGTCGACGAGATGGATCAGTGACGCTCCGCGGTCAACGAAGGCGCGAGCGATGCGCGCCGGCTGGTCGGTCGGCGCGCCGACGCCAGTCGCGGCGCCTGGCCAGTAGACGATGCGCGAGCGGCCGCGATCAAGGTCAATCGCCGGGACGATCCTCATCTTCGTGCGGAACTCTCTACGGAACTCTGTACGGAAGGCAGGATCAGGTTCAGGCTGATGCGCGGAGCGCCTCGCGCGTCGCCGCAATCGTCGCGTCAATCTCGGAGGCGCCGATGCCGTAATGCGTGACGGCGCGAATCTGGCCGTGCGGATAAGCGACCATCAGCACGCCGCGCTTCTCGAGTTGCTCCAAGAACTTTGCGCGTCGCTTCACGCCACCTTCAACCTTGAAGATCACAAAGTTTGTTGCCACACGAGAGGGGTCGAGTCGTTCGCCGATCGGTTGCGCGATGTGCCCAGGGCTGAGAACACCTGGCATCTCCGTCATCGCCTCAGCGAGGCGTCGGGCGTTCACGTGGTCGTCGGCGAGACGCTGCACGGTCCCCTCGGGACCATCGGAGAGGGCAACGAGACCTGCGGCGGCGAGGATCCCTACCTGACGCATGCCACCGCCGAGCAGCTTGCGGGCGCGACGCGCCGTCCAGATGAACTCTTTGGAGCCAACAACCACGCTGCCGATTGGCGCGGCAAGTCCCTTGCTTAAGCAGAAGCTCGCGGAGTCGGCGTCGCGCACGAGATCGCGCGCTGGCACGCCGAGCGCAATGGCCGCGTTGAAGAGGCGCGCGCCGTCGACATGGATCGGAATCTTCTTCGCGGCGAGTCGGCCGCGCAGCGCCTTCATGTAGGCGGGGGTGATCGGTCGGCTAAAGGTGTGGGCGTGGCAGTTCTCTACGACGACGAGACTCGTGATCGCGGAGTGGGGGTCGCTCCCATCTTGGATCGCCTCCTCGATGGCGTCGAGCGGCATCTCACCTTCTGGTGTCTCGGCGATCGGTCGTAGGCCGGCGCCGACGACCACGGCGTAGTTCGCCGCCTCGTCGTTTGGAATGTGCCCTTCGGCCGGAGTGATCACCTCGCCGCCGCGCGCCACGTGCGCCATAAGGCTCACAAGGTTCCCCATCGTCCCCGACGGAACGAAGAGCCCCGCCTGTTTGCCGAGGAGATCCGCCGCGCGCTCCTCGAGCTCCACCACCGTTGGATCGTCTTCGAAGACGTCGTCGCCCACCTCGGCGCTCGCCATTGCGGCGCGCATCTCTGGTGTTGGGTGCGTCACGGTGTCAGAGCGCAGGTCGATGCGACCCACCCCACCGTGCCGTTTCGCTGCGTCAGCTCCGTATCCCATGTGCGGATCGTAGCGGTCTGCTCCCGCTTCGCGCCGCCGCTCACGCACGCGGGGATCACCTGGCCCTCGTCGGTCGCCCTAGCCGCTCGTGGGGGGCTCTGGTAGGCTTCGCAGTCCTGTCGCGGACCCGTGGTGTAGCGGCCCAACATGCCAGCCTGTCACGCTGGAGATCGCCGGTTCGAATCCGGTCGGGTCCGCCAGGTACTCTCCCCGCCGCGCCCTGCGGCCCGATCCTCCCCTGATACGATCGCGCCATGCCGCGCGAGATTCCAGTGACCGACGGGTTCCCACCCAGCGAGCGAACGCGGGTGCGACGCCTCCCCGACCGCGGGCTCTACGAACGCGCAGAGATCTATCCGATCATCGACGCGGCGCTCACCTGCACCGTGGCCTATGTGATCGACGGGGCGCCGTACGCCACCCCCACCGCGCACTGGCGCGACGGTGACCGCATCTACTGGCACGGCTCTGCGGCGAGCCGATTCCTTCGCTCCGTTGTTGGCGGTGAGATCTGTATTTCGGTGCACCTCGCCGATGGCATCGTGTTGGCGCGGAGCGGCTTCGACAGTTCGATGAACTACCGATCGGCAACGCTCTTTGGAGTATGCGAAGAGATCACTGGTGACGAGAAGGTGCAGCAGCTTGACGCGTTCGTCGAGAAGCTCGCCCCTGGTCGCTCTAAGGAGCTGCGACGCTCACACGACCAAGAGTTGAAGGCGACCACAATGCTCGGCATGGACATTCGCGAGGCATCAGCGAAGGTGCGCGACGGCGGGATCGGCGATCACCCCGACGACGCACAGGAGCGCGTCTGGGCCGGCGTGGTCGCAATCGAGACGCGCCTCACCGCGCTAAATCCCGACAGCGATACGCCAGTCCTTGTGGATCCATCCCCTGAACTGCGTGCGCTCATCGGCAAGAAGCTGTGACCGCTGCGGGGATTGACCGCGCCGCGATCGCAGCACTGGCACTTCTCGTCGTCGGCTACTCGCTTGCGATTGGTGACGCAATAACGCCGTCGGCCGGCTGGGCGTGGCTCGGCGTTGCGCTGATCCTTCTTGGTGCAAGTGCCGCGCGCGTGCGAATCGGCGCGCGCGCCTCGCGCTACGGCGTGGCAGTTGGATGTACGTCGCTAATCTTGGCGTTGCTCCGCATCAGCGGCGTGATCGCCGAGGTGAATCTGGTGCTGGCGCTGGCAACTGTGGCGTTGCCGATCATCGCGGTGCGAATATCTCGGCGTTAGCCGCCCGCGATCTGCTCTCCGCCGTCGATCGTAATCGTATTCCCCGTCACCCAGCTCATCCCGGGTGCTGAGAGCGCCACGATTGCTGCGCCTACGTCGTCGGGAGTGGTGAGCCGCTTCCCTGGATGCTTCTTCATTACAACGTCAATCCAATCTTGGCTCCCTGGGATCTTGCGCAGCGCGGGGGTGTCGACGACGCCAGGGCGCAACGCGGTGACGGTTGCGCCAGGCACAAGTCGCGCGAGTTCAATGGCGAGTTGGCGACAGTGCGCCTCAACCGCGGCCTTTGCAGCGGCGACCGCGCCGTACATCGGCACCGCCTTCGAAGCACCCTCTGATGAGGTCGCAAAGATACGCGTGGTGCTGCCGATCAGCCCCGCGGCATAAAGGTCCTGCGTCCAGTAAACGAGTGAGTGCGCCATCACGTCAGAGGTCATATCCATCTGCTTGCGCGTGATGATTGGAACCTCGCCGTCGGGGAGGAACGGCTGCAGGCTGCCGAAGGCGAGCGAGTGCAGGATGATCCCGAGCTGTGGCTCGCGTCCCGCCGACTTCGCCGCCGCAAAGCGCTCCTTGAGTTGCGCAACGACCTCGGCACGCTTCTCGTCGTCTGCGGCGTTGCCGCGAATGTAAAGCGCCTCAACCCCTGTCGCCTTGACTGCGGCGATCGCCGCGTCGAGCTTCTCGCCGCGCGATCGACCGAGGTAGACACCGCAGATGTTGTAGCCGGCGCCAGCAGCGTGGCGCGCCGACGCCTCACCGATGCCACTCGACGCGCCGAGAATTAGTGCCCAGCGTTCGATCTTCGCCTCAGTCATTGCTCACCTCCTGCAGCGCTCGGTGCAAGGTGCCCCCTACGGAGCCCGTTGCGTTCAGGGTAGCCGACCCGTTCTGCGCGTACGATGGGGGCATGAGCGACCCAGCAGGCATCAACTCCGCAGGCGCTTCAGGCGGCGCTTCGGCTCGCGCAATGCCTGGGCGGCTACGCCTCATGGCGGTGCACGCCCACCCCGACGACGAGACGATCAGCATGGGCGGCACGCTCGCCCGGTACGCGGCGCCTGCATCTACGGATAGCGACGTGATCGTGGTGACGAGCACCCGCGGCGAGCTCGGTGAGATCGTGATCCCTGAGCGCGACACCCCCGAGGAGCACGCGCGGCTCGGCGAGACCCGCATGGGCGAGATCGCCGCGGCGATGGCGGCACTCGGCGTGCAGCACTTCGAAAATCTCGGCTACCGCGACTCCGGCATGGATGGTGATGCGGGGAACGACGATCCGCGCTCGTTCCATCAGCACCTGCTCACCGATCCTGACGGCACCGTCGCGCCGCTCGTGCGCCTCGTGCGCACGCATCAACCGCATGTGATCGCTACCTACGACGACTTTGGTGGCTACGGCCACCCCGACCACATCGCCGCGGCGAAGATCGCGCGCCGCGCGTGGGAGCTCGCCGCTGACGCCGCATGGCGACCTGATCTCGGCGCCGCCTGGTCTGCGAAGAAACTCTACGAGGTGCGCATCCCAGATTCCATTCGCGACAAGACCCTCGCGCTCCTTGAGTCGCGAGGCATGGAGTCGTGGTGGAGCGAGCCGAAAGATGCGCCGCCAGAGGAGCTCGAGAAGTGGCGCGCTTGGCGCGCGAAGATGGCTTGCTCCGACGACCTGATCACGACGAAGATCGAGATCGCGGCGCAGATGCCGGCGAAGCGGCGCGCGATTGAGGCACACGCAACGCAGATTCGTCGCGATGGTCCGCTCCTGGCGCTGAGCATCGACGACGTGATTGCCATTAGCCCGTACGAGCAGTTCCGCCTGATCGCGCATCGACTCGATGCCGAACCAACGCTCCCCGAGAGCGACCTCTTCGCAGGTCTACGCTGAGGCGCTGCGCACTCGTAGTCGCGTGATCGCAAGCACGGCGACGAAGAGGAGCGTTTCAACGAGAACAATTGACGCCCCAGAGGCGACGTCAAGCAGATAGCTCGCATAGAGGCCGATCACCCCTGACGTGACGCCGATGACTGCGGCGACACCGATCATGCGATCGAAGCGGCGCACGAGTAGCTGCGCCGTTGCGGCCGGGGTAGTGATCATCGCGACGACGAGCACGATCCCAACCGCCTGGAGGCTCACCACGATCGTCACGGCGATGAGCACGAGTAGCAGGTCGTCGAGGCGGCGCACTGGTAGCCCCGCCGCGCCAGCACCGAGCGGATCAAAGGTTGCGTAGAGAAGCTCCTTCCAGAGGAGCGCGACGATTGCGATCAGGAGTGTGGCGAGCAGCGAGAGCGCCGCGAGGTCGCCAACCGAGATGCCGAGCACGTCGCCGAAGAGGAATCCGAGCAGATCGCCGACGAAGTTCGGGATCGCCGAAAAGAGCGCGACGCCGAGGGCAAACATCCCGGCGAAGAGCACGCCGATCACTGCGTCGGAGCGAAGCCCCGAGCGACGGGTGAGCGCTCCGATCCCGAGTGCAGTTCCGATCGCCGCAATGGAGCCGCCGATGATGATCGGCACGCCGAGGAGGTAGGCGATCACCACGCCAGGGAAGGCTGCGTGGCTCACCGCGTCGCCGATGAAGCTCATCCCCTTGAGCACCACGAATGACCCGACCACAGCGCAAGAGATTCCGACGAGCGCGCTTGCGAGGAGCGCGCGAACGAAGAAGTCGTAGCCGAGCGGTGAAAGGAGCAGATCGATCGGGTTCATTCGTGACCCTCGTGTGAGCCGTGCGAGTGATGCGGATCATCGAGCAGCATCACGCCGCCACCACTGAGTGGTACCAGGTGCCCGCCGTATGTCTTCTCGAGCACCTCGCGGTCGAGCACGAGCTGCGCCGCGCCGTGCACGATCACTCGGCCGGCGAGCGCCACCACGTCGTGAAAGCGCTGTGCCGCACAGGCGAGATCGTGCGTCGTTGCGATCACGGTGCGCCCACGCTTCGCCTCGTCGTCGAGCACGTTCATGATCTTCTCCTGCGTCGTTGGGTCGACCCCGGTGACCGGCTCGTCGAGCAGATAGATCTCAGGGTCTGATGCGATCGCGCGCGCGAGGAAGACGCGTCGGCGTTGGCCACCAGAGAGCGCACCGATCTGGCGCTCTGCAGCGTCGAGCATGTCGACACGCTCGAGTGCGGCCCGCACCGCAGCCCGGTCGGCTGCGCTCGGGCGACGCAGCGGTCCGATCAGCGGCGTACGTCCCATTGCCACCACCTCTTCGACGGTGATCGGAAAGCTCCAGTCGACCTGCTCGGCCTGTGGCACGTAGGCGATGCGCTTTGCCGCGACGCCGACCGGTTCGCCGAGCACGCTGATCGTTCCTGCGCGCGGCGTCATGAGCCCGGCGATGCACTTCAGCAGCGTCGACTTTCCTCCACCGTTCGGCCCAAAGATTGCGGTGAGTGAACCACGCGCAATGGAGAGATCAACGTCGTCGATCGCAATGCGATCACCGTAGCCTGCGCGCAGCCCGCGAATCTCGATTGCGGGCGTCATCGCATCGCTCCCAGAATCGCCGTGGCGTTGGCGCGCATCGCACCCAGGTAGGTATCAGCGGGTGCTGCTCCAAGTGCGTCGGAGAAGAGCGACGCGACGACGGTCGCCCCCGTCTCGGCGGCGATCCGCTCCGCTACACGCGTAGGGAACTGCGATTCGCTAAAGATCGCCGTGACTCCCGCGGCGCGAATCGCGTCAATGAGCGCTGCGATCTCCTTGGCGCTCGGCTCCTGCCCAGGCGCCTGGATCGCAACCCCGACCACCGTGATCCCGTAGGCGCGCGCGAAGTAGCCGAAGGCATCGTGGAAGGGAACAAAGCGTCGGCGCTCAGCAGGGATCGCCGCGAAGCTCGCGGCAAGTTCGCGGTCGAGCGCAGCGATAGCCACAAGGCCAGCACCCCCCTCTGCGTTGATCCGAACGACGAGATCGGGTCGATCTGCGCTCACGCGCGCAGCGATCTTTTGTACGTAGAGCGCGGCACCCTTCGGGTCAAGCCAGATGTGCGGGTCGACGCCGCCGTGCGCACCCCCGGTCGCACCGCTCGCGCCAGCATCGAGATAGGTCCAGCCGTCGGAAGCATCGAGACCCTCACCAAGGCTGAGAAGCGCATCGCCCCCTTTGCCGGCGGCGTTGAGCAGCTTGCCGATCCAGGCGTCGAGCCCGAGCCCGTTCGCCACGATGAGATCCGCCGAAGCGATGCGTGCAGCGTCGGAGGGGGAGGGCTCGAAAGTATGTACGTCAACGCCCGCCGGCACGATGCTCTCAATCTGTACCGCATCGCCAACGGCGAGCCGCGCAAGATCGGCGAAGACACTCGTTGTTGCCAGCAGCCGATACGTACCACCGCTCGCTGTCGGCTTTTCGGCCGAACCACAACCTGCAGCAGCGAGCGCAACGCAGATCAGTGCGGCGATGGAGCGAACGCGTCGGTGCATCTCACCCCCTCTTTCGCTTGCAGTCGCCACATCGGCCGAAGAGCTCAAGCCGATGCGCGTCGATCTTGAAGCCGGTGCGTCGCGCCGCCTCGGTCGTTACCGCGTCGATGCCGCAATCGTCGACCTCAGCGATCACGCCACACGACGTGCAAACAAGGTGATGGTGGTGTGACGCTTCGCACGGAACGTAGGCGTGGCTCCCGTCGGGGAGGTCCACGCGCTCAACAAGTCGCTCGGCAACGAGAAGGTCAAGGAGACGAAAAACCGTGGCGCGCCCCACCTCAACGCGACGTCGCCGCGCATCAACTACGAGGTCGGCGGCGGTGAAGTGGCCATCGCGCTTGGCGATCAGCCCCGCCACAGCACGGCGTGGTCCGGTGAGGCGGATCCCCGCCTGGTCGATGGAACGTAAGAGTGCTGACTGCATGGGGTCACTCTATCACAACTGAGACTCAGTCTCACTCTATCTTTCGCGCCCGATTGGGCTGCGAGGCGTATGCTCGGTTCATGCGATACGTGCGAACAGCGCTCCTCACGGGCCTCACCCTCGGAGCTGTGGTCGTCGCACTCCTGCTCCTTTCAGGGTCTACCGCCACGGATCCGTCACCCTCCCCCTCGGCGTCAATTGGGGATTTCACGCCACTTCAACCCAACCTCTCCCCAGCAGCCAAATACATCGGCGAGCGCAGCATCGGAGTCGCCGATGCGCCAGTGACGCTTGAGGTGTGGACGGATTACCAGTGTCCAATCTGCGGCGCGTGGGCGAACGGTATCGAGCCGATCCTCTACGAGCGATACGTCACCGAAGGGAAGCTACGTATCGTGCATCACGACTTCGCCTTCCTTGGAGAAGAGTCGGTCGCCGCAGCAACCGGCGCGGCGTGCGCGGAGCAGCAGGGCAACGCGGCATTTTGGAGCTTTCACTCGTATCTCTTCGCCAACCAGAACGGCGAGAACAAGGGGTGGTTCAGCGGAGAACATCTTCGTGCGATCGCGGAGGCGTCTGGTCTTGATGTGACGTTGTGGGAGAGCTGCAGTGCCGATCTAGCCGTCCGCTCAAAGGTGCTTGCAGAGACCGACGCCGCGCACGCACTCGGCGTGAGTGCGACGCCTACGTTGCGCATTGGAGATTGGATGAGCGCCGGCCTGCCGACGATCGATGAGATCACGTCGCGCATCAGTGCCGCGCTTGCCCCATAGGTGTCGGCAGCACACCGCTTCGGCTCGATCGCAGCGCTCGTCGGCGTCGGCATCTCCGCATATCTTCTCTTCATTCGCTTAACAGGTGGCCACGCGGTTTGTGGCCCAGCGCTTGGACCCTTTGGCGGATGTGCGACGGTAGAGACGTCGGCCTGGTCGAGCATCGGGCCGATCCCTGTCGCTGCGGTGGGGCTTCTCGGCTCCATGCTGCTCTTCAGCACGACGGTGCTCCACTCGCGCAGTGGCGATGAGCGCGCCCTTGCGCTCTGGGTACTTGCCGCCACGGTGGGGGCGATGATTGAGCTCGGACTCATCGCCATCCAGGCGCTCCTCATCGGCGCGTGGTGCGTCTGGTGCCTCTCTTACGGGCTCACCGTCTTCGCCTCCGCTGCCTGTGCGCTCAGCGCTGCTCGTGCCGCCGAGCGTCGCTCACGGGGCGGGTGAGCCGCACCAGTTCGAGCGGCGGCTCCACGCCAACTTCACGCAACATCCCGCTCGCGCGATTGGCGGCACGGCGAGATGCCGCAACGGCACCTACCTCAGCGAGCAGCATCGCCAGGCTCTCGGCGAGGTCGGCGTTTGCAGGATCGATGCGTACCGCACGCCCGACGATGTCAATCGCGCGATCAATCTCTCCAGCATCGTGCGCAGCGATCGCCGCGCGCTCCACGGCGGCAACGATCCCCACCTCAATCGCATCACGGTGCTCCGTCGCCCACCCTTCGAATGGCAGGTCCGCGCCGAAGGGACCGCGATAGAGGTCGAGGATCACATCGAGCTCTTCGGCACTAGCGCGCCGACGAATTGCGTCGATCCCGCGCAGCGCCGCCGCCGAGTCGAACGAGACGAGCTCTGGATGCATTGAGACGACCTCTGACTCATGCCGCACATATGCAGCAGCCTCCCCTGTGGGCCGGTCGTCATACGCCGGGTCGAGCGCTCGCCGTAAGTGGTAGATCGCTTGGTTTAAGGAGTTCACGCCACCCTCAGGCTCCGCGTCGGGCCAGAGCGCCTCGATCACCTCTTCGCGCGTCGCGGTGTGGCGCGGGCGTGTTGCCAAGAAGAGGAGAAGCGCGAGCGATCGAGGCCGAATCTGCGTGCCGTCGAGCCGTACATTTCCTACGAGGATCTCGATCGGCCCAAGATCGCGAACCTGCACCCGCTCCTGGCTCGGCTCCGCCGGCGTAGCGCTGCGGTGGCGCTCAAGCCGCCGTGCCTTTTCACCACGGGTGATATGCGAGAACGGCTCGGGAGAAAGCTGTAGCGCATCGGCGATTACATGGGGGAGAGACCACCCCTCCCCGCCCAGTTCGTCCTCACTCGCGGGAGCGAGGAGCAACCCTTCACTCCAAAGAGATTCAAGGAGCTCAATGTCTGCTGCGCCCTCGCGCGACGCAAGTCGACGGAGCGTTGGGGCGCTGCCCCCCACAACGTCGCGACGCACGAAGTCGTGAACCTCAAACTCTGGGTCTCCTGCCCTCGCCGTAGTCCACGCAGCGACGACACCGCCGTTGCCAGCGGCCGATCGTCGCAGCTCCTCGAGGAGCGTTGGTGCACCTCTCCAGCCACGCGCCTCAGCGATCTGGCGCGCCTGCAGCGGCGAGAGGCGAAGCGCCTGCGCGCCAATCTCAACGACGGAACGTCGCGCCCGTGCTGAGGCGAGACGCAGGCCGGCGACCCTCCTGCCGATCAAGATCACGCGCGAGCGATCCGGCGCACGCTCCGCAATCGCACGCAGCGTTGCCAACCCTTCAGCCTCGCCGGCGAGACGGTCTGCGTCGTCAATGACGAGCGTCAGGCCACCGCCTAGAGCGCCAAGGTCGCCGAGCAGCGCGGCGATCCCTGCGCCGGTGTCGGCGTTACGACGCATCGCGCGCGCGAGCCTCGGCAGCCGAATCCCTTCGTCTTCGTCGACAGCAAGAGTCAACGCATCGTGAAGATCGCGAGCGGCGCGCAGCCAGCGCGTCGGCTCCCCCGACCTCGTGCACCACGATGCAACAGCGCTGCTCTTTCCGTACCCTGCGCTCCCTGCGATCAGCGCCAAGCCGCTCGGCGGAAGCGCTGCTAGGTGCTCTTCGAGCAGCGGTCGATCAACGCGAACCTGGGCGTCACTCCTCATGGACCCTCCCTATGGGGCCGCAGCGGCGCTGCAGAAGCCCCGTGGGAATGGTGAGCCCCAATCGCGTATCGCCCACGTACCGTCGCTCTGCGACGCATGGCTGCCGCGCACGGTGAGGGCGTATGCTCCTGCGATGAGCGAGCGCCGCCAGCTGATCATTGACTGCGACACCGGCACCGACGATGCCGTGGCGCTAATGCTCGCGGCGCTGCACCCGGCCCTCGATCTTATCGGCGTGACGACCGTCTTCGGCAATGCCCCGCTCGAGGCGACGACGATCAACAGCATCTCAACGCTCGACCTTGTCGGCAGGGGCGAGATCCCCGTGCATGCGGGGCTCGCGCGCCCGATAGTGCGTTCGGCGTTCCCGTCGCAGCGCCGCTTTACCGCCGACTCCGCAGATGATCCGCACGGCACCTGGTTGCCAATTGAACGAAGCGACCGCCCAGCCGCTTCAACAAAGGCGGTCGAGTGGCTGATTGAAACGTATCGCGCCGCTACGCAACCGATCACCCTCATGCCGATCGGGCCGCTCAGCAACATTGCCGCCGCGGTCGCGCTCGAGCCGAAGTTCGCTGAGTGGGTGCCGCAGCTGATCATCATGGGCGGCGGACACGAGGTGGGGAACGAGACTCCATCGGCGGAGTTCAACATCTGGGCAGATCCCGAGGCGGCGGCGAGCGTCTTCGCCGCAGGATTCCGTGACGTGCTACTCGTGCCGCTCGACGCAACGCACAAGGCGCTCGTCACCCGCGCTGATTGCACCGCACTCGAGGCGCTCGGAACGCCGGCTGGTATCGGCGCCGCCGCGTGTATTCAGAAGCGCGTCGCCGGCTACGAGTACAGCCAGAAGATGGTCGTCCCCGAGTCAGCCCCCGTGCATGATGCGCTCTGCGTTGCGGCGCTCGTTGAGCCGAGCATCGTCACGACACGTCGACATCATGTGGCGGTTGAGGTCTCTGGTGAACTCACCGTTGGCCGAACCGTGATCGACACGCACGGCCGCGGTCGCAAGGAGCCGAACGCGGCAATCGCCTTTAACGCCGACGCCCGCCGCTTTGTGGCGATGCTGCTGGAGACGTTCGCCGCAAAGTAGCGGCGCACGGCCGCGGCGACGCGCGTTAGCGCGTTAGTGCGTTAGCGCGCAGCGACGCGCAGGGCGAGCGGGATGCAGGCGAAGAGGATCAGCGCCGCAAGGGCGAAGAGCGGCGCGGAGCCGATCGCCCCATAGATCAACCCGCCAGCGAGTGCGGCGATGGCGATCGCGAGGCCGTACGAGACGCTCTGAAAGAGCGCCTGACCGGTCGCCTGCAGTTCGTCGGGGACGATCGCGCGAATGCTCAGCACGCTGGCGAGCAACATTCCTGAGTAGCCGATGCCGATGAGGCCGCGAGCGACCACGAGCAACTCGGCCGATGGTGAGAGCGCGTAGATCACGCTGCAGACGCCGATCCCGAGTAGGCCCATCACGTAAAGGGCGCGCAGGCCGAGTCGCGCAGCGATCGCAGCTCCGGCGAGGAAGAAGGGGATCTCAACGGTTGCGGCAATGGTTGCGGCGAGCGCCACGTACGACGACCCGTCGCCGCCACCACTGGCGCGCACGAGCTCCTGAATACGAAGTGATCCGTATGCGTAAAAGAG
>QWQR01000027.1 GCA_003670745.1 Chloroflexota bacterium
GGATCAACTTGACGCGCTCTTCCCACGGTCGCGCCGACCATGCTGGGTAGGCGGCCTTGGCGGCGGCAATTGCGCTCTTCGCCGTGCTGCGATCGCCCTTAGTAAAGGTTCCAACGAGTGAGCCGTCAATCGGCGTGCGCTTCTCAAAGGTTGCGCCGTCGGTGATCCACTTCCCGTTGATGAAGTTGCCGTAACTCGCGCCAAGCAGCGTTCGCGCCTCGGCGAGCCCCGCCTCATACCCCTTATGAATCTCCTCGTTGGAGTCGGAGAGGGTGGCGTACGTGATCTTCAACTTCTCGGCCATGGAACCGTCCTTATCTACTTGTGGCGCGAGAGGCGCGCCGCTCCACGCGAGTCTACTCCCCCGCTACCCCTTCTGATCTGCGCGGCAGGTGGCGCAGAGCCCCTGCAGGGAGAGGTGATCGAGGTCGGCGCTGAATCCGGTCGCCCCCGTGATCGCCTTCAAGATCGGCGCGGCGGCGGCGGCGTCTAACTCCTGCTCGGCACCGCAGCCACGACAGTGAAGGTGCCCGTGCTCCGTTGTCTCTTCTAGGTGGTAGGTCTCGCGCCCGTCAGGGCCGTGGTGATGTCGCGCCAGGCCGAGCTCCTCAAGGAGGTCGAGGGTGCGGTAGACCGTTGACGGCGTGGCGCTCGGATCGTCTTGGCGCACGCGCTCCACGAGTTCGGCGCCGGTCGCGTGGCCGTCGGATGCGGCGAGCACGTCAACGATCAGTTGCCGCTGCTCGGTCCAGCGCTGTCCGCGCTCGCGCACAGCGGCCTGGAGGCGCGCAGTGAGTGAGCCCGCGGTGAGCGAACCAGAAACGCGTTCCTTCTGAGCGCCGTTGGCCATGGGGGCAGGATAGCGCCCCTTATTGCAACGTGTTGCGATAGAATCACCCCGTGCTACCGCTCCTTCATATCCCCGATGGATTCCTCGCCCCCCAGGTGGCGCTCGCCCTTTGGCTTGCAACCGCACTGGTGCTTGGCATCGCGCTCCGAAAGATCGGCGACCGAAACTCGACGGCCGGGCCGCAGACGATCCTCATGGGGATCTCGGGGGCCTTCATCTTCGCCGCGCAAATGTTCAACTTCCCCGTCGCGGCGGGAACGAGCGGTCACCTCCTCGGCGGCGTGCTCGCCGGGTACCTGCTCGGCCCATGGGCAGGGAGTGTGGTGATGGCGACCGTGATCGGCATCCAGGCGCTCCTCTTTCAAGACGGCGGGCTGCTCGCGCTCGGGGCGAACACCTTCAACATGGGTGTCATCGGCACGCTGGGTGGCACGTTCGTCGCGCGCGGAATTGGTGCCACGCTCGGCGGCACGCGTCTCGCAGCGCTCATCGGCGTCGGTGTTGCGGCGTGGCTCTCGGTGATGGCGGCGGCGGGCTTCACCACGTTGCAGCTCGGCCTTTCAGGCACCACCGACATTCGCCTCGGCCTCCCGGCGATGCTCGGCACTCACGCGTTGATCGGGATCGGCGAGGCGCTCATCAGCGTTGCGGCACTCAGCTTCGTCGCGGCGAGCGCGCCGGAGATCTTGCGCACACATCAGGCGCGCGATGCGGGGACGAGCGCCTCCCCCGCGCGGCGCCTCGTCGCCGCTGCAGGAGTGATCGTCACCGTCGTGCTCTGCGCGAGCCTCTTCGCCTCTGCGAGCCCCGACGGCCTCATGAAGATCGCGCACGACCTCGGCTTCTCATCAAAGGGCAGCGCTGCGCCGTTTGAACTCTTCGCCGGCTACAGCATCCCTGGGTTTGAGGGGCCAATCGCAACGGTGGTCGCGGGTCTCCTCGGCGTGCTGATCGTTGCGGCGCTCCTCGTTGGCCTCAGCAAGATCGCCGCGCGACGGAGGGGCGAATGAGCCTGCTGCGCGGACCGGGCCAGCGCGACGCGCGTGCGGCAATCATCACGACACTCTGCGTAGCACTTGCTATCGCGCTCCTGCCGGCGGGGAGTTACCTCGCCTACGCCGTGGTCTGGCTCGGCGTCGCCACCGCGGCGGCGCTTAGCGGGATCGCCCCGCTCGCCCTTGCGCGGCGCGGTGCCATCGCCCTCCCCTTCGTCCTCGCCGCGCTGCCGCTGCTCTTCACCCGTAGTGATGAGATCCTTTGGAACGGAACGGTCGGGTCGGCAAGCATCAGCATCAGTGGTGCTGGGCTGCGCATTTTGCTCACCGCAGCGGCGAAGGCCTGGATCTCGGTACAGCTCGCGATCCTGCTCGTACGACAGCATCCGATCGAGAGCATCGTCGGCTCGCTGCGCGCGCTGCGACTCCCCGACGCACTGGCGACCGGCGCCGGCCTGACGGTGCGCTACCTCGACCTGCTGCGCGGCGAGGCATCGCGCATGCTACGGGCGCGATCGGCGCGATCGGCGAGCCCACTCGGCACCACTCGCGAGCGCATCGGTGGAACGATCCCGTGGCGCGCACGCGTTACTGGCAACCTCGCCGGCGCACTCTTCTTGCGCGCCTATGCGCGCGCGGCACGCGTGGAGGAGGCTGCTAACGCGCGTGGCGCAACCGGGTCGCTCTCGCTCGGCGCGCTCCGCGAGCGCGATCCGCACGTCGCAGCGAAGAGCGGACTTGCCGTTGCGCTCTTCGCGCTGATTACGGTCGCAGGCGCAGTGCTGCCGAGGATGTGACGATGAGCGACCACGGCCACTCCCACGATCACTCGCACGTGCAGAGCAGCAGTGGCCTCCCCGCGGCGCACGCGCATCCGCACCGACACGACGGCGAACCTACCGGTGACGACCACTGGATTCACGTCGAGCATCTGCATTTCCGCTACCCCGACGGCACCGAGGCGATTCGCGGCATGGACCTGCACATCGCCCGCGGCGAGAAGGTGGCCCTCCTCGGGCCCAACGGCGCGGGGAAGAGCACGCTGATGCTCCACCTCAACGGCATCCATCGACCGACACACGGATCTGTGCACGTTGCAGGTATGGAGGTCGGCGATAAGACGATCGGCCGCATTCGCGCCGAGGTCGGTCTCGTCTTTCAGGATCCCGACGATCAGCTCTTCAGCCCGACCGTCTGGGAAGACGTCGCCTTCGGCCCGATCCATATGGGACTCGACGCCGCAGCGGTGCACGATCGCGTTGAGGCGGCGCTCGCCGCGGTCGGCGCGCTGGAGCTCGCGAACCGCCCGCCGATGCGCCTCTCAATCGGCCAGCGGAAGCGCGTCGCGCTCGCGACCGTGCTCTCCATGGAGCCGAGCGTGCTCGTATTCGACGAGCCGTCGGCGGGGCTCGACCCACGCGGTCGTCGCGAGCTGATCGAACTCCTCGGTACGCTGCGCCAGACGCTCATCGTCAGTACCCACGACCTTGAGCTCGCGCGCGCCACATTCCCGCGCAGCATCGTGATCGACGGCGGCCGCATCGTTGCCGACGCGCCAACCGAGCAGCTGCTCGCCGACAAGCCGCTCCTGCTCGCGCACGGCCTCGCGTAGCCAGGAACCTATTCGGCCGCGACCACCACCTGGCCAAGTGACCAGAGGGTCACAAGGGTGAGGGCGAGAACGAAGATCGCCAGAGGGATCTGAGCGAGGAGCAGCGTGCGACGCGAGGAGCCATCGGCGCGCCGTGCCGCCAGCACCGCGGCGTGGCCGCGCGAGACGCCAAGCACGTGTCCGCCGATCACCGCAACGAGTTGCAGCGCCCAGACCGCGGCGCCAGGAATGAAGGCGCCAGAGGGCTCGAACCAGGCGGTGCCGAAGTAGTCGCTCCCCCGTTGCAGCGGGTCGCCCACTGCAACGACGATGCGCTGGCCAGCGATAAGGAGCCAGCTCGCGTAGTGCGCAATGAGATAGCCGGCGGCGACGGGCAAGAGCCCTTCACCGAGCGCCGTTGCCCAGGCGCGTCCCGCGGCGAGTCGCATCGCGATCACTGCGAGCAGCGCGATCGCAGCGAGCCACGCCAGCAAGAGGATCGTGCGCTCGGGGGCGGCCGGCACACCAAAGAGGTCGAAGAAGAGCTGCCCCTGCGAGAGCCCGTCGAAGATCACCGATCCAACAGCGACGGAGGTGAGGATCGCGCCAGTTGCACTCCAGTTCAGGCCCCGCATGCGCAGCGCCCCAATCATCGAGAACCAAGCGGTGAGCGGATCGTTTGCCGCCGCCCACGCGTCCGGGTCACTGGCGCCCACGCGCCCGGTGATCACCCAAACGGCGAGCAGTGCGTGCGCGTAGAGCAGGATCGCTCCGCCACCACCGCCGGTCGCGACAAGTTCGAGCCAGATGATCGCCACAACGCCAACGAGCGACGCCGCGCCGACTGTACGGCCATCAAAACGTCGCGCGGGGCCCTGCTCAGCGTTCGTGGTGCGGCGCAGCATCGTGCGCACGAGACGCGCGATGCGTCGATTCGGATCGATCGCCGCCCACACGTCGGGGTGGAGCATTGAGAGATAGGCGATGCCGACCCAGCCGTAGACCCAGAGGAGCAGATCATCGACGCGCTCACCCTCGCTTCCGCCAAAGAGCAGCACTGCACCGATCCAGATCCAACCGAGGAGCCCCGCCGCACCTAAGAGTCGCTCCACGCCGCGCGGGAGTGGGCGAGGCGCGCTGGCGTTCGTGGCACGTGATGCACTGCGCGCAGAGTCCTGCGCGTCGCGGCGCAGGGCGATCAAGATGCTTGCGGCGACCGCGGCGCACGCGCCGGCGAGGTAGGCGATGAGTGGCAGCGGCGAGCTGAATCGATCGCCGAGTGCGTGAAGTGGAACGAGTCCCGTCACTGCTGCGGCTGCTGCTGCGAAGATCATTGGGATCACTCCTTCTCGCTACGCGCCGTTGCGCCCTTGCGCGCCGCACGCAGCGACGCGATTCGATCACGCAGCACCGCCTCGGCGCCGCTCCCAGATGGATCATAGAACTGCACTGCGCCGAGCTCTGCGGGGAGATAGCGCTGCTCAAGGTCAAACGGCTCACCGGCGGCGTGCGGTGATTGATACGTTTTTGCCGCGGCGCGCAGGTGGCCAGGAACGGGGAGTTGCCCGTTCGTCGCAATGCGCTCACGCGCCGCGGCGAGCGCCTCGCCGGCGCGCGGCGACTTTGGTGCGGCGGCGAGGTAGGCAACGGCCTGCGCCAGTGCGTATTCGCACTCTGGTGTTCCCGCGAGTTCAACCACCTGCGCGGTGGCGACGGCGAGTGAGAGCGCCGCAGGATCTGCGTTCCCCACATCCTCCGACGCCGAGACAAGGAGTCGCCGCGCGATGATGCGCGGATCTTCGCCCCCCTCAAGCGCCGTGGCGAGCCACCAGATCGCCGCGTCGGGATCGTTGCCGCGAATGCTCTTGATCAGCGCTGAGGTGACGCCAGACTGGTCGTACGGCAGGCTGCGATCCTGCGCGGCGAGAAGTACCTCACGCGGTGTCACCTCACCGTCTGCTGGCGTCATGAGCGCCGCCATCTCGAGCAACGTGAGCAAGCGTCGCGCATCTCCTGAGGCGTAGCCGACGAGTTGTCGTCGCGCATCGTCGCTCACCTGCAGCGCACCACCAAAGCCGCGCGGATCACTCAACGCACGCAGCAGCAACGCGTCGAGCTCTTCGGCGCTGAGCGGTGCGAGCCTAAAGGTGCGGAGACGCGAAAGGAGCGCCGGCGATACGGCGCGCGGCGGCGCCTCGGTGGTGGCGCCGATCAAGATGATGGTCCCCGCCTCAACGTGTGGCAGCAGTGCATCTTGCTGGGTACGACTGAAGCGGTGGAGCTCGTCGATAAAGAGCAGCGTCTGCTCGCCGTGCGCGCGACGCTCCGCCGCCGCCGCGACCGCCTTGCGCACCTCGGCAACCCCGTCGCTCGTGGCGGAGAGGCTGGTCGGTACCGCCCGCACCGTTGCGGCGATCACCGCGGCGAGCGTCGACTTGCCGCTTCCTGGCGGGCCCCAGAGCAGGAGTGACGGTGACTCCCCACGCTCTAAAAGACGACGAAGCGGTGCGCCTGGACCGATGAGCGCCTCTTGGCCGACAACCTCGTCGAGGGTCGCTGGACGCATGCGGGCGGCGAGCGGTGCCGCCGGGGCGAGTGCGCCGAGGAGTGTCTCCTGCTTCGTCACCCCCCGATCATCGCACCCCAGCCCCCGCTCTCCGCTACGCTGGCTCCACTGATGCCCACCTTCGCCGACCTAGGACTAGCCCCCGAGCTCCTCCGCGCCGTTGAAGCCGAGGGGTACACCGAACCGACCCCGATCCAGGAGCAGGCGATCCCGCACGTGCTCGCAGGCCGCGACCTGCTCGGTGCCGCGCAGACCGGCACCGGCAAGACCGCCGCGTTCGTGCTGCCGATCCTGCATCGACTGAAGCCATTCGCAACACCGTCGCCGAGCCCCGCGCGTCACCCCGTGCGCGCCCTGGTGCTCACGCCAACGCGCGAGCTCGCCGTGCAGATCGCCGAGAGCTCCGCCACCTACGGCAAGTTCCTGCCACTGCGCAGCGGCGTGGTCTACGGCGGCGTGCCGATGCCACCGCAGCAGAAGATGCTGCTCGCGGGGCTCGAGATCCTCATCGCGACGCCGGGTCGCCTGCTCGACCACGCAGGGTCGAAGACGGTGAACCTGTCGCAGGTCTCGGTGCTCGTGCTCGACGAGGCGGACCGCATGCTCGACATGGGCTTCATGCCCGACTTGAAGCGCATCCTCGCGCTCATCCCAAAGCAGCGACAGAGCCTCCTCTTCTCGGCAACCTTCTCGGAGCCGATCCGCGCGCTGGCGCAGGACTTCCTCATCGACCCGGTCACCGTCGAGGTGGCGCGTCGAAACCAAACGAATGAGAACGTGCGTCAGGTGATCATGCCGGTCGACGATCGTCGCCGCCGCGCGCTGCTGAGCGACCTGCTGCGCACGCGAAACTGGGAGCAGGCGCTCGTCTTCGTGAACCGCAAGGTTGAGGCGAATCGTCTCGGCGACTTTTTGCATCGTGACGGCCACCACGTGGTGGAGATCCACGGCGACAAGGACCAGAAGCAGCGCAACAAGGCGCTCGCCGCATTCAAGGCGGGCGAGGCGCGCGTGATGGTCGCCACCGACGTTGCCGCGCGCGGCCTCGACATCGAGGGTCTCCCCGCGGTTATCAACTACGAGTTGCCGTTCGACCCCGAGGACTACGTGCATCGCATCGGTCGCACCGGTCGTGCCGGCGCCCTCGGCGAGGCGGTGAGTTTCGTCGCCCCCAACGAGATGGAGAAGCTCGCACTGGTGCGCAAGCTCACGAAAGCCGGACTCTTCATGGAGATCCCCGTCGGATACGAGCCGATTCTCTTGGACTTCCCGCGCGACCTCGTTGCCAAGGCGACGATGACGCGTATGAACCGCCGCAGCGCCCCCGTCCGCCGCTAGCGCGCGAGCGCGCCGCGGCGCATTCCTTACGCGGGGGCGATCTCGCGCAAGAGCTTCCCGATGCGCATCTCTAGTTCGTCGCGCACCGCGCGATACTCCTCAAGCTGCTGCTCCTCGCTCCCCGTGACCTTCGAGGGGTCGGGGAGCGACCAGTGGTCGCGGTGCACCGCGTTCGGGAACGTCGGGCAGGCATCGTTCGCCGCATCGCACACGGTGATCACGTAATCAAAGGCCTCATCAATAAATCGCTCGAGCGTCTTGCTCGTTTGTGCCGACGCGTCGATCCCGATCTCCTCGAGCACCTGCAAGGCGAGTGGCCGTACGTGTGTCGCCTCGGTGCCGGCGCTCTCGACCTCTACGCGCCCTCGGCCGTGCGCGCGCAGCAGCGCCTCGGCGATCTGCGATCGCGCCGAGTTGTGGGTGCAGAGAAAGAGCACGCGCGGGGTCTCCATGCCGCAATGCTACCAAGAGGTGCGGGCAAGAGGTACGTGGCTGAGCGATACTTGGCAGGTGAGAACAGCACTTCGGCGGCTCGTCCAGGGGCTCCTCGTCCTCGCCCTGATTCCGTTCCTGCTGGATGTTCCGGCGGGGGCGGACGCCAGCGCTGAATCACTCCTTGCCACTGGCGCCGCGCCAAACGCCACGGTCGTCAGCGTTGAGGGACGCCGCACCGTGGTTGCAACCGCGGGCCGCAGCAGCGATCCAGCGCTCGTCCTGATCCACGGTTTCGGCGGGAGCACCTTCGGCTGGCGACACGTCATGGAACCGCTCGCCGCCAGCGGCTGGTACGTAGTTGCGCTTGACCTTCCAGGGTTCGGGCTCGCGGAGAAGGGCTGGGGTGGTGCGTATGATCACGCGTCTCACGCAAGATTTGTTCTTGCCGTGATGGACCAGATGCAGATCAAGCAGGCGGTGCTCGCAGGGCACAGCATGGGAGGGAACGTCGTCTCGTGGATCGCCGCACTCGCGCCCGAACGCGTGCGTGGACTCGCACTGATTGACGCTGCGATCGGCGCATCTTTCGGCGACAGTCCCGCAACTTCGGCCCTGCAAGCCCCGCCTCTCCGACGCGCCGCTCGCATCTTGATTCGCAGTGCATTTACTGAAGCCACGTTCGGCGAACTGCTCAGCTCTGCTTTCGCCGTGAAGTCCGCCGCAACGCCAGAGATGATCCGCGGATATGCAGCCGCGTCACGACTCCCAGAGTGGGACGCCGCGCTGCTCGGCGTGCTGCGAGACGGGAGCAAGAACGCTCTCACTCAACCAATCGCGCAGATTGTGTCGCGCGCTGGCGCACCGATCCCCACGCTGATTCTCTGGGGCTCTGAAGACAGCTGGGTGCCGATCACCGCGGGCGAGTCGCTGCGCGACGCGCTCCCCGCTGCCACGTACGTGGTGCTCCCTGGCATCGGCCATGTGCCGTTCGAGGAGGACCCTGCCGCGTTCATCGCAGCGCTAGAGGATTGGCTGGCGCGCTAGGATTCGAACCTAGGATCCCCTGCTCCAGAGGCAGGTGCCTTACCGCTTGGCCACGCGCCAATGCCGAGATCCTACCGCAGCCGTGCGGCGCTCGGTGCGACCCCCACCCCGCTGAGGCATGATGCGCCCATGGCGAAGCAGCGCAAAGCCGCGACCGAGGGGGTCTTCACCGCACGGGAGCGACGCTCCCTCGCCGCCCTCGCCGATGCCTTCGTTTCGGGGGGCGGCGCCGAACGCGCCGCCGCGGCGGAGCAGGCGCTCGGCAGCCTTGTCGACCCAGCACAGATTGACCAACTCCGGCTCGTCCTGCGCCTCCTCGATTCGCGCGCCGGCGGCTTACTGCTTGCTGGGCGACCGGTGCGTTTCACCGCCCTGCGCCCGACAAGTCGCGACGCCTACCTGCGCGCCTGGGTACAGCATCGGGTGCCGCTCCTGCGCTCTGCAGCGTCGGTCTTTCGCAAGCTCCTCTCGTTCCTCGCCTACGCCGATGCCGAGACGCCCGCCGATTCAAAGGTGCGCGATCGACTCAAGGAGATCGGCTACGACCCGAAGCCGAACAAGGTCACGACCCAGCCAACGGGCCTCGTCGCATTTGATCCAGGGAGTGCAACGCGCATTGGCATCGAGGTGCTGGTGATTGGCTCCGGCGCGGGTGGCGGCTCTGTTGCGCGCGACCTTGCCAAGGCCGGCCGCGAGGTGCTCGTGATTGAGGCGGGCGCGCTGTACGACGAGCGAACCTTCCCGACGCGCGAGCTCGACGCCTATCAGCGGCTCTACCTCGACTCGGGATTCACAGCGAGCTCCGACGCACACATCGCGATCCTCGCCGGCGGCACCGTTGGCGGTGGCACCACGGTGAACTGGATGACCTCGATCCCCGTGCCCGGAAACGTGCGCGATGAGTGGGCGACGCGTCACGGCCTTGAGGGGGTCGACGGCGCAGCCTTCACCCGCGACCTGAGCGCCGTGCTCGAAGAGATCGGCGCACGAGAGTCGCTCGACGTTCCGCCAAAGGACGACGCCATTCTGCGCGGCGCAACGAAGCTCGGCTGGAGCGGCGAGCGCATCAACATCAACCGCGGCGAGTGTGGCGACTGCGGCACCTGCCCCTTCGGCTGTCGCGCTGGCTCCAAGCAGTCGAGCCTGCGCCTGCACCTCAACGAGGCGGCGGCCGCTGGGGCGCGCCTCCTCCCCGACTGTCGCGCCGATCGCCTCCTGATCGAAGACGGGATCGTGCGCGGCGCGCGCGTCACCGTTGGCACGCTCGCCGGCACCCCACGCGAGATGGAGATCGTGGCAAAGACGGTCGTCGTCTCTGGTGGCGCACTTCGCACGCCGCTCCTGCTGCAGCAGAGCGGCATTCATCACCCCGCCGTCGGTCAGAACCTACGTCTGCATCCGGTGAGCCTCGTTGCCGGCGCCTTCCCTGATCGTGTTGGCATGTGGCAGGGCACGATGCAGGCGGCGAAGAGCGAGCAGTTCATCGCCCCAACCGCCGACCGCAACGGCTACATCATTGAGAGCGCCCCTGGTCACCCGGGCCTCTTGGCGCTCGGCATTCCGTGGACGAGCCGCCCAGAACATGAGCGCCTCATGGCACTCGCACCGAACATGGCCCCCTTCTTGGCAATCGTCAAAGACGACGGTGGCGGCACGGTGAGTCGCACCAAGGGCGGCTTCCCGCGCATCGACTACCGCACCACGGCGCGCGACGAGCGCGGCCTACGCCACGCCCTCGGATCGCTGGCGCAGATCGCCGAGGCGGCCGGCGCAAGCGAGGTGATCGCCGCAGGTTCGCCACCCATTGCCTGGCGCCGCGACGACGGCGCCGACGCCTTCGCCGCAATGCTCACCAAGCTGCAGAAGTTTGACTTCGCGCCGAACCGCGGCACCGTCTTCTCCGCGCACCAAATGGGCACGGCGCGCATGGGCGCTGATCCAAACGATCACGTGTGCGATCCGTGGGGCCGCGTGCGCTCAACCAGCCGCCCCGCCGCGACCGATCCGCGCAAGGGGGTCGTGAAGGGTCTCTACGTCGCCGACACGTCACTCTTCCCCACCGCGATCGGTGTCAATCCAATGGTCACGGTGCTTGCCCTCGCAAAGCGCGTCGCGCGCACGATCCTCGCCGACTAGCAAGGCCTCGCCGACGAGCGAGACTCAGCGCACCACAAAAAGCATCAGGGAAAGTGGAGCGGGAGAAGGGGCTCGAACCCTCGACATCTTGCTTGGAAGGCAAGTGCTCTACCAACTGAGCTACTCCCGCGCGCGGACCTAGCCTACCAATTTGCCGACCCCTCGTCTGGCCCCATCCCACATGAGGCACAGCGCTCAGGTCGCGCTGTCTTGGAAGGTACGCGCTCTACCAGCTGGCTGCCCGCGCGCGCTAACTAAGCGAGGTAGCGCAGCTGATCTCGATCCTCTTTCGAAAGCGTTGCCGAGGAGGCGAGGCGGGCAAGCTTGCTCGCAGCCCTTGCGCTAATGACCCGCTGGAAGAGCAGCAGGGCAGTAAAGAGCACCACACTAGAGATGATCAGCCCACGCAACTGCTCGAACGTGACGTGGGGCGAGAAGACTCCCTCTGAGGCTCCTCCGTTTACCAGAATGGCAATCATCATCGTCGTGCCTCCAGCCAGCGCAAGGACCCAGCGCAGGATCGAGCGGTGGCGAAGAGCCTTGGAGTCCTCCTCCGCAGGATTGAGCAGCGTTAAGACCAGGCCCTGACTGCCGGCGACGACCAAGGTTCCTAGCACGGTGTCAGCAATGATTCGTAGCGGCCCCTCTGGATCAGCCAACAGTTGTGCGGTCCAATCCAGCGCGAGCCACGAGATAAGGGAGACGGCAATCAACATTAGGGAGAGGTGCCACGAGCTCCGCGCCGCCCCGCTCTCGTCCAGGCTCTTCCGGAAGTGGCGCGTAATGAAGATTCCAACGATCAGCCCAGGGGCGAGTCCGAATGACTGCGCAAATACCACTGCGGCGAGCGCAAGACCGATGCTCAACCACTGCCCCCGCATCTCGCCTCCGTCGTTGTTCTCAATCCTTTGTAGGCGGATCACTGGCCACTTGGTTAGCACATGGATGATGAGGGCGGCGATCGCGCCGTACACGCAGCCGAGGATGAGCTGAGGGAGCGGCGGGATTGCGTCGAACGGCGCGTTGAGTGCAGCGATGAGCTGGCCGATCAGCAGGAACGGGAAGACGTCAACCCTGATCCCGAAGATCCTCCAGAGTCGTGCTCCGCGATCCTTTGGCTGCACGTACGCGATGATGCGCGAATAAATGTCCTTGATACGTCGCTTGATCCAGTTAAACGGTGCATCCAGGAGGATGGCGGCGAACGCGAGCAGGATGGCGGCTAGCAAGCCGCTGATCCAGATTCCCGGGCTACTAATCGCCTGCTGGATGGACGGGATCGATGCCGCAACAAAGCTCGATGAGGTTCGCTCGTTGACATACAAGCGGTTCCCGGCAGCAGTGTCCTTGACGCTCACCTTTGGCTTATCTGTCTTACGGATAGGCGAATCGGTCGGCGCCGCCGACGGCACTACCTGCGGCGCCTCGGATGCGCCCGGCGAATAGTCTGGACGCCAACTCTTCTCCGGTTGCGAAGTTGGGCCCGACGACGGTGTCGCCCCTGACGACGGTGTCGGAACGGCCGTTGCGCTCGGAGTAGCGGTTGGGGTCGATGACGGGGTTGCAGTTGGCGTCGGAGTAGCGGTTGGAGTCGGCGTCGGAGTAGCAGTCGGCGTCGGAGTCGGCGACGGGGTCGACGACGGGGTTGTAGTTGGCGTCGGGGTCGGGCTGCCGCCACCGCCGCCACCGCCGCCACCGCCGCCACCGCCGCCACCACCGCCACCGCCGCCACCGCCGCCACCCTTGGCAAATGTGATTGCGGTAGCGGTCGCAGGACTTGTGGGGCCGGTGTTCCCGGCGGCGTCTGTCGCGCTGGAGGCGACGATGCGCGGCTGCAGCGTGCCGTCAACGGTGCAGGTGCTGTAGGTAACGGTGTAGATCGTTGTGCCGCCGCTGATCAC
>QWQR01000028.1 GCA_003670745.1 Chloroflexota bacterium
GTCGCTACACCTTCGCCTTGCGCGCGATGGCGTTGCGCTCGTGCGTGATCCACACACGGCGACTGGGTTCGCCGACTACATCCTTCCCGTCGCCTTCGAGGTGATGAAGATCTTCTCGTACGCACCAGAACTCTCAGCGCGCATTGCCGCCGGCACTGAGATTTCGCGCGACAGCAGCGAAGAGGTCGAGCTGCGCGCGGCAACCATTTACGCCGTGACGCGCCTTACCGACGAGATGAACGCGCTTCGGCCGGCTTCGGCGCAACTGATCGCACCCCAAGTCGACTACCGCCTCTGGAAGGCGTACCACGCCACACATCGTCGCCATCACCTCACCCGCACGGTGATGTACTGATGCGCCGCCCACCACAGCACCTCGCCTGGCTCGTTGCCCTCGCCGCCGCCTACACGGTGATCGTTGCAGTGAGCAACCTGCTCGTCGACAAGTTCATCGACCTCGGTGCGTTCGGCATGCTCTCAGCAGGAACGCTCACCTTCGGCGCGACCTTCACCCTGCGCGATCTGGCGCATCAGTCGAGCGACCGCGCCGGGCTCGGGCGCACGCCGGTGCTCGCGATGATCGGCGTGGCGGCGATCGCAAACGTTGCGGTGGCGGCGATCATCGGCATCCCCGGCCGTTTCCTTGTTGCCTCGTTCGGCGCGATCCTCCTCTCGGAGGGGGTCGACACCGAGATCTATCACGCGCTCCGCAGCCGCTCGTGGCTGGTGCGCGTCCTTTCGAGTAACGCGGTGAGTGTGCCGCTCGACTCGATCACCTTCACCGTCGTCGCCTTCGCCGGCGAGGTGGGATACGGGGTGTCGACGATGGCGCAGATCATCGAGGCGGACCTGCTCTTTAAGTTTGGGATCGGCGCGCTAATCGCCCTTGGCAAGACCGCCTGGAATCGCGCCCGAGATCGTCGCTCTCTGAACGCATAGCAGGCAACGAGCGTCGAACCGCTGGCTGCCTCTTAGGAGATGCGCTCGAGCAAGACGCCACTCGCAAGATCAACTGCGATCATGCGCGCGGCGGCGCCAGGAGCAAGCTGACCGATTTCACGCGTGCGTAACAGTGCGGCGGGGGCACGTGTCGCCGCGTGCGCAGCGGAAGTGATCGACATCCCGGCGGCGGTGAGGTTGACGACCGCGCGATCGAGAAGCGAAACGGAGCCGACGAGCGTCCCATCTGCGAGCGTTGCCTGTGCGCCGCGAACTCGAGCGCGCATGCTCCCCAACATAAAATCGCCGTCGCCAAGTCCCGCCGCGGGGCAGGCGTCAGAGACTGCAACGAGTCGATCACCGAGAATCTCGGCAAACATCCGGGCAACACGAAGATCCAGGTGAACGCCGTCGCAGATCATCTCTACCATCGCCGACCTCTGTGCAAGTGCAGCGCCAACCATTCCAGGCGTTCGATGATGGAACGGATCCATGCCGTTGCATAGGTGCGTCGTGCTCCGAGCTCCACGCTCCCAAGCCGCCGTTGCCTGCTCGTACGTCGCTGCAGAGTGACCGAGGGAAGCGACGATGCGGCGCTTCACGAGATGGTCGATGAGTGCGTCGGCGCCACGCAGCTCAGGAGCGAGCGTCACGATGCGCAGCGCGTTCCAATCCGCAGGTCGCTCAAGGAGAGCGGCGAGGAGCCCGGCCCCATCAATGAGCAGTGCGGGGTCGTGCGCCCCCTTGCGTGCTGAACTGATCGCCGGCCCTTCGGTATGCGCCCCGAGAATGAGTGCTTCGCCGCGCGCACGCCCCCGTAGCGCATCGCTGCGCTGCTCTTCGCGCGCGACGGCCACCGCGCGGACCCAGGAGCGCAGGCTGGGTATCGGTAGGCTCACCGTTGCCGGCACGAACGCCGCGTATCCATGCTGCGCACACGTTGCAGCGAGAGAGCGAAGGGCCGCAACGATGTCGCGCTCAGGATTCTTGCCACCGCGTGTTGCGATGAGCATCGCCTCTGCGCCACCGGGACCGAGCACGTCGTGCCCACCAGCGCCGTGAAGGTGCACATCGATGTAGCCAGGAAGGATGAGGCCGCGCACGCGTCGTGCTCGCTTTGCGAGGGCCGAACTTCCAGCGCGTGTGACAGATCGAATCGTTCCAATCCCATGCGTGTCGTAGCCGATCAGCGCATCTTCGACGATGCGGCCACCGATCAACGCGTCGCCGCGGATCGCTCGCATCGCGCCGCTCGACGACCCCGCCATCACTCGTGCCCCCCGAGCGCTGCGACACGATCAGCGAAGCGCGCAAAGTAGCGGGCGTTCCACTCGTCGCCGCCAGGTGCATTCGACGACTTCCAGATCGGCGTCTCGATGCCGCGCGCATCGAGACGCGCGAGGAGTCGTTCAAGGAAGAGGTACCAGGCGGCGGTGAAGAGCATTGTGCTCGCCGCCAATGCGCTGCTCCCATCCGGGCGCGGCAGCAGCGCGTCGCCGCGCGGCACTCCAGTGTTAATGACGATCGAAGCGACCTGGGCGAGCCGCTTCCCCGAGGGGTGGCGACTCTCTAGCCCTTCGGAGTGCGGAAGGCTGACGAACGCAGCAACGATCGCGCCGCACTCAGCGCCGGCGATCGCGGTCTCAACAGGGGCACCGTTGATCCCCGACTGGCTCACCACGATGAGCAGCTCGCCGGGGCGAATCCCCGCGGCGTCGACGGCGGCGCGCCCGCGCGCAGGGTCGCGCTCGAGCAACGTTGCAGCTGGGGCGCCCGTCGGCGGCAACGTTGCCGGGTCCCAGAGTGGATTCATTGCGGCGAGCCCGCCGGCGCGATGAAACGCCTCAAGCGGCACGATCGCCGAGTGGCCAGTCCCGCCGACGTGCACCACGCCGCCTGCGGCGATGGACTTCGCGCCGGCCTCGGCGAGCGCGTCGAGCGCGGACCCCTGTGTCGCCTCAAGTTGATCGAGCAGGGCGCGAACGCCGTTCAGCCACACGCTCATCGCGTCGCCGTTGTTCGGGCGCCTGCGAGGCAGAGCTTCGTCATGCCCTTAGAGTAGCGCCGTCTCCCCCGCAGCGACCGCGTACGCCTCAACCGGGAGGCAGGCGCAGACCACGTTGCGATCGCCATGCACGTTGTCGATGCGCCGCACCGGTGGCCAATACTTACGCGCGCGGACCCAGGGGAGCGGGAATGCCCCCTCGTCGCGGCTGTACGGGCGCGCCCATTCGGTGCGCAACAGGTCGGTGGCGGTGTGCGGCGCGTTGCGTAGCGCGCTCGACTCAATCGGCATTGAGCCAGATTCAACCGCCGCGATCTCGACACGAATCGCACGCAGCGCGTCGACGAAGCGATCGAGCTCCGCCTTCGACTCGGATTCGGTCGGCTCAACCATGAGCGTTCCGGCCACAGGCCAACTCATAGTGGGTGCGTGGAATCCGAAGTCCATGAGCCGCTTGGCGATGTCTTCAACGGTTGCACCGCTCGCCGCGCTCATCGCTCGCACGTCGAGGATGCACTCATGAGCGACGGTACCGTTCGCCCCCCTGTAGAGGATCGGGTATGCGTCGCCGAGTCGCGCCGCAAGATAGTTCGCGTTGAGGATCGCGATCTCAGTGGAGCGCTGCAGTCCTTCGGAGCCGAGCGCGGCGATGTACGCCCAGCTGATCGGCAGGATGCTGGCGCTCCCGTACGGTGCCGACGAGACGCGCCCCTCGTCGCTCAGCGCGCGACCCGGCAGGAACGGTGCGAGGTGCTTCGCCACGCCGATCGGTCCCATCCCTGGTCCGCCGCCGCCGTGCGGAATCGCGAAGGTCTTGTGCAGGTTGAGATGGCAGACATCCGCGCCGAACGCTCCCGGTCGTGAGAGGCCGACCTGCGCGTTCATGTTCGCGCCGTCCATGTAGACCTGCCCACCAGCGGCGTGCACCGCGGCGCAGATCGCGACGATCTCCTCTTCAAAGACGCCGTGGGTGCTCGGATACGTGACCATGAGTGCGCCGAGTCGGTCGGCGTGTTCGGCAATCTTTGCCGCAAGGTCAGCGGTATCGACGTTGCCGTGTTCGTCGCAGGCGACGACCACAACGCGGAACCCCGCCATTACGGCGCTCGCTGGGTTGGTGCCATGCGCGGAGCTTGGAATGAGGCAGACGTCACGCCCCTTCTCGCCGCGCGAGTGGTGCCAGCGCCGGATCGCTAAGAGGCCGGCGTACTCGCCCTGTGACCCCGCGTTCGGCTGCAGGCTGATCGCGGCGAAGCCGGTGATCTCTGCGAGCCACAACTCAAGGTCGGCGAAGAGTCGCGCGTACCCGGGCAGGCGCGCCGGGTCAGAGAACGGGTGGACACGGGCGAATCCTTCATGGCCGATCGCCTCCATCTCAGTGGTGGCGTTCAACTTCATCGTGCAGCTGCCAAGCGGAATCATCGAACGGGTAAGGCTCACGTCCTTGTCGGCGAGCCGGAAGATGTAGCGCAACATCTCTGTCTCCGAACGATGCAGTGTGAAGACGGGATGTGTGAGGATCGCGTCGCTCCGTCGCAGCGGCGCAGGGAGCGCGCCACGCGCGACTGCGACTGCATCGGCGGCCGATGGCACTACAGCGCCGAAGGCGGCGAGGAGCGCCGCAACGTCGGCCTCGCTTGTGGTCTCATCGCAGGCGATTCCGACCCCCGTCGCGGCGATGCGACGCAGCTCGAATCCCGCCGCAGCGCCGGCCGCAACAAGTGCGTCGACGCGCGCGGGGCTCCCCGCCTCGATGGCGATCGCACCAAAGTACTGCTGCGATCGAAGCTTCAGGTCGACGGCGGCGCCACGCACGGCGAGGCCAGCCGCGATGGTTGCGGCGCGAAGCTGCACGCGCTCGGCGATCGCCCGCAGCCCGTCGGGACCGTGCCATGCGGCATACATTCCGGCGATCACCGCAAGGAGCACCTGCGCGGTGCAGATGTTTGAGGTCGCCTTCTCGCGACGAATGTGCTGCTCGCGGGTTTGCAGGGTAAGGCGGTATGCAGGATTTCCGTCGGCGTCGACGGAGACGCCGACGAGTCGCCCGGGGAGGGCGCGCTTGTACGCGTCGCGCGTCGACAAGAATGCCGCGTGCGGACCACCGTTCCCCATTGGCACGCCGAAGCGCTGGCTGCTGCCGATCGCCACGTCGGCGCCCTGTGCTCCGGGGCTCTCGAGTAGGACGGCGGCGAGCGGATCGGTCGCAACGATCACGAGCAGCTTCGCCGCATGCGCCGCCTCGATATCGGCACGAATCGAGCGCACCGCCCCCGAGCTCCCAGGGTTCGAGAGGAGGAGCGCATACGGACGCTCGCCATCGCGTGGTGCCGCGGCGCGCGCAAGGAGTGCAGCGGGTGACGCGACCTCAATGGTGATGCCGATCGGCTCGCAGCGGGTGCGCAGCACCGCGATCGTTTGTGGATGCGTGTCGGCGTCGACGAGGATCAGATTGCCGTCGCTCACCGTCGAAACGCCGTGACAGAGCGCCGCGGCCTCCGCCGCCGCCGTCCCCTCGTCGAGGAGTGAGGCGTTGGCGATCTCCATGCCGGTCAGGTCACAGATCGCCGTTTGGAAGTTGATCAGCGCCTCGAGGCGACCCTGCGCGATCTCGGGCTGATACGGCGTGTAGGCGGTGTACCAGGCGGGATTCTCCAACACGTTGCGCTTGATCACCGGCGGCGTGATGGTGTCGTGATACCCCTGGCCGATCATCGAGCGGAGCGGCCGATTCGACGCGGCGAGCGCGCGCAGCTCGGCTGCGACCTCGGCCTCGCTGCGCGCCGCAGGAACGCGGAGCGGTGCGGCGCTACGGATACCGGCAGGAACGGTGTCGCGGATCAGCGCGTCGAGCGAGTCGCGACCAATGACGCGCAGCATCTCGGCGACGTCGGCCGCGTCAGGACCAATGTGTCGATCGGTGAAGCTGTGTGTTCGCTGCACTTCGGACATGACGGCACCTCCTCGGTGCCCCGCTGTCCGTCTGCCTGAGAGCATCCCTGCGGCGCATGGAGCGCTCGCAAGTTCCTCCGTCGGCGCGCGCTGTGCGAATCACTTCGCACATCACGCTCTCCAGCGTCCCCATCCCCGCGCGGTCCATCTGCCTGAGAGGTTCCGGACCGTTGCTCCGTCGGCGCCGCAGCAGCGTTCAGTTTCCCGATCGCCCCACGAACTCTTCCGCGCGGTTCACTTGAGGGTTCCGCCGCACATACTACTCCTCGGTTCGGTACTGTGATGGGGATGATTCGCCCACGACCTCAAACCTACAAGGCTAGTTGGGTGCTTTTGGCGGCGCTGCTCGCCGCCTCGTTGCTATGGGGGTGCGCTCCGGCCCCTAGTGTCTCGGAGGAGCCGAGCAGCTCCCCCGTGGGCACGACGGCGAGCATCCGAATCCATGCATCTGGTATCCCAAACCCTACCGACGCCGATGAGCTCCCCGATGGTTCCCTGATCGTCGGCGCGCAAGACGGGCGCATCTTTCACGTTGCCAAAAACGGAACCGTGGAGAAGATTGGTGATCTCTCGTCATCGGTCATCAACTCTGGAGAGCGAGGGCTTCTCGGCGTTGCCCTCGAGAAAGCAGATGCGACCCCCAACGAACTGAAGATGTATGCGACGTACATCCGCAGAAGTGACGGTGACACGGTGCTGGTGGCCGCCACACTGAGCGTACGTCCATACCGCATCCTCAAAGTTTCTGAGCCACTGATCGCGATCGCCCACTACAACACCAATCACAATGGTGGAGACATCGTCGTTCTGCCAGACGGACGCCTGATCGTCTCTGCTGGAGATAGTGGGGGCAGCGGCGATCCGCTGAACGCATCGCAGAACCTCGAAAGCAACCTTGGCAAGCTTCTCCTCGTGGACGTGCGCCAGGCGCCAACGGAGTCGCGTGTCATCGCGCGCGGCCTTCGCAATCCATGGAGGATCACGCTCGACCCGGAGCGCTCCACCCTCTGGATCGCAGACGTCGGCCAAGACACCATCGAGGAGGTTGATCGCATGATGATCAGCGAGATCGGCAGCCCAAGCGCGACGATTCCAAATTTTGGCTGGCCGATCCTGGAGGGGAATGAGTGTTTCCGTAAGAATCCATGTACTCCGCCGCGCGACTATCTCGCACCGATCGCGACATATCGGCATGGTCCCGCTTGCTCAATCATCGGCGGAGCAGTGGCACGCGGTCAGTACTTTTTTGCTGATTACTGTGACACGAGGGTCTTTGCGCTGCCGCTTGGTGCAGCGGTCGGATCAGAGCCTGCGGAGGTCCTGTCGCTCGGAGATGCGAGCAGGCCGTCGGCGCTTTTCGCATCAGAGGATGGGCGCATTTGGATACTCGACGTTGGCCGAGGCCAGGTGCTGGAGCTAGTGCTGGCGCCTTAGGAAATCTCGAGGGCGACCTCGTGCGCCTCGCCATCAAGGATCCACCAGGCGCGGATCCCTGGCGCGCTGTCAGGGGCGGCGTGGCCCCGAGCGAGCGAGACGATCAGGTAGAGCGCGTCGGGGTAGCCGGCAACAAGCACGTCGGTGCTCGACGGCTCCGCCTTCGATGCCACGTGAGAGTGGACGATCCCCCAGATCGCCTCGTCGGCGTCGTCGGCGGCGAGGCTGATGCGCAGCAGCTCCGTCGCGTCGATCTCGTAGAGGGTCGGTGATCCGAGGCTGTTGCGCGTCGGCTCCCAGCGCAGGGCTACTCCACCACTCGCCGCTTCGGCGGTTCCGATGATGATGCCGCACGCCTCGCGCGGTGATTCGGCGCGAGCGTGTGCGCGGATTGCTGCGGCGATCGCGGCGGTGAGTTGAACGCTGCTTGGTCGAGCGGCCAGTGGTGTCGTCACGGGATGCTCACCACCAGAAGACGTCGCCTTCGAGGGCATCGTCCATGTTGTCGAGATCCCCCTCGACGAATCCCGCCGAGAAGTACTTCCACCCCGCGTCGCAGGCGATGAAGACGATGTTGCTTCCAGGCGCAGCGTCGCGGGCGATGCGACGTGCAACGGCGAGCGTTGCGCCAGTCGATGGGCCGGCGAGGATGCCGGTGCGGCGAGCCAGCTCGCGCGCCGCAACGATCGACTCGCGGTTGCTCACCAAGATGCGGCCAGTAAGGAGTGTGTCGTCGAGCACCTCAGGGGTGAAGCCGTCGGCGAGCGAGCGCAGGCCGGTCACCTTCTCGCCCGGCATCGGCTCTGCAACCCAGACCGCAACGTTCGGCTTCGCGCGCGCGAAGAAGCGCGCGAGCCCCGTGGCGGTTCCGCCAGTGCCGAGCCCAGCGACCACCGCGTCGACCTCGGGGCAGTCGGCGAGGATCTCAGGTGCAGTCGTACGCTCGTGCACGTCGGGGTTGGCGCGATTCGCGTACTGATCAGGCATCACGTAAGTGGAATCTTCGGCGGCCATGCGGCGCGCGAGTGCAACGGCGCCATTCGATCCCTCCTCTGCCGGTGACTCCAGGATCTCCGCGCCAAAGGCACGTACCGCGTGGCGCCGCTCTTCGGTGGCGTTCGCCGGCATCACCAGGGTGATTGGAATACCGCGCGCCGCGGCGTGCATGGCGAGCGCCGCGCCGGTATTGCCGCTTGTCGGCTCCAAGAGGCGTACTCCTGGGCGCAACCGACCGTCGCGATCGAGCGCATCGATCAGCGCCTTCGCGGTGCGATCCTTGATTGATCCCGTGGGGCCGAGGAGCTCGACCTTCGCCCAGAGGTGCACCCCTGCGGCGCGCGCCACATCGGGGAGGAGCGCATCGACCGCAACGAGCGGCGTGGCGCCGACCACGTCGGTGATCCGCTCGTAGCGCATCGCTGCGCCTAGCGCGATCCGCCGGCCATCGCCGGCAAGATCACCACCTCGATGCCTGCGGGGGTCGGCGTCTCGAGCCCCGCAAGGTGTCGCGCGTCGGCGCCGTCAACGTAGACGTTCACCCAGCGGCGCAGCGCGCCATCACTCTCGAAGATCTGCTCGCGCAGATCCGCATGTGCCACAACGAGTGCACTGAGCACCTCGCCGAGCGTTGCGCCACTCATCTGCACCACCTTGACGCCGCCAACGTGTGCGCGCAGCACCGGCGGAATGCGTACCGAGACGCTCATGACTGAACTCCCTTCGCTGTTGCTGCGCTGCCGCAGGCGGCGCAGTGTGGATCGCGTTGAACCGTAAGTTCGGTGAAGCTCCCTTCGAGCGCATCCCACAGCAGCAGCCGCCCGATGAGCGGCTCGCCGATGCCGAGGAGCAACTTGAGCGCCTCGGTCGCCTGGAGCACGCCGATCGCACCCGGGAGAACGCCGAGCACTCCGGCAACGCCGCAACCTGGCGCCATCTCCGGCGGTGGCGGCGTGGGGTGAAGGCAGCGATAGCAGGGGCCACGCCCCGGAGCGAGCACGGTGAGCTGCCCCTCAAAGCGGAAGACGCCAGCGTGCACCACAGGGATGCCGAGTTTCACCGCCGCATCGTTCAGCGCGTAGCGCGCCTCAAACGTATCGGTGCCGTCAATCACCACGTCGACACCATCGAGCAGCGACGCAACGTTGTCGACGGTGAGCGCACCGTTGATCGGCTCGACCTGCACGTCGGGGTTCAGCGCGCGAATCTGCACCGCCGCAGACTCGACCTTCGGCATACCAACGCGCTCCGTGGTGTGAATGACCTGCCGCTGCAGGTTCGACGCCTCAACCACATCAAAGTCGATGATGCGCAGGTGGCCGACGCCGGCCGCTGCAAGGTAGAGCGCCGCGGGCGCACCGAGCCCACCCGCGCCAACGAGCAGCACCCGCGCGTCGAGCAACTTCGCCTGACCCTCAGCGCCAACGCCCGGAAGGAGCAGGTGGCGCGAGTAGCGCGACTTCTGCTCTGGTGTGAGCGTTGTCGTTTCAACAACGGGGAGTCCCGCCTCAGACCAACCCTTGATGCCGCCCGCCATTGAGCGCAGGTTCGTGTAGCCGAGGCCGGCGAGGGTCTCAGCGGCGGCGGCCGATCGCACGCCACCGGCGCAGTAGAGAAGGATCGGCGCTGACTTGTCGGGTGCGATGTTCGCAATGGCAAAGCTGATCGTCCCCTTCGGCGCGTGCGTTGCGCCGTGCAGGTAGCCCGCATCCCACTCGTTCTGCTCGCGCACGTCGATCAAGATTGGACGCTCCGGCGAGGCGAGCAGCTGCTGCGCCGCGTTCGCGTCGACCTCGGTGAACCCCTTCGTCGTCATCAGCTCCCCCTCGTCATGCGAATCTTTTGCGGCACGATCTTCGACGCACCCTGCGGCGCGCTTCGTCGCTCGAACCACACGATCACACCGTAGAGCTTGCAGGCGACGCAGATCCCCGTGATCGCAAGGAGCGATTGAAGAGCGGCGACGGTGGCCACAAGGGCAAGCGCCACGAACTCGGCGCCAAAGGCGGCGTTCGTTGCTACGGCGGCGAGGAGCATGCCGCCCCCGAGCAGCTGCGCCAGGCGCAGGCCGGGGACCGGCTGCAGGTGATGCGGTGCCGGAGCGCCGATGGTGCCGCGCTGGCGCAACAGGCGGAACGGGAGGGCGAGGAGGCTGACGCGCAGCGCGGTCGCGGCGCTCAGGAGCATTGCCGCGGCGATCGCGGCAACAAGGAGCGACGACGCGCCGCGCGAGGCGCCGGCGCCGTCGAGAAGGGCGACAAGAGAGAGGAGCGCAACGCTGATCGCAGCGCCAGTGCGGAAGCCTCGTGAGTCGGTCATTTGGGACATCTGGTTCACCTCATGTGCAGGAGTTGGGTGGGTGGGCGTCATAACGCCCGGTCCGCCCGGGAGACTTCCTGCGAGGTGTTTAGCGCGCGAGAAGTCGCGGGGCGGGATCAGTGGACCGAGGACAGATGCTCGGCTCCCCCGCAACGATCGCGATCAGTGCTGCTGCGCTCATGCGACGAATGGTAGCGAGTGAACGCGAATGGTGCTCGCACTAATTGCGAGATGTTGCATCATCGCGCTGGAGTCTCGTCGATCGCCTTCTGCGTCGTCTCAAGGCCGAGGAGTGCGCAGTGGATGCGCGCCGGCCCGACAGTGATGCCGAGCAGCTCCATCACGTAGGGTGTCCCGAGCGCGCGCACCTCATCAAGGCTCTTGCCGCGCAGCTCGTCGGTGAGCAGTGAGGTGGATGCCATCGAGATCGCACAGCCGCGGCCGCTAAAGGCCACATCGGTGATCTTTCCTGCAGCGTCGATCTCGAGCTGCATGGTGATCTGGTCGCCACAGTTCGGGTTGCGGCCGTCGCGACTTACTGTGGGCGCTCCGAGGGTCCCGAAGTTGTGCGGCGCCTGGTAGTGCTCAAGGATCTGCTCGCGATAGAGATCGTCCATGCCGCCTCCTGCTCGTTGGGTCGCTCTTACCGAGCGAAGATCTTCCATGCGTCGCGCAACCCCGCGAAGAGTGCGTCGAGATCGTCGTCGGTGGTGTACGGAGCGACGCTCACGCGCGCCGTGGCCGAGAGCTCCAGCTGCTCGTGAAGCGGCATAGCGCAGTGGTGGCCGGCGCGGATCGCCACGCCGCGGCGATCGAGGATCTCGGCGAGGTCATGGGCGTGCACGGTGGCGCTCGAGAAGGCGACAAGGCCGGCGCGCTCCGCGGCGTTCTGCGTGCCGAGGATCCGCACGTCGGGGAGCGCCGCAGGAAGCTCGCGCAGCACGCGGTCGAGCATGCGCACCTCGTGGCGGTGGATCGCCTCGCGACCGAACTCATCGATCAGGTCGCAGGCGGCGGCCATGGCGACGGTTCCCGAAGCGTCGGGGGTGCCGGCCTCGAAGCGCTGCGTCCCTTCAGCGAAGAGTGCGTCACGAAGGCGCACCTCGCGAATCATGTCGCCCCCCGTCTCGATCGGCGCCATCTCGGCGAGAAGTTCGGCGCGCGCCCAAAGGCCGCCGCCAGAGAAGAGTGCGCCCATCTTGTGCGCACTAAAGGCGTAGAAGTCGGCGCCGGTCGCAGGGATGTTCACCGGCATGTTCGCCACCGCCTGACATCCATCGACGGAGAGGAGCGCGCCGGCGGCGTGCACCTGCGCTGCGATCTCGGCGAGCGGCGCGATTGAGCCGAGCACGTTTGACACGTGCGGCACGGCAACGATCTTTGGCTTCAACTTGAGTAGGCCATCGAGGCGATCCCACAGGATCTCGCCGGTAACGTCGTTGACGGGGATGAACTCGAGATCGGCGTCGACTTCGCGCACGATCTGCTGCCACGGGATGAGGTTCGCGTGATGCTCCGCCTCGGTAACCAGCACCACGTCGCCGCGACCGATGTTCGCTCGACCCCACGAGCGCGCCACAAGGTTCAGCGCCTCGGTGGCACTGCCGAGCATGACTAACTCTTCGGCGGGAACGCTGAGGAAGGCCGCGGTGCGGGCGCGCGCTGCCTCGTAGGCGTCGGTCGCCTCTTGGCCGAGGGTGTATGCGCCGCGATGTGGGTTTGCGTTGTGGTTCAGCAAGAATTCGCTCACCGCGTCTACGACGCGCTGAGAACGCTGCGCCGTGGCTGCGGAGTCGAGGTAGTGCAGCGGCCGCCCGCCAGGTCGCGTCGCGAGGATTGGGAACGCCGCCCGCACCTTGTGCGGATCGAGGTTCCCCGCCGTGTCGGTCCAGGTGCTGCGAGCCGTGGTGAGGGTCATCGCCAGCGCCCCCTACTCGGCGCCGGCCGGCGCAACAGGTGGCGCGGCGAGCTCCGCTGCAGTCGGCGCGAGTCCGTGCTCTGCGAGTATCGGCGCGTAGCCCTCGCGCTCGAGTCGCAGTGCAAGCTCAGGTCCGCCCGAGGTCACGATGCGACCGCGTGCGAGCACATGCACGAACTGCGGCTTGAGGTAGTCGAGCAGTCGCTGGTAGTGGGTGATCACCAACACGCCGAGATCGGGGGA
>QWQR01000029.1 GCA_003670745.1 Chloroflexota bacterium
AAGCTCGCCCACCTCGTGCCGCTCGCCGCGATCGTGCTCACCTGGGCCGCCGCGATGAGCCTCGCGATCCCAGCGCTCCTCGGCGACCTCGGCGAGAGCGGTGCCTCAATGCCGCTCTTCACCTGGATCACCTCGGGCGACCTCGCCTTCAACCTTGGGCTGCACGTCGACGCGCTCTCCGGGGCGCTCCTCGTCGTCGTCACCACGGTCGGCGCGCTCGTTCACCTCTATAGCGTCGGCTACATGAGCCACGACCCTGGCTACTGGCGCTTCTTCGCCTACCTGAACCTCTTCATGTTCTCGATGCTGCTGCTCGTACTCGCCGACAACCTGCTCGTCGTCTTCGCGGCGTGGGAGCTCGTCGGCCTCTCGTCGTACCTGCTCATCGGCTTCTGGTACACCAAGCGCGAGCCCGGCCTCGCAAGCAAGAAGGCGTTCATCACCAATCGTGTCGGCGACGTTGGCTTCGCCCTCGGGCTCATGGGCCTTGTCGCGGTCTTCGGAACGCTCGACATTCAAACGATCCTCGACGGGATCATCGCGGGGGGCCTCGTCGGACCAGCCGCCACCGTGATCGCCCTTCTCGTCTTCTGTGGAGCGGTCGGCAAGTCGGCGCAGTTCCCGCTGCACGTCTGGCTCCCCGACGCAATGGAAGGCCCCACTCCAGTATCGGCGCTCATCCACGCCGCAACGATGGTGAACGCCGGCGTTTACCTCGTCGCGCGCATGAGCCCGCTCTTCGCCGCGAGCCACGAGGCGATGCTCATCGTCGCCGCCATCGGCATCTTCACCGCGATCTTCGCCGCATCGATCGCCTTCACGCAGACCGACATCAAGCGCGTCCTCGCCTTCTCCACCCTGTCGCAGCTCGGCTACATGTTTGCGGCGCTCGGCGTCGGCGCATGGATCCCAGCGATCTTCCATCTCATGACACACGGCTTCTTCAAGGGGCTCCTCTTCCTTGGGTCCGGATCGGTGATCCACGCGGTCGACGGCGAACAGGAGATGCCGAAGATGGGCGGACTCGCAAAGAAGATTCCGATCACCTACGCAACGATGCTCATCGGCACGGTGGCGATCGCTGGGCTTCCGCCACTCGCCGGCTTCTGGTCGAAGGACGAGATCCTCGGCGAGGCCTTTAAGTTCGGCTTCACCTGGGTCTGGGTGATCGGCATGATCGTTGCGACGATGACCGCCTTCTACATGTTCCGACTAATGGGGCTCACCTTCTGGGGGACGAGCCGCGTCGATCCGAAGGTGCACGTGCACGAATCGCCGTGGACGATGACGCTCCCGCTGATCCTTCTCGCGATCCCTTCAATCGGCATCGGCGCGCTGCTCGGCTTCCCGTTCGCGAATGGGATCTTGGTCCACGGCCTGGAACCCGTCTTCGCCGGGGCCAACGCGCTGCTCGGCCACGAACATGAGGCGTGGAACCTCTTCGGCATCGATGGCGCACTGATGCTCTCGAGCGTTGCTGTTGCGTCGCTCGGCACCGCGATCGGCGTGCGCCTCTTCCGTAGCGACCACGGCGATCTGCTTCGCGCCTGGACGGCGCGCCTCAAGCCGCTCTATGTCGGCAGCCGCAACCGCTGGTTCTTCGACGACCTTAACGATCGACTCTTCGTGCAGTTCGGCGGCAGGGTTGCGAACGCCGCATGGTGGTTCGATCGCCGCATCGTTGACGGCGCGGTGAACGGCGTCGCAACAGCAACGAGCAGCGGCGGCCGCGGCCTGCGCCGCATTCAGACCGGCCGCGTGCAGAACTACGCGCTCGGCATCGCCCTCGGCCTCATCGTCATGACGATCCTCTATTTGGCGGTCGCAGGATGATCACCGGCTTTCCGCTCCTCTCGGCGATCATCTTCCTGCCGCTGCTCGGCGCGATCGGCATTGGGCTCCTCCCCTCGTCGCGCCCCGCGCTGATCCGCCTCGGTGCGCTCGCCGTTTCGCTCGTCACCTTCTCCCTGAGTCTCGCGATGCTCCTCGGCATCCGCGGGGTGGGTGGCGAATTCGCCTTTACGGAAAAAGTCGACTGGATCCCCACCTTTGGGATTACCTATCACCTCGGCGTCGACGGCCTCTCCGGTGCGCTCGTGGTGCTCACCACACTGCTCAGCTGGATCTGCATCCTTGCGAGCTTTGGGCCGATTAAGACGCGGGTCAAGGAGTACTTCATCAGCTTCTTGATCCTCGAGACGGGGATGCTCGGCGTCTTCCTCTCGCTCGACCTCTTCCTCTTCTACATCTTCTGGGAGATCGTGCTTGTGCCGATGTACCTGATCATCGGCATTTGGGGAGGCGCCGATCGCATCTACGCCACGATCAAGTTCGTGCTTTACACCCTCGTCGGCTCGCTCCTCATGCTCGTGGCGATGCTCGCCACCGCCTTCGCCCACCAGGCGGCCACCGGCTCGTGGCAGGGGGCCTTTGACCTGCTGACGCTGCGCGGGAGTGCCTTCGACCCAGGGCTGCAGCTCTTCGCCTTCGCCGCCTTCGCCCTCGCTTTCGCGATCAAGGTGCCGATGTTCCCGTTCCACACCTGGCTCCCCGACGCCCACGTGCAGGCGCCAACCGCGGGATCGGTGATCCTCGCCGGAGTGCTGCTGAAGCTCGGCGGCTACGGCTTCATTCGCTTCGCGATCCCACTCTTCCCCGAAGGCGCGCACGCATTCGCGCCGCTCATGATTGCGCTCTCCGTGATCGCGATCATTTACGGCGCGATCGTGGCGATCGTGCAGACTGACCTCAAGAAGCTCATCGCCTACAGCTCGGTGAGCCACATGGGGTTTGTGACGCTCGGCATCTTCTCGTTCAATCAGCAGGGCGTCGACGGCGCAATCTTGCAGATGCTCAACCACGGCCTCATCACCAGCGGCCTCTTCCTGCTCGTCGGCATCGGCTATGAGCGTACCCACGATCGCGAGATCGCCAAGATGGGCGGCTGGGCGTCGCGCACGCCGGTCTATGCCGCGCTCTTCGGCTTCTTCTTGTTCGCGTCGGTTGGACTCCCCGGCCTCTCCGGATTCGCCGGCGAGTTCCTGGTGCTCCTCGGCGCCTTCCTCGCGAACCCGATGGTCGCCGGCGCGTCAACACTCGTGATGATCCTCGCGGCGGTCTATCTGCTCTGGATGTACCAGCGCATCTTCACCGGGCCGCTCTCCTCGTTCCTTAGCGGCCTCGGCTCGCATCTCACCGACGTGACGCCAACGGAGATCCTCACCCTTGCGCCGCTTGCGGCGATGATCGTCGCCTTCGGCATCCTTCCGTCAATCCTCACCTCGTCGTTTGCGGCGAGCGTCGCCACCTTCCTCGCCGCCGCGGGGCCAACCCTTCCATGAACGGCGACCTACTCACCATCGCCCCGCTGATCACCGTGATCGTCGGCGCGCTCGCCGTGATCGTCAGCGATGCGATCACTCCGGCGCGACGACTTCCGCCGATCGGCATCGCTCTCGCCGCACTTGGCGTCACGGCGGCGCTGCTCCTTTCGCGCGCCGGCGAGACGAGCGTTGCGTTGAGCGGCGCGTACGTTGCCGGCCCCTTCGTTGTCTATCTTGGCCTCCTCGGCGTTGCGATCTCGGCGATCACCCTTCTCGTCGCGCCAGCATTCCTCGCCGCGCGCAAGCTCCCCACCGCCGAGTTCGCCGCAACGCTTCTCTTCGCGCTCGCTGGCGCGATCCTCGTCGGTGCCGCCGGCGATCTGATCACGCTCTTCATCGGCCTCGAACTGATGGTCATCCCTGGATACCTGCTCGCCGGTTACGCGAAGCGCGACCCACTCAGCACCGAGGGTGCGATCAAGTACTTCCTGCTCGGCAGCTTCTCCAGCGCGATCCTGCTCTTCGGCCTGGTGATCTTGTGGGGGAGCGTCGGCACCGCCTCGCTCGACGGCATCGCCTTCGCCCTCGCTGCAGCGCCCGAGGGTGCCGCGAGCCCGGCGCTCGCCGTCGCGCTCGCGCTCATCACCACCGGCGTCGCCTTCAAGATCGCCGCGGTGCCGTTCCACTATTGGACACCAGACGCGTACCAAGGTTCGCCGACGCCGATCACCGGCTATCTCTCAGTTGGCCCGAAGGTCGGCGCGTTCGCCCTCATGATCAAGCTCTTCCTCGTTGCTCTGCTGCCGATGGCGAGCGCCTGGGTGCCGATCATCGCGATCCTCGCAGCCGCAACGATGACCCTCGGCAACCTCGTCGCGCTGACGCAGGGGAACGTGAAGCGCATGCTCGCCTACTCGTCGATCGCGCACACCGGTTACCTGATGGTCGGCATCGTCGCCGCAGGATCGGGTGAGGCGTCGGGCGTCTCGGCGATCCTCTTCTACGCCGCCGCGTATGCGTTCATGAACCTTGGCGCGTTCGCCGTGCTGAGCGCCGTCGGCGTTTCGGTCGGCGCATCGAGCCAGCTCGACGCGCTCGCCGGGCTCGGTCGTCGTCACCCGTTCCTCGCACTCCTTGCGACCGTCTTCCTTCTCAGCCTCACCGGCATTCCGCCGACGGCTGGGTTCTTCGCGAAGACGGCGATCATCCTCGCCGCCGTTCAGGCTGGCGGCATCGCCACCCTGCTCGCCATCGTCGCCGTACTGAACGCGGCGATCGCCGCGTTCTACTACCTGCGCGTCGTCGTCTACCTCTTCATGCGCGAGCCGGTCGAGGGTCAGCCGGAGCCCGTGAGCGCGCCGCTCCTACGCCTGGGGCTGCTCCTCGCCACCCTCGGCACGATCGCCCTCGGCCTCGCCCCCACCCCGCTCCTCGAAGCGGTCGCCACGGCGATCGGCGGGTAACCCCCACCCCCAGGGAGCTCCTCGGGGGGCTCTGGCGCACCCCCAACGCATCAGCGAAAACTCATATAAACTTCGGCTATGGCAAGCCACGCTCAGGCGACAACCCCCTCCGCAGCGACCCTTGCGCGCCACGCTGGGCGCGAGGCGGTCATTGAGGCGGCCCGCCGCATTCACCGCGCCCTCGGCGACACGAATCGCCTTGAGGTGGTGCGGCGCCTCGCCGTCGGCCCCGCCACCGTCTCAGAGCTCATCACCTCGACGGGGCTCTCCCAGCCGCTGGTGAGTTGGCACCTCCGCCGCCTTCGCACCGCCGGCCTTGTCACCACCGAAAAGGTCGGACGCGAGAGCCTCTGCACCCTTCGCGTCGCGGGCATTGCTGAAGGACATGCGCTGATGCTCTCCGCCCTCGGCATCTCTGATCCCGCCGCATGGGTTGCCCCAGAGGCGGCCCTCAGCGCCGCAGGGCCGCTCGTCGACGCCGTCGCGAGCGAGGAGTCATAGCGTGGCGGCGCGCGCAACACAGGGGAGCCTGCTCACCGGCGACGAGCGCGCGCGCATCAAGCGCATCGGCGAACCGATCGCCCTTCTGCTCGGTCGACTCGGCCTCTCGCCCGACGCCCTCACCATTGCAGGGTTCGGCATCGTCCTCGTCGCCGCGTTCACCGCTGCCGCCGGAGCATGGATCGCGACCGCCGCAATCCTCATTCTCGGAACGCTCTTCGATGGCCTCGACGGAACGCTCGCGCGCGCAACGGGAAAGACGAGCGACTTCGGCGCCTTCCTCGACTCCACGATGGATCGCGCCGGAGAAGCGGCGATCTACGCGGGCATCGCCGCGGGCGCCGCAATGAACGGCACGACCGAGGTGATCGGCCTCGCAACGCTTGCACTCGGCGCGGGTTCGCTTGTTAGCTATGTACGAGCGCGCGGCGAAGGGCTCGGCGTGTGCGCCAACAACGGCATCGCGCAGCGCGGCGAGCGCGCAGCGCTCCTCATCGTCGGCCTCATCACCGGCGGCGCAATTACCGCAACCTGGTTGGCGGGAGCGCTCCTGCTCATCAGCGTGCTCTCGGCGATCACCGTCGTGCAGCGGATCCGCTTCATCCGCGCCGCGCTCGCCACAGCGGGGTCGCGCGCATAGCGCGACCAATGAATGCTCGTTGCCAGGATCTGGCAACGCGTGAAGGTGGGGCGATCGTCGCCTCGCAGAGATAGGTCAGAGAGAAAGGGGTAACGCACATGATGGAGATGAACGGGCCAAGGGCCCAATGGAACGTTCGGCCAGCGCCGAAGACGCCGGTGAAGGCGACGAACCCGATCAGGGTTGCGATCGCTGGACTTGGCAACTGCGCGAGCAGCCTCGTGCAGGGTCGCTACTACTACGCGGACGCGGCGAACGACGCCAAGGTCCCGGGCCTGATGCACGTCGATATCGGCGGGTATCACGTACGCGATCTTGAGTACGTTGCAGCGTTCGACGTTAACGAGACGAAGGTCGGGAAGGACATCTCCGTTGCTCTCGGCGCCGAGCCGAACAACACCTGGACCTTCCAGGAGATCCCAACGACAGGCGTCATCGTTCAGCGCGGACCAACGCTCGACGGGATCGGCAAGTACCTGAAGGACGTCGTCAAGGAGTCCTCAGAGAAGCCGGTTGATGTCGCCGCGGTGCTCAAGGAGCGCAAGGTCGACGTCCTCGTTGCCTACCTTCCGGTCGGCAGCGAAGAGGGGATCCGCTACTACGCCGAGCAGGCGATCAAGGCGGGGTGCGCTTTCGTTAACGCGATCCCAGTCTTTATCGGCCGTGAGCCGGAGTGGCAGAAGAAGTTCGCCGCGGCAGGATTGCCGATCGTCGGCGACGACATCAAGAGCCAGGTGGGCGCAACGATTGCGCACCGCGTGCTGGCTCGACTCTTCGCCGACCGCGGCGTTCACCTTGACCGCACGTACCAGTTGAACTTCGGTGGCAACACCGACTTCTTGAACATGCTCGAGCGCGATCGCTTGGAGAGCAAGAAGATCTCGAAGACCAACGCGGTCACCTCGATCCTCGATGAGCCGCTCGCGAATGAGCAGGTCCACGTGGGGCCATCGGACTTCGTGCCGTGGCTCCTCGACCGAAAGTGGGCGAACATCCGACTCGAAGGGACGACCTTCGGCGGCGTGCCGCTCACGGCGGAGTTGAAGCTTGAGGTCTGGGACTCGCCGAACAGCGCCGGTGTGATCACCGACGCGATTCGCTGCGCGAAGCTCGGCCTCGATCGCAAGCTCGCCGGGACGCTCGTTGCGCCTTCGGCGTACTTCATGAAGAGCCCGCCGCTCCAGCTGCACGATGACATCGCGCACGCTGCCGTCGAGGCCTTCATTCGCGGCGAGGACAACCGTGTCCTCGACGGGTCGCAGGTGACCGCCGAGGGATACCCCTCCTCGGAGGCGCTGAACTCCGTACGCGCCTGACCGTTTCGTAGGGGGTCGGCAGGCGCCGCACCCGCCTTCACGCACGAGAGCCGCCGTCGCCCGTTAGGGGTGGCGGCGGCTCTCCCGTACACTCGCCCTATGAGCGAGCAGCAGCCGGCGACCCCATCGCCGATCCGCCGCGCTGACGGCCCCAGGAGCCTCCTGTACCCCCTTCGCCGCCTCGTTGAGCGCCTCGTCTACCTCGCCTACGTCGCCCTCATGAAACTTGTCGGCGCCCTCCCTCCTCGCCCAGTCGAGACGCTCTTCTCGGCCCTCGCCCCCATCGCCTACCTCGCCTGGCCGGCGAAGCGACGGATCGCCGACTCCAACGCCGCCGTAGTGCTCGGCGTCGCCGACCAGGAGGGTCGACCACTCCCGGGGTCAGAGCGCCTCGTTCGCGCGCGCGCCCTCGCCACCTATCGCACCTACGGCCGCTACATCGCCGAGCTCCTGCGCCTGCCGAGCCGCAGCGCCGCAGAGATCGCCGCGGAGGTCGACCTTACAGAGACGACGCTCCTCGATGATCTGCGCGCGCGTGGGCAGGCGGCGATCTTCGCCGGCTTCCATGCGGGGAACAATGAACTCGGCGCGGCGAGCCTCGGCAAGCAGCGCTACGACGTGAACGTTGTCGGCGACGACAGCGCCTTCCCGGAGATGTACGCGCTGCTCCGCCGCCTTCGTGCGAAGTGGGGGATCGCGATGATCGACTGGCGCGCGATTCGCGAGGTCTTCACGGTGATGAAGCGCGGCGGAATCCTCGTGCTCCTCTCCGACTGGGGATGGAAGCCCGACGGCATTCCGTGCAAGTTGTTCGGCCGCTGGACCACGCTGCCAAGCGGACCAGCGGTACTCGCCGCGCGAGGGAACGCGCCCATCGTTCCATTCTTCGTGCGTCGCGAATCTCCTGGAAGGTTTCGCATTGTTCTTGGCACGCCAATCGATGCTGGCGACGGATCCCCCGCTGCGCAGGTGCAGGCAACGCAACGAACCGCCGATGAGCTTGAACGATTAATACGTACCGACCCAGCGCAGTGGAACTGCTTCAAACCGCTCTGGCCAAGCGCCGCAGAGCAGCGCCGTCTCGAAACGCTCGCCGCCGAAATGCTCACGCAGCACAAGAGGGGATCCGACTCGTAATGGCGAGCCCTGTGGCGAACCTGATCGGTCGCGCGGCGATCCTCGGCCTCTCGATCATCTCGCTCTTGCCAGAGTCGTTACTGCTCGTCGTCGCGCGGGGGTGGGGGCGCATCGGTCCGCTGCTGCAGCCTGCGCGCGCGAAGATTGGTCGTGCGAACCTAGCGCGCGTCTACACGCACCGCGACGGCGTGACGCCGACCACACAGGCGCTCAACGCGCACGTGCGAGCGCTCTTTGAACACCATCTGCGCTTCTACATTGAAACTGCACGCGCGCCACGACATGCACGAACGATCGTGGCCAAGCGCGTAGACCTTGAAGACGAACGCTTTGTAAAGGAGGCGTTTAGCGGATCGCCTCGACGCGCCGCGATCTTTCTCGCCGCGCACTTCGGCGCAGTGGAGCTTCCAGGCAGCATCCTCGCCGATCGCTCTGGCCAGCGACCAATGGCGCCGATGGAAGAGATCAGCAACCCAGTGCTGCAGCGCTGGATGCTGCAGGTTCGCGGCGAAGGGCTCGGCCTACGAATCATTCCGCCGCGCGGCGCATCAGCGGCACTCGCCGCAGAGCTTGCGGCCGGTGGGATCGTTGGTATGGTCGGCGACCGGCTCGTCGCAGGGGCCGGCTCTGGCGTGCCAGTTCGCCTCTTCGGCGCAAACGTGCGACTCCCCGTCGGCCCCGCACTCCTCGCCGTGGAGAGCGGCGCGCGACTCTTCGTCGCGGCGGTGCCGCGCGAAGAGAACGGCCGCTACACGGGGTACTTGCGTGAGGTGCCCATTCCAGCGGAGGGCGATCGCATGGCGCGCACCCGAGCGGCGCTTCAGGGTGTGGCCACTGCGTTTGAGGAGCTGATCTCCAAGGCGCCCGACCAGTGGTGGACGCTCTTCTATCCAATCTGGGAGGATCGCGCAGCATGACGAACAGCGACACCACACGATTCGGCAGGGCCGACCTGCACCTTCACACCATGGCCTCCGACGGAACGGCGCCCGCACTCACCATGCTGGAGCGCGCCGAAGAGGAGGGGCTCGACGTGATCGCGATCACCGACCACGATCGCATCGACGCGGCGCTTGCTGCGCGCGCCGCCGCTGTGGCGCGCAAGATGCGCGTGCAGGTGATCATTGGCGAAGAGGTCTCAACGCTGCAGGGTCATCTTCTCGCCCTCTTCATTCAGGAGCGCGTGCGTCCGCTGCGATCACTACGCCGCACCATCGCAGAGATCCATGAGCAGGGCGGCATCGCCATTCCTGCGCACCCGCTCTTCCCACACTTTTTGTGCACGCAGGAGGGGACGCTGCGCGCGGTGGCGACCGATCGCGATCCCGCCTGCAGGCCCGACGCCATAGAAGCGTTCAACCCGACGATCTTCGGAAAGTACGTGCGGGCTAGGGTCGGTCGCCTCGCCGCCGAGCTCGCCATTCCGGTTGTAGGGAACTCCGATGCGCACGTCCCATCGGCGGTTGGGCGCGCCTGGACCTCGTTCCCCGGCACGACCGCCGAAGAGCTGCGCGCCGCGATCCTCGCAGGGAGCACGCGTGTTGGCGGCGGGAGCGACCACACCCTCGTCGAGAGCCCGGGGATCTTCGCGCGCCAGATGGCGCGGAACATCATCGGGCTCGGCCAAGACCTTGCAGGGCAGACGCGTCCGATCTGGCGGATGGGCGCGCCGCGACGCGGGCGCGACCTCGGCTACCCAGGGAGCCGCCATCGCCCGCCACGCCTTGAAGAGGACGCCTTCGGCGATGAGGGCGAGGGGGTTGGATGAAGATCGGCCTCGTCACGCCGTACGCGTTTCCGAACCCAGGAGGGGTGAACGATCACGTTGCCAGCCTCTACCGCGTCTTGCGCGCGCGTGGTCACGACGTGCGAATCATCACGAGTAGCCACGGCCTGCAAAAAGCATCCGAGGGCGACATCCTGCGCATCGGCAAGGGCTTTAGCGTTCCATTCAACGGATCAATGGGAACGGTCACGCTCAGCCCCACCTATCTACGCCAGATGCGCGAGGTGCTTGAGCGCGAGCACTTCGACGTGCTGCACTTTCACGAGCCGTTTGTTCCGTTCCTCAGCCTTGTGACACTCACCGTCTCAACGTCGGTGAACGTCGCAACCTTCCATGCATTCGGCGGACTCTCCGCGAGCTACGAGTTTGGCAAGCGCGCCCTTGGGCACTACGCCGCGAAGCTTCATGGGCGCATCGCGGTGAGCCCGGCTGCACGACACTTCATCAGCCGCTACTTCCCCGGCGAGTACAAGATCCTACCGAACGGCGTCGAGCCATCGCGATACGCGAAGGGGGTCCCGATCGCGCGCTACCGCGACGGCGTGCCGAACATCCTCTTCGTTGGTCGCATGGAGTCACGTAAGGGACTCATTCATCTGCTTCGCGCCGTGCGCAAGATCCAGCGCGACGGCCAACGCGTGCGCCTGCTGATCGTCGGCACGGGGCCAGGTGATCGCGAGGCGCGACGTTATGTGCTCACGCGACAGCTCAACGACGTTGAGTTCCTGGGCCGAGTCACCGAGGATCAGAAGGTGCAGCTCTTCAAAACGGCAGACATGTTCGTCTCGCCGGCGACGGGGCGAGAGTCATTCGGCATCGTGCTGCTTGAGGCAATGTCAGCGGGGGCGCCGATCATCTGTTCCGACATCCACGGTTATCGCGGCGTGGTGCGTCGTGAGCGCGATGGGCTGCTCGTTCCGCCGCGCGATCCCGACGCGCTCGCCGCGGCGATCCGCAGGCTCATCGACGACCCTGAACTTCGCGCACGGCTCTCGCGCGCAGGTGAGGAGCGCGCCGAGCTGTTCAGCTGGGAGCGCGTCGGCGCTTCGGTCGAGGAGTACTACGGCTTCGTGATCCGCCGACTCGCTGAAGAGGGGCGACTCCCCGCAGGATTCACCGCGACGATCCCTGCCGTGCCAGGGCCGCGCCGCCGCAGTTCGTAGTACGCGCCTCGCGCGTTATACGTTCGCCGTGCGCGCCGCGAGCTCGCAGAGGAGTCGCGCCGTAAGCCCCCACACGCGTCGCTCGCCCGGTACCGGGATCGCTCCGTAGCGCAACGCAACGCCGTTTTCGACTGATTCAACGAGCGCCGGGGTGATCCGCGGATCGAAGAGGCCGAGCTCGGCGCCGAGCACCTCGTCGACCTCCTTCGGCTCAGGGTGGATCGCCGGAGTCTCCGGGGCGACCGCGACGAGCACCTGCACCAAGAAGTCGCTCGCTGGAACGTACGCAGGATCGAGCGAACCAACGAAGGTTATGCGGTGAGCAGGATCTGCAGCATCGAAGCCGAGCTCCTCGTGTAGCTCACGAGTCCCTGCAGCCTCTGGTGTTTCGCCAGACTCAATTTCCCCGCCAGGCATAGCAATCTGCCCGCCGTGACGACCGTTGATCGACCGCCGAATGAGCAGCACCTGACAGTCGAAGGCGTGCGGATCACTTTCGGCAGAACCACCGTTCACACCACAAGATCCGGCCGCAACCGGAGGCACCAAGAGCGCGACGACCACCGCACGCCGCGGCGACCCGTCGTACGGCGGATTCAGATCGACGGGAGAGAGGCCAGGGAGCACGCGCGGCGTCAGCTCGTCAGGGAGCGGCAACGGTAGCGGTGGGAGCGCGCCGTTGTCGTCGCGCGCAAGCGCCGACGCGATGCGCGAGGCGAGTCGTGTGACAGCCTCTGCGTGGCTCAGATCAACACTCCGTGGCGCAGCGTTCGCTCGAGGCTCAGCTCGGGCGAACCGTCACGCCCGTCGTGCTCGGCGCGCGCAGCCCGCCACGCCCCGCCACTCGCGGTCCACGCGGCGGCGTCGGCGCTGCAGGGAGCGGCTTCGGCCGTCGGCGCAGTGCCAGCTCGAGGACCTGTCCGATCGTCTCGACCGGCACGATCTTCAGCGCCTTGCGGATCTCCTCAGGGATCTCCTGGAGGTCCTTCTCGTTCTTCTTCGGGATCAACACGATTTTGGCCCCCGAGGCGTGGGCGGCGAGCGCCTTGCTCTTCAGCCCACCGATCG
>QWQR01000003.1 GCA_003670745.1 Chloroflexota bacterium
AGGCGGCCGCCGCAGGCGCCGCGATCCTTGCAGGGATCGGGAGCGGTACGTACGCCACGATCAGCGAGGCGCTCGACGCCCTGGTGCAGGTCGAGCGCACCTACGAGCCGACCCCGGCGCGCGCCGAGCAGGCGCGAGAACTTCTCGTTCGATATGAGTCGCTGCGCAAGCGCGATGGCGGGGCCGATCTTCGCGCGGACGCTCGGGGGGAGTAGCCGCTCCGCCTCTAGCCGCGGCGCTTCGGCTGTACAGATCGCTTCGTAGCAGCCGTCGCGGCGCGCTTCACGCGGCCACTCTTTGCGGCGAGCGCTGCGATCTTCTTGCGACCGGCGCTCGTGGTTGCGGCGGCGCCATCGGCGATCGGGAAGTGGCAGGCGACGCTCACGTTGAGGTTGCGCGGCGACGCGGCGAGGATCGGCTCCTCGGTCGAGCAGCGCTCGGGGTTGCCGAGCTGCTCGCGTAGCCAGCAGCGCGTGCGGAAGCGGCAGCCCGACGGCGGGTTGATCGGCGAGGGGATCTCACCGCTGAGGATCAGCCGGTCTGCCGTGTTGTGCACCTCGATCTTCGGCACCGCCGAGATCAGTGCGACGGTGTACGGATGCTGCGGCTTGGCGAAGACCTGCTCCACCGGGCCGATCTCAACCACCTTGCCGAGGTACATCACCGCGACGCGGTCGGCGAAGTAACCGACGACATCAAGGTTGTGGCTGATGAAGAGGTAGGTGAGTCCCTGCTCGCGGCGTAGGTCGGCGAGAAGGTTGAGCACCTGGCTCTGGATGGAGACGTCGAGCGCCGAGACCGGCTCGTCGAGCACCACGAAATCGGGCTCAAGGGCGAGCGCGCGCGCGATGCCGACACGCTGACGCTGTCCGCCAGAGAACTCGTGCGGGTAGCGCACGGCGTATTCGGCGGGGAGGCCGACCATCTCGAGCGAGGCGTGCATGCGCTTGCGTTGCGATGCCGCGTTGCCGATCGAGTGCGCGACGAGCCCCTCTTCGATCTGGTCGCCGATCGGCAGGCGCGGGTTCAGCGAGCCGAAGGGATCCTGGAAGACGATCTGCATGCGGCGGCGAAGCTGACGGCGCTCTTCGGCGCTGCGATCCTTGAGCCGCTTTCCGTCAAACCAGACCTCGCCCGCCGTTGCTGGCTGCAGGCCGAGCGCCACACGGCCGAGCGTCGTCTTTCCAGAGCCCGACTCACCGACGATTGCCAGTGTCTCGCCGCGCGCGACGGCGAGGTCGACGCCATCGACGGCCTTGACCGACTGGCGCTTGGAGATGAAGGGGATGCCGCCAGCGATCGGGAAGTAGCGCTTCACGCCGCGCAACTCGATGAGGTTCTTGCCGTTAACCACCTTGGGCTTGCGCGTCGGGCTCATCGCGCGGCCTTGCGCTTTGCAGGGGCCTTCACAGGGCGCTTCGCTCCGCCTGCAGCCGCACGCTTTGCGGTTGATGTTGGGCGGGCTCCGCGCGCGATCTCATCGGCGCGTAGGCAGCGAACCGCGCGGCCCCCGCCGGTGGATTCAAGCTGCGGCATGGTCTTTGCGCAGGCTGCCACAGCGAAGCGGCAGCGCGGATGGAAGCGGCAGCCGGTCGGGAAGTGCGCAGGCGACGGGACGTTGCCGCTGATCGTGGAGAGCCCCTTACCGCGGCGCTCATACGAAGGGATCGATGAGACGAGGTCGATCGCGTAGGGGCTCGCCGGCTTGCGCAGCAGCGTTGCGGCGGGGCCCTCTTCGACGATCTGTCCGGCGTACATGACCGCCACGCGGTCGGCGGTCTCAGCGACGACACCAAGGTCGTGAGTGATGAGCAGGAGCGCGGTGCCGCGCTCGCGCGTGGTGCGGCGCAGCAGGTCAAGCACCTGCGCTTGGATCGTGACGTCGAGGGCGGTGGTCGGCTCGTCGGCAATGATCAGCTCCGGCTCGCCGGCGAGCGCCATCGCGATCATCGCGCGCTGACGCATGCCGCCCGAAAGCTCGTGCGGGTACTGCTTGGCGCGACGCGCCGGCTGGGCAATCTCAACCTGCTCGAGGTATTCGATCGCCTTTGCATTTGCCGTCTTCCAGTTGCCCCGGTCGTGGGCGACGAGCACCTCGGCGATCTGCTCACCGATCGTGGTGACGGGGTTGAGCGCGGAGAGCGGCTCTTGGAAGATCATGCTGATCCCGCCGCCGCGGATCTTGCGCATGTACGACTCTGGCTTGCCGAGCAACTCCTCGCCGAGAAACTTCACCGAGCCTTCAACGATCGCCTGGTTCTTTGCGAGGAGTCCGATCGTGGCGAGCGCCGAGACGCTCTTTCCGGACCCAGACTCACCGACGACGGCGAGGCACTCGCCCTTCGCGACCGAGAAGGAGACGTTCTCAACGACCTTGATCACGCCCGTCGCGGTGCGGAACGAGACGTTGAGGTTCGTGACCTCAACGACGTTCTTGTTTCGACCTGTCGCCTTGGCGCGGCTCACGGCCGCGGTGCGGCTCACGGCCGCGGTGCGGCTCGCAGCGCGCGGCGTACGTGTCGTGCGCGGGCTCACTTCACACCTCGGGGGTCGAGAGCGGCGCGCAGTGCGTCGCCGATCATGTTCACGGAGAGCGAGGTGAGCACGATGAAGAGGCCAGGGAAGCCGATCCACCACCAGTTCCCCTGCTGCAGGAACTTCGTCGCCTCGGAGAGGATGTTCCCCCAGGTTGGCGTATCGGCGCTCACGCCGAAGCCGAGGTAGCTAATGAACGCCTCGCCGATGATCGCGCCACCAACTGCGAACGGCGCGGATACGACGACGGGGCCGATCGCGTTCGGCAAAATGTGTCGGAGGGCGATGCGGACCGGGCGAACGCCGAGCGCGCGCGCCGCCTCAACAAACTCCGTCTCGCGGAGTGCGAGCACCTGGCCGCGCACGAGTCGGGCGATCCCCATCCAGCCGAAAGCGATGAAGACGAAGATGAGTGTCCACATTCCGCCGCCGCCCTTCCCCTGGAAGACGGCGCTGAGGAAGAGGATCACGAAGAGGCTTGGGATCATGAGGAAGATGTCGGTGAGGCGCATGAGGAACGAGTCGACGCGGCCGCCGAAGAATCCGGAGATCACACCGATGAAGGTGCCGATGCTGATCCCGCCGAGGGCGGAGAGGAAGCCGATCGCGAGCGAGGTCTTGCCGCCGTTCACCACGAGCGTCAGCACGTCGAGTTGCAGCAGCCCCGTCTCACCGAACGGGCGACCCCAAGCCGGACCACGCCCGATGAAATTGATTTCGTCCGGCTGCGGCACCGTGTAGAAGTCGAACGGCAGGAGTGCTGAGCCGATCACCACGAAGACGAAGATGCCAATAAGGATGTAGAGACCCCACGGCCCCATGCGCCCGGCAAAGTAGCGGCGACGCGCCTGCTGCCAGGGGCTCTCGGAGATTCCACCGACCAACGACGCTGATGCCGCCTTGCGACCACGGCGCGGCGACCCGCCACGTCCAGTGATGCCCAGGAACGCCGTGATGACGTTGCTCATAGGCGCACGCGCGGATCGAGGACGGCGTAGAGCACGTCAGAGATGAGGTTGCCGATCGCAACGGCGGCGGCGCCGATCGTGAGGATGCCCATGAGCACCGGATAGTCGAGGTTGCCGATTGCGGTCACGGTGAGGCGGCCAACCCCTGGCCAGCTGAAGATCGTTTCAGTGACGAGCGCCCCAGATACGAGGAAGGGGAAGGCGAGACCGAGGTTTGTGGCGAAGGGGATGAGCCCGGTGCGCAAGATGTGGCGGGTGTTGATGCGCAGCGAGCTGAGCCCCTTCGAACGGGCGGTGCGCACATGCTCCATTCCCATCGACTCAATGACGCTCTGGCGCACGTAGCGCGAGTCGCCGGCGATCGAGACCGTTACGAGGGTTACCACGGGAAGGATCAGGTGGCGCGCCAAGTCGGCGATCGCCGTTCCAGCCTGGCTCGCGAAGTAGGGCCAATAGGCGTCGCTGCCGAAGGCGGGGGAGAGGCGCCCGTCGGTCATGCCACTTACTGGGGTGAGGTGCAGCGTCACCGCAAAGATCCAGATAAGGGCGAAGCCGAGGATGAAGGTGGGGAAGGAGTTCAGCACGTAGGTGACGACGCTCACGATGTTGTCGAACCGCCCGCCGCTCTTGAGGCCGGTCGCCACGCCGAGGACCACGGCAAGCGAAAGCCAAATCAGTGCCGAGAGCGAGCCAAGGATGAACGTGGGAAGGAGCGCCCCTGCCAGTCGGTCAATGACGCGGCTCCCGTTCTCGTAAGAGAAGCCGAAGTCGCCGTGGGCGATTCCGGTGTCGACCCCCGAGAGGAAGGTGGGGAGGATTGTCGGGAGTCCCGTCGTGCCGAGGAGTGCGTCAAGGCCGTCGGCATCACGACGGCAGGCGCCGAGCCAGCGGCAGTACTGAACGGGGATCGGCTTGTCGAGGCCGAGCGCCTTCACGTATGCCTGCCGCTGCTGCGGAGTGAACCTCGGGTTGTTCGCGTACTTCTGCTCGGGGCCGCCAGGTGCGGCGAGAAGGAGTGCGTAGATGAGGACGGTGGTGCCGAGCAGAATCAGGAGGCTCGCGCCGATGCGCCGGAGCACGAACTTCAGCATGGCCCTCCCCTTTCGACGCTCTCGACGCGTAGCCTGAGCGCCAGTCTTCCTGCGCTCGCGATCTTAGCCGACCTCATCAACCCCTGTGCCTTGCACCGCAGGAGGCGAAGAGCCGGCCCATGAGGGGGGGAAAGCGTGAGGGGTGGGGCCTTGCGGCCCCACCCCTCAGTGCTACGCCTTCACGGCCTTGCGGCCGTGTTGCGGTAACTCGTTCAGTTCTTGAGCGAGATGTCGCCTGCGTTCCAGAGCGGCCCGGCCTGGGTCGGGTTCTGGAGGAAGCCAACAACCTTGTCGCTCACGAGCTCGATCCCCATCCAGTAATAGAGGGGAATCTCGACGTTCTGATCGGCCATGACCTTCTGGGCATTCGCCGCAGCCGCAGCGATCTTGTCCAGGTCGATCGTGCCCTTGATCACCTCAAGCTCCTTGTCGAGCGCTGGGATGCTCACCTTTGCGTCGTTCTGACCGTCCGGCTCAACCGCCGACGTGTGATAGACGCTGTAAAGCGAGACAGCCTCGATGCCCGAGCTGTACGCGTGGAGCGCGACGTCGAAGTTCCCGCGCGAAAGGTTGCACGAGAGGTCTTCGGTCGACTCGGTCCACGGCGCAAAGATCGTGCCGCCACCGTTGTACACGGCGCGGATACCGATCTTGGCAAGGTCACCCGCCACGTAGGCAATGGTCGACTTGCGGACCGGCTTCATCGTGGTACAGAACTCGAGGATTGCCGACGTGCCGTCCTTCTCAACGACGCCGTCGCCGTTCGAATCGACCCAACCGGCGTCGGTGAGGGTCTTCTTCGCGGCGGCCAGGTCGAAGGTCGGCGGATTCTGCTTGGCAAAGAACCAGGCGCTCGGCGTGACGCTTGACGTGGCAACCACGCCAGCCTCACCGAGGATTCGGGTCCAGATGCCCTCCTTATCCGTGGCCTGGGCGAGCGCCTTGCGCATCGCTGGGTCGGACATTGGGCAGCCAGGGCCGCGAACCGACTTCACCGGCTCGAAGATCGAGCAGTCGGTGGCCGAGTGGTTCGGGCGGAAGAACTCATAGGTAAAGGTCGCCTGGGTGTACTGCTGCGTGCCCAGGTCCTTCGTCGTCGCGTAGTCGTTGCCGGTGAGGTCGGTCACGATGTCCAACTCACCGTTGCGGAACTTCGCGATACAGGTGTCTGGGTCCCCGCAGACCACGTACTTGAGGCTGTCGAGGCGAGTGGCAGTTCCCGTGATCGGGTTCTTCCACTTGTCGTTGCGGACCATGACGGTCTCAACGCCCTCGGTGCGGCTACCGAACTTGAACGCGCCCGAGACGGGGACGTTCGGAAGGTCCTCAGTGCGGAAGCCCGCACCCATGACCATGTCGGTGGCGGCGTTGCCGTCGCCAACGGTGAACTTCTCGAAGTAGTGCTTCGGCATGATCGAAACGCCGCCGTACACGCCGGAGTAGAGCTCCGAGTAGTGCAAGACGATCGTCGTGTCATTCGGGCACTCGACCTTGGAGATCTCCTTCGTGCCGGTCGTGTTGACCGGGTTGTTCGGGAGAAGGATCCAGTCGTGGGTGTAGGCCGCGTCGGCGCAGGTGATCGGCTGGCCGTCAGACCAGACAAGACCGTCGCGGAGCGTCCAAGTAACGGTCATCGCGTCGCCGTCGACGCCTGGGAGCTTGATCCCGCCGTTCTTGATGTCAGGGATTGCCGTGGCCATCCACGGAACGTACTTCGCCTCGTTGCTGAGGCTGACGAGTCCGTCCCATGCCGTGGCGAGAACGTTCGCCGACATGACGGTGCTGTAGTAGAACGGGTGCAGGCTGTCGACATCCTGGTAGTCACCCACCAAGAGCGTACCGCCGCTGGCGCCTTCGCCCGGCTTGTACGAGCCGACAATGCTGGCGCCACCGCCGCATGCCCCAGCGACCATCGCGGCACTTACCGCAAACGCCGCGAGAAGCGTCGTCTTTCGCATGATTTCTCCTCCTATCCGGACCCCCGACGGGGGCCCACACGATATGAAGCGCGATCTGCGCTTGGGCGAATCCTAGCGGAGCGTGCTCCCCCTGCGCGACCCTCGTCGCACGCCAGGGGGTCTTTGACCCTGTGCGGCGCCTGCGGTTGGACTTAGGGCTGGAGGCGTCGGATCTCCCAGGGGGCGTTGGGGGCGGGGCGCTGGTACTCAAATCGGTCGTGGAGGCGGTGGCGCCCCCCCTGCCAGAACTCCCAACGATCAGGGGACAGGCGGTAGCCGCCCCAGTGTGGCGGGAGGGGGATCGGCGGGGCGGCCGCGCCGCCCTCGGGGTGTGCGGCCGCCGCTGCGGCGAGGAGGGCCTCCAGGTCGGCGCGGGTGGCGATCGTCTCCCCCTGGGCGCTTGCCCAGGCGCCGAGCTGGCTCTCGCGGGGGCGCGTCGCGAAGTAGGCGGCAGATGCCGCCGGGTCGAGCGGAGCAACTGGCCCGGAGCAGCGGACCTGACGTTCGAGAGTTGGCCACCACATGGTGAGCGCCGCGCGCGGGTTCGCGGCGAGGTCGCGCCCCTTCCTGCTGAGGTGGTTCGTATAAAAGTCGAGCCCCGCGTCGTCGATGCCACGGACGAGGATCATGCGAACGCTCGGCTCGCCGGTGGCGCTGGCGGTCGCGAGTGCCGCGGCGAGCGGCTCGGGGGCACCTGCGTCGATCGCCGCCGCAATCCAGGCGCGGAGTTGCGCGACGGGATCGTGTTGTAGGTCGTCGCGGTCGAGCCCCGCCCCCGCGTAGTTGGAGCGCCCGCCAAGCGGTTCGTCGTTGGGCGTCACGGTGTTCGTCGAATCGTTGATGCGCGCGCCGTTGCTAGGCGAGCCCGGCGGGCGACTCGAGCCTGCTCTTCAGGTCGCCAAGGAACGTTGCGACGAGTGCGCCGTCAACGGCGCGGTGATCGGCCGAGAGTGTTGCGGTGAGCATCTGCCGTGCGACCACGACGCCGTCGCGTACCACGGCACGCGCCTCGCTCTTGCCGGTCGCAAGGATCGCGACCTGCGGCGGCGTGACGATCGCGGTGAACTGCGTTACCGGGAAGGCGCCGAGGTTGCTGAGGGTGAAGGTCGCGTCGGAGAATTCGGCGGGGCGCAACTTATTCGCCTTGGTGCGCGCCACCAGATCGCGTAGCTCCGCCGAAAGCGTCGGGAGATCCTTGTTCGCGCAGTCGAGGAGCGCTGGGGCGATGAGCCCGTCGGGGATCGCGATCGCGATGCCGATGTTGATCGCGTCGACGCGCTCGAGCGCCTCGCCGCTCCACACGGCGTTGAGCGCCGGCGCCGCCGCGAGCGACTGAGCGAGCGCGCGCACAATCCACGCGGTGAGGGTGACGCGGTCGTCGCCGCTGCGCCCCTCATTGATAGCGTTGTTGGCAGCGATCACCGCCTCCATCTCGATATCGGTCGAGACGTAGAAGTGGGGCGCCTTCGATTTTGATTCGACCATGCGGCGGCTGATCGCCGCGCGCATCGGCGTGAAGGTGACCGGCGTGCGGCCGGGCTTCTCCACCTGCGTACCGCCTACTTGCCGTCGTCGATATAGGCGATCACGGCGCCGACTGCGGCCTCGCTGCCGGCGGCGGTCACGATCTCGACGAGGGTGCCAGCGGTGGGCGCCTCGAACTCCACGGTCGCCTTCTCCGTCTCAAGCTCGCCAATCGGCTGTCCGGCGGTGACGGCGTCGCCGACCTTCGCCTTCCAGCTACCGATCTTGCCAACCTCGGTGTCGTAGCCGAGTCGCGGCATCTCTACGGGAACGCGCATCGGATCCTCCTGGTAGCTCGCCGGGAGGCGAGCCCTAGCCTCAAACCTGCCGCATCGCGGCTCGCCGTAAGTCTAGCGACTCGACTCGAGTGCTGGCTCGGGGGGAAACTCCTCAGGGTGGTTGATCCGCGTGGCGGCATCCCAGCCGCCGCCGACGTCGGCGGTGGCCGCGGCGACGAGGCGGAACGCCCCAGTAATGAGGAAGATGCCGACATAGGTCACGTAGACGACGGGGAGGAGGGCGAGGACGGCCACGCCGACCGCCTGCCCGATCGCCAGGCCGGCGGCGTTCGTCGCGCCGAATACCGACTGCGCGCGTACCGCTTCACTTGGCGCTGCGAGACGCAGGAGTCGCTCCTGCGCCGAGAGCATGCCGGCGGCGAAGCCGACGGTGACAACGATCATCACGATGATCAGCACGAGCGGCGCGAACGGATTCCACGGCCCCGCGAAGATCGACGAGGCCATACCGACGCCGCGCACGATCAGCGAGGCGCGGTAGAGTCGGCTCGCCGATCCGCGTTCGAGCCAGTTGCCAATGAGGATCGCGCCGACGAGCGCAGACGCTGAACCGATCGCGGAGAGAAGGATGGCGAAGGCGGCCGACTGGCCGAGGACGACGATCGCATAGACGGAGAGATACGGCGCGAAGCCGGCGCCGAGGCAGGCGATGAGGTTCGTGCGAATGAAGCGACGCACCGGCGTAGAGAGTGGAGCTGCCGCGGCGCCGCGCTGCATCGTGACGCTCCCTGGGCGGGGGAGGCGGCCGAGCGCACGAATGAAGAAGAGGCTCGAGAGGAGCGCTCCGACGAATGCGGGAGCGTAGATCGCAACCCCCCAATCCGCCTGACCGACACGCACGAGGAGCGCGACGGGGATCAGCAGGATCGAGCCGAGGCCGAACTGGATCGCGAGCGCGCGCGGCGCGACAAAGCGGCGTTCGCGTTCAGGAAGGATGCGGCCGAACCAGGTCTGCACGTTGGCGCTCGCGATCGCTTGTGACGTTGCGCCGATGCCGAAGCCGAGGCCGATGAGAAGGATGCCGCCGATCGGTGGCAGCAGTCCGATCGCGACGGTGACTACGACGGCGAGATAGAGGAGCGGTCGCGCGAGGCCGATCGCGGCGATGACGATGGTGAGGCGGCGCAGGTCGCCGCCGCTGCGACGCAGCGCCGTCGGCACGAGCCCCTGCAGAATTCCGCCGACGAATGGGAAGAGGCCGATGAGCGTTGCGAGTGCCGGCGACGCGCCAAGCGTGGTGGCGAGCGGGATCGCAAGGCCATCACCGGCAAGGGCGACGGTGATCGCGTCAGAAATTGCGAGGGTGCGGAAGGCGGCGAAGCGCCCTGTAAGGAAGCGGCGCCAGTCGGCGGCGGCGCCGACGGCGGGGGAGTTGCTCATCCGCCCTTCGCGGCGGCGGCGCTCGCCCGAACCTGTTCCTCAATGCGATCGATCTCAGCGGCGACGGCGGCGCGCAGGGTGTCGAGCTCATCGCGCGCCTTGTCGGTCGTTGCGTCAATGGCGGTGAGCGTCTTCTTGATCTCCTTCACTGTCTCGAGGCGGCTGCGCATCGTCTCGATCGCATCCTTTACTGCTGAGAGGTCGGCGCCGCTCCCCTCGGTGCGCTTCAAGATACGCGCGGAGATCTTGGCGAGGCGGTACCCCGCCTCAAGGATCGCAAGGTCGGGGGCCTCGGGGTCAACGGCGCAGAAGACGCCGTAGCGATTGATCTGGAACGGGGCGATCCCGGCGGGGGCAGCCGCCTCACTGAAGATCATCAGGGCGACATCGGCCTTGCGATTCTCCTTCGCCTCGGCGAGCTCCTTCTCTATTGCCGGCTGGGTCATCGCCTTGTCCTTCACCTCGACGACGATGCGCAGCGTCTGTGCAGCACCCTCCTTCGCGTTGAGGGTGATCACCGCGTCACCCTTCTTGGAGTCGGTTACGGCTCCTGTGACGCCGCCAGTCCCCTCGATCGCGTCGTCGGTGGCGCGGAGCATCTCGGTGTACTCGGCAACGATGCGCGACTCAAAGTCGGCGCCCTTTGCGGTGCCGCGCTTCCGCTCACCCTTCGCCGCCTTCTGCGATGCATCGAGCTCGACGATGCGCGCGATCACTCCGTCGAAGCGCTCGGAGATCTCTGTGCGGAATGCGCGCAGCGGCGACGCCTCGCGCGTGGGGTCGAGGAGTTGCGCGAGCATGCTCGCGTCGCCATCAAAGTAGCGGTCGAGGATCGTGCGAATCCTGCCGAGCGCCGAGTCGCGGCGGTTCTCGTCGAAGAGCTCTTGGGTGAAGCGCGCGAGTTCGCCCTTGTCGCCGAGGAAGTGCTCCAGCGTCGCTGGCATCTCGCCGCCGTCCTTGGCGAAGGTCTTGCGCAGCAGCGTCTCGACCTCGAGGGCGGCGCGTTTCTGCGAATCCTGCAGCTCGCGCTCGAAGCCTTCAAAGGCGCGACGCACATGGTCAACGTCGATTGAGCCGCTGGCGCTCTGTAGCGCCATAAGGCCGACGCGCAGGGCGCGCTCGACTGTTTCGCCACGCTCCTCGACGGAGCGCGACTCGAGATAGCCGGCGAGGGCGCGGTCGACGATCTCGAGTGATGAGACGCGAATGCGATCGCCGACGATCTCCACCTGCGTCGGCCGGTTCGCCGCGCTGATCGGAACGATCTCGGCGTCGCGAGCTCCACTCATCGTCGCTACCGCAGGGCGATCGCGGCGCAGCCGTCGCAGAGGGCGACGAGCCCGCGCTTCTCTCTCGCGTATCCCGCCGTGTGCATCACGCCGGCGCAGCCGGCGGTGCGACAGCGCCACGACCAGGCGCTGCTCCCAGCGGCGCCGTCGTAGGGGAGCGACTCTGCTCGCACCTTGTCGGCGAGCCCCTCGTGCGCCGCAAGCGTCGCAGCGATCGCCGCGGCGCGATCCTCCTCGCGCTCAAGGCGATACGGGTAACTCTGCGCGACGTTGGTCGACATGCGGCGAGTATAGCGAGGGGCTATCCTTCAACCACATGACCCGATCGATGCGCGCCCTCCTCCTCGGGACCTTCATCCTGCGGACCGCGACCGGGACCACCGGGGCGCTCCTCGTCTTCTGGACGGCTCACCTGCGCGACCGCGGAACGATCCAGGTGAGCACCGCCGACGTGGCGGCCATCTCCCTCGCCTTCTATGTGACCGAGCTGCTCGGCTCGCCGATCTTTGGGGTGCTCGCCGACCAGATCGGCCGCAAGCCGGTGATGCTTCTCGGTCCGCTCTTCGGCCTTGTTGCGGTGCTGATCACGCCGTTCGCGCTCACGATTCCGCTGCTCATCGCCACGCGGCTCCTCGAGGGTTCGTCGACGGCGGCGAGTGTCCCGTCGATCCTCAGCTACGTGGCGGCGCAGACGAGCCACGACGAGCGCCTGCGCGGCCGCGTGGTGACGCTCTTCGAAGTGGCAACGCTCGGCGGACTCCTCGTTGCCGGCACGGCGCTCGCGGGGCCGCTCTACGAGATCTTCGGCGAGGTCGCCTTCTTCATCAACGGCGCGATCTATATGCTCGCGCTCGCCCTCTTCGCCTACGGCGTAAAGGACCATCACTCGCGGCCAGACGGCGCTGCGGAAAATCGCCTGCGTCGCTACGCGCACCTCTTCCGTCAACGCGGCATCCTGCTCTTCGTTCCCACATGGGTCGCGATCAACGCGATCGTCGGCGTCTGGGTTCCGCAGGGGCTCTACCTGCTCACGGGGAGCTCGGGGGTTGCGGCGAACGGGCAGTTCCTCCTCTCTGGCTTCTCGCCGACGATGATCACCTCGGCGCTCGCTGGCCTCGCCCTGATCGGTGGGTTCGGCCTCTTCTTCTGGGGGAACTCCTTTGATCGCTACCGCCGCACCTCGGTCTTGCTCGGCGGCGTTGTCGCCTTCGTCGTCGCCATGGCCGCCGTCTGGCTCTTGAATCGCATGACTGGTAGCGAACTGCCGCTCATCGTCGGGCTGCTGCTGATCCTCTCCGGGTCGATGTTCTTCTTGGCGGGTGCGACCCCTGCAGCGCTCGGCTTTTTGGCCGACGTTTCGGAGCGGTACAAAACGGACCGCAGCGCCGTGATGGGCCTCTACTCAATCTTCCTCGGCCTTGGTCAGGTGATCGGCACCAAGGTTGCCGGTGACGTTGCGGCAACGCTCGGCGTCGACGGGCTCGTCTACGTCACCCTCGGCTTCCTCGTGATCGCCGGCGGCGCGCTACTGGTGTTGCGCCGCGTGGAACACGAGATCCTTCCCCCGAATGCGCGCCGCGGGGCCGCCGCGCACTGAGTGTGCGCCTGCCCTCCTCAATCCCATCTCTGGTGGCGGCGCGGGGAACACGACGCGCGCGCGGGGCGCACGGGGATAAACTCAGAACGCGGGCGGCTCTGCCCGCAGGGCGACAGTGTAGAGGGGGCCAATGGTGAGCAAGGGCACATCGAAGATCGCGATCATCTCCGACAGCGCATCTGACATTCAGCCGAGTGAGGCGAAAGAGCTCGGGGTTGTGATCGTTCCGATCATCGTCTCGTTCGAGAGCGAGAGCTTTAAGGTCGGCGAAGAGATCTCCATGGACGAGTTCTGGCGCCGACTCACCGCCCCCGGCGCGCCCTTCCCAAAGACCGCAGCGCCACCAGCGGCCGCCTTCACCGCGGCGTATGACCGCGCCTTCGCCGATGGGGCCGAAGAGATCCTCTCCATTCACGTGGCCTCGAAGCTCTCGGCGACCTACCGCAGTGCGGAGATGGCGGCGAGCGCACATCCGCAGGCGAAGAGCATCCACCTCGTTGATACCGCTACGGCGTCGGCGGCAGAGGGGCTCTTGGTGAAGCGAGCAAAGCGACTAGCCGACGCGGGGCGTTCTGCAGCCGAGATCGTCGCCGATCTTGAGCGCGCCATCCCGCGCACGCATGTGATCTTCTTCCTCGACTCCCTTGACTATCTCAAGGCGGGTGGGCGCATCAGCCCAGCGCGCGCCGCGATCGGTGGGCTCCTTGCGGTGAAGCCGATCATTGACATCGTTGACGGCGAGGTCGTGACGCTTGATCGACCGCGCACCGCATCGAAGGCACGCGAGCGATTCATGGAACTCGTCGGCGCATCGCCGGTCGAAGAGCTCACGGTCCTGCACGCTGAGGCCCCCGACGTCGAGGCGTTCCGCGCCGAACTGTCGGCGCGCTTCCCTGCGATCGGCGCGCTGAAGCCTGGGATCGTGCGCGCCGGCGCAGCGATCGGGCCGCACACGGGACCGCGCGGCCTCGGCGTCGCGCTCATTCGCTCCTAGCCCCCGCGGCCCTCCACGTGCGTGCCGCGAGCGCGGCAACGCCTCCCGAGGGGCGGGTGTAGCATCGGCACGAAACCGCCTCACGGCGGACGCCGCGGCAGTGGGCCACGGCGGAGCATGAAGTGAGGTTCCCAGATGGCATCCACACAGAAGAGCGCTTGGGCGGTTGCCCAGCAGCAGTTCGACCTCGCCGCGACGAAGCTCGGCCTTGAGCCAGGGATCGCCGCCGTCCTTCGGGAGCCGCGCCGCCAGCTCACCGTGCACTTCCCCGTGCGCATGGATGACGGCTCGACGCGTGTCTTCGAGGGCCACCGCGTGCAGCACAACCTCGGGCGCGGTCCTGCCAAAGGGGGGATTCGCTACCACCAGGACGTGAACATCGAAGAGGTGAAGGCGCTCGCCATGTGGATGTCGTGGAAGTGCGCCGTGATGGACCTCCCCTATGGCGGTGGCAAGGGCGGGATCACCGTTGACCCGAAGCAGCTCTCGCTGAGCGAGCTCGAGCGACTCACCCGTCGCTTCACCACGGAGATCGCCGTGATCATCGGGCCAGAGTCCGACATTCCGGCGCCCGACGTGAACACCAACAGCCAGACGATGGCCTGGATGATGGATACCTACTCAATGCACGTCGGCTACACCGTTCCGGGTGTCGTGACCGGCAAGCCAATCGCCCTCGGCGGATCGCAGGGTCGCAATGAGGCGACGGCGCGCGGCGCAGTCTTCTGCATTCGCGAGGCGGCGAAGAAGATCAACCTCGACCTGAAGGGGGCGAAGACGGTCGTGCAGGGGTACGGCAATGCCGGCTCCATTGCGGCGCGACTGATCTCTGAGCTCGGTGCGGTGGTGATCGCCGTCTCTGACAGCAGCGGCGGCATTCATAACCCGGCGGGGCTCGACCTCAACGCGGTCGACGCACACAAGAAGAAGACGGGGAGCGTCGTCGGCTTGGCTGGCTCAACTCCCGTTTCGAACCAGGCGATCCTCGAGATCGCGTGCGATGTGCTGATCCCAGCGGCGCTGGAGAACCAGATCACCGCCGAGAATGCCGATCGCATTAAGACCAAGATCGTTGCCGAGGCTGCGAACGGCCCGACGACACCAGAGGCCGATGAGATCCTCTTCAAGAAGGGGACGATGGTGATCCCCGACATCCTCTGCAACGCAGGCGGCGTGACGGTCAGCTACTTCGAGTGGGTGCAGGACCTCAACCGCGACTTCTGGGAGGAGGACGAGGTCAACATTCGACTCGAGAAGAAGATGGTCCGCGCCTTCAACGAAGTGCACGAGATGGCGTCGTCGCAGAAGAGCCACCTCCGCCTCGGCGCCTACCTGCTCTCGGTCAAGCGCGTCGCCGACGCCATGACCGTTCGCGGCATCTACCCATAGGCCTGGGGGAATGACGGGTCTAGACCACGAGGAGCGTTTCCTCTTTCGTGAGGAGATGGCATCGCTCGCCGCCGCGCTCGGCGACGGGGCGGTGCTCGACAACGTTGAGGACCTGCTCGTTGACCTGATCACCTCGAGCCACTTCAATGCCGAGGTGGTGACGCTCGAGCGCTCGCTGCAGGCGATGCTCGGCCAGCGACAGGGGGCAACACTTGTCACGGCGCTCACCGCAACCCCCGAGGTCTTCGCCGAGGCCGATGACCTGCGCCTTCCGCAAGAGGTGCTGGAGCGCCTCACCGGCTGGCGCGCCCGCTTCGGCCTTGCGATTGATAACGCGCTGAGCTTCCTCTCGAATCCCGACGGGATCCAGGGGCACCACTTCACCACGCAGGTGGCGCACGCCGACGATCGACGCACCCTGCAGGGGCGCCTCACCTTCGTGCGTTACAGCAACGACTCGGAATTCTTCATCGCCGACGCAGCGGTCTTCCTCTCGGTCGCCGCCGATGTTCTTGATCGACTCGGCACGCACATCACGCGCGAAGACGTCGACCCCGAGAGCGTGGCGCGACTCCGCGAAGCGGTTGCGCTCATCGAGCGCCGCACCGCGCCGCGCGGCGGAGAGTAGTCGCGATGGCCGGCGCGGCGGCGCGCCAGCTCTTCCTTGCCGCAACCGGGCAGAACCGCGGCAAGACGACCACCTCACTCGGCCTCTTCGCAGCACTGCGCTCGCGTGGCCTGAAGACGGGGTTCATGAAGCCGGTCGGCCAGCGTTGGATCATGATCGATGGCGTCCCCGCCGACGAAGATGCGGCGCTCATGCGCGCGGTGTTCGACCTGCAAGACCCCACCGAGTTGCTTTCACCGGTGCAGATCCCACGCGGCTTCACGCGCAAGGTGATCGAGGGTGAGGTTGTTGAGGATCTCGGCGCGCGCATCGTTGCGGCACAAGGGCGCATGGCGGAGGGGCGCGACGTGCTCCTCCTGGAGGGGACGGGCCACGCCGGGGTTGGCGCGGTGATCGGCCTTTCAAACGCCGATGTTGCCGCACTCTTGGGGGCGCCGGTCGTGATCGTGAGCGAGGGGGGGATCGGGCGACCGATCGACGAGATCGTGCTGAACGCCGCACTCTTCGCCGCCCGTGGCGTCGAGGTCGCCGGCGCGATCGTGAACAAGGTCAATCTCGAGATGGAGCCGCAGCTGCCGCGACTCCTTGAACGCGGGCTCGCCCGCCACAAGATCCCGCTCCTCGGCGTGCTCCCGTATCGCGAGATCCTCTCGAACCCAACGCTCGCGATCATTGAAGATGGGCTGCAGGGAGAAACGATCTGGCCAGGGCGAGACATGGACGCGATCATCGGTCGCGTCTCCGTTGCGGCGATGCAGCCCGACCATGTGATGCAGCGCATCGGCGAAGACGCGCTGGTGGTGGTCCCTGGCGACCGTGAAGACGTGATCGCTGCACTCGCCGAGCTCTGGCTCTCGCCCGATGAACAGCCGAACCGTCCGCTCGGCTTCGTGCTCTCCGGCGGCTATCGACCGAGCGCGCAGACGATCGACTTAATTCGACGCGCCGACCTCTTTGCGGTGCTAATGGAGGGCGACACCTACACCGTCGCCTCGAAGGTTCACGACCTGCTGGTGAAGACGCACCCCGAGGATGCTCGAAAGATCGACGAGATCAAGCGCCTCGTCGCCGAGTCGCTCGATATCGATCAGATCCTCGCCGCCGCCCGACCGATCCGCTAGTTCGCGACCGGGAGCGTACAGGCGTCGATCAGGCGCACCCCATCAACGACCGCAGCGATCGTGATGAGCAGCTCGCCTGAAACTGCCGTCGCGAGCGGCTGTTCGTCGGCGATCGGTGCGAGGGTCGCACTTTCTGCGATGTCGAGATAGTCGAGGTTGAGCGCGGGGCCCTTGCGCAGTTCGGCGAGCGCGGCGGCACGGATCTCACCCGCAGTCGTTGCGCCGCTAGCGTGCGCGCTCGTTGCCGCCTGTAGCGCGCGTGGGATCGCCAGCGCCGTCGCTCGCCCTGATGGGGTGAGGCGTACGTTCCGCGAGCTGAGCGCAAGGCCGTCGGCGTCGCGCACCGTTGGAACGCGGTGGATCGCGGGTCCACCGCGACGCTGCGCAAGCGCCTCAACGACACGCAGCTGCTGCGCGTCCTTCTCGCCAAACCACGCGGCATCTGGGGTGACAAGGTCGAAGAGGATCGTCACGACGGTCGCGACCCCGGCGAAGTGCCCGGGTCGCGCCGCACCTTCCAGTCGCACGGCGAGCGGCCCAGGATCAATCGCAGGCGGTGTTTCGCCCGGCGGATAGATCGTTGCGTCGTCGGGGGCGAAGATGAGATCTGCCCCGGCCGTGCGCGCGAGCGCAGCGTCGGCATCAAGGTCGCGCGGATACGCCGCGACATCGGTGCCGCTCGCGAACTGTCGGGGGTTGACGTAGATCGAGACGACGACCGTTCCCGATGCGGCGCGTGCTGCAGCGATCAGCGCGGCGTGGCCTGAATGAAGCGCGCCCATCGTGGGAACGAGGCCGATCGGTCGCTCCGCGACGCGAAGCGCTGCGGCGAGCTCTTCGCGGGTGCGAACGATCTGCATCGCTCGCTAGCTGTGTGGCGCGTTGTCGCGTGCTGGATCAATCGCTGCGAGCGCGGCAAGCGCGCTCCGCAGCGCTTCGTCGCCCTCGATCGACTCTGCGGCGCCAGGGAAGCTCCCCGCTTCGACCTCGGCGCGCCACGCCTCGATCGCGGCGATCGCACGCTCACGCAGGTTGGCGAATGGGCGTGCGTGACGTGGTGGCCGCCCCGCCAAGAGGCCGAGGAGGTCGGGGATCACCTGCACCTGGCCCGAGCATCCGTTCCCTGCGCCAATTCCGATCGTTGGGATGTGCAGCCGCGCGGTGATCGCCGCGGCGAGTTCGGCAGGCACAAGCTCGATGACGATCGCCGCCGCCCCAGCGGCCTCGAGAGCGAGTGCGTCGGCGAGGAGCGCCGCCGCCGCTTCGGGGGCGCGCCCCTTCACGCGCGGACGACCCTCGGTGAGCGTCGACTGCGGCGTGAGGCCGATGTGGCCGATCACCGGCGCACCGCTGCGCGCCAGCGCCCCGACGATCGGGGCCATCTCGGCACCCCCCTCCATCTTCACGGCGCCTGCACCGGCCTCGCGAAGGAAGCGTCCGGCATTCGCTACGGCGATCGCCTCGTCGGCGTACGAGAGGAAGGGCATGTCGGCGACGACGAGCGGCGCTGATGTGGAGCGCACGACCGCCGCGACGTGGTGGAGCATCTCGTCCATTCCGATGCGTACGGTCGACTCATGCCCCAGTGCGACCTGTGCGAGCGAGTCGCCGACGAGGATCGCGCGGACCCCCGCCGCCTCGGCGATCTCCGCGGTTGCGCGGTCGTAGGCGGTGAGCACGGCGAACGGCGTCTTCACATCGCGGGCCGCCTGCAGGTCCGCGATCGTGGCGCGGCGACTGGTAGGGGGCTGACCGCTCATCGTTGCGCTGCGAGTAGTGCGGCCACGCGATCGAGAATCGCATCGGCGACCACGCGCTTTGGCGCCGGGCCGACACTCGTCGTCGCGCCGTCGGCGCCGGTGATCACTGCGGCGTTGTCGAGGCTCTCGAATCCGACCCCTGGCGCCGTCACGTCGTTGGCGACCACAAGGTCGAGATCCTTTGAGGCCAGCTTTTCGGCGGCGCGCGTCGTTCCGCCGCTCTCGGCAGAGAAGCCGACGAGGATCGTGCGGCGCGTCGCGCGCGGGCCAAGCCTTCTTGCGACACCGGCGAGCAGGTCTGGCGTCGACTCGAGGCGCAACACGAGTTCGCCATCACGGCGCAGCTTCTCCGTGGCTGCGCCTCCGACTGGGCGGAAATCTGAAACGGCGGCGGCGGCGATCAGCGCGTCAGCGCCAGTCGCACCCGCTGCAGAGGCTGTGCCCTGTGCTGGCTGTGCGGTGAACGCGGGGAGTGCGCTGGCGAGCGCCGCCTCGAGCGCCGCGACGCTCATCGCGCGCACGATCTCGACCCCTTCAGGGAGCGGCACCGCAACCCGCGCCGCGATGAGCAGCACATCGGCACCGCGATCGCGCGCCGCCTCGGCGAGGGCGATCCCTTGGCGCCCCGAGGAGCGGTTCGCGAGGATGCGCACCGGATCGATCGCCTCTTCGGTTCCACCTGCGGTGATGACGATGCGGCGCCCCGAAAGGTCGCCAGAGGCAACGGTCGGCGGGCGCTTCGCTGCGTTCGGCTCGCGCACTGGTGCGTTACCGATGGCGCGTACCACCGCCGTGACGATCGTTGCGATCTCGGCGAGTCGACCGACGCCGCTGCTCCCTGAGGCGAGCTCCCCGCTCTCGGGTGCGACCAGCGTGTAGCCGAAGTCCTCGGTGAGGCGTCGTGCGTTCGACTGCGTTGCGGGGTGCTCCCACATCTCGCCATCCATCGCCGGCGCAACGATCACCGGCGCGCCCGTTGCGAGGCACGCCGCAGTAACAGGGTCGCCCGCGAGCCCGCCCGCCATGGCGCCGAGCCACTGCGCCGTCGCCGGGGCGACGAGGATCGCATCGGCGCTGTCGGCGGCAACGATGTGGCCGATCCGTCCGTCGGGGAGCAGGTCGAGCAGGTCTGCATCAACGGCGCGCCCCGTTAACGTGCGGAGCGTGAGCGGCGAGACGAAGCGCGTTGCCGCGGGAGTGAGGAGCGCCTGCACATCGGCTCCAGCGGCGCGCAGCGCGCGCACGATCTCTGGCGCCTTGTAGGCGGCGATCGATCCGGTGATGCCGAGAACGACGAGTCGACCCTCAAGTGGGCGTGCCGCAACGTTCGGGCTCATCGCTGCACCCTTGGTACACCCGCTGCTGGCGCATTCACTGCGGTAAGGGCGAGGATCGCATCAATGACGAGCTCAGCCTCGCGTGCATCGGCGTCGACCCCGGCGCTCCAGCCGGCCGTTGCAGCGCCACCAGCGAGAACGATCGCAGGGCGCGGCGCGCTCGGATCCCTGCGTGTCATCTCACCGACCGACTCTTCGATCAGCGCATGCAGCGTTGCGCGCGCGCCGCGCAAGATGCCTGCTGCAATCGCAGCATCGGTCGTCGCTCCGATCGGACCAGGGAGATCGGGGCTCTCGTCGAAGAGGGTGATCTCTGGGAGCGCCGCAGTGCCGACCGCAAGAGCGCGGGCGGCGAGCAGTGGCGATGGGGCGATGGCGCCACCGATGATCTCGCCGGATCGCGTGACGCAAGTCAGCGTGAGTGCAGTTCCGAGCGTCACGGCGATTGCACCGCGACCCTGCGGCGCACCCCAGGTCGCATACGCGTGCCAGGCACCGAGGGCGCGGTCAACGCCGAGTCGCCCTGGGGCGTCGAGGGCGATCTTCAGCGGCGTGTCTGTTGACGTCAGCTCGCGCATCGCGATGGTGCGCTCGGCGGCCAGGGTGAGGAGCGCCTTGGTGGCTGCAGGGACGACGGAGGCGAACGCCAACGCTTTGGCCTGGCCCCCCTCAGCGACGGCAAGATCGAGGAGCGCGGTGATCTGTGGGCGCCACGCAGCGGCGCTGGCGGGATCGCTCGGTGCAGGGACGCGGACGGAGCGTCGGGCACCGCCCTGAAGCCACCCCGCCTTGGCGGCGCTGTTCCCCAGATCGACGGCGTAGCGCATCGCCCCGATGATAGGGGGCGCCGATTGATCCAGGGCGCCGATCGTGGCTGCGCCACGGAACGGGGCGGCGCGCCCCCTGCGCTACGCTCTCTCCCGCATGGACCACGATCACCACGAGCAGCTCCCTGGGATCTTCGTCAATCAGGGCCTGGCGATCGGTCGCGCCGATAAGGCGAATGTGCTGCGCCCGCTCCTGCGCCAGACGGTCTCGTATCGTCGGCAGCAGGGTGGCGTGACGATCGCGTCGGGGATCGGCTGGGTCGAAGAGGTTCTCGGCGACGACCCAGAGGTGAGCTCCATCTTCACCCCGCTCACCATCACGATCAACGTCGACGCGTTCGACAGCGTGCAGTTCGACCTTGAAGAGGTTGGGCACCTGCGCTACGTGCTGCGCCGCGGAGACGAGGCCATTGAGCTTGAATATCGCGCTGGAGTTCCCGTACCTGACGAGGCGCCACTGCGAACATGGCTCGACGTGCGCGCTGAACAGTACGTGCAGATCGAACTGCCGACGAGCGCTTGGCCGAGCGCCGGCCCAAGCGTTGGTGGCGAGGCCGGCGACGAAGGCTCCGTCGATTCCGAAGGGCTGGAGCCGTGAGCACGCTGATCTTTGACCTTTCCGCTAGGCTCCTCTCATGAGCGCTAGCCAGAAGACCCTCGTATTGATCAAGCCCGACGGCGTGCAGCGGCTGCTCGTCGGTCGCATCCTTTCGCGCTTCGAGGATCGCGGACTCCGCATCGCGGCGCTGAAACTGGTCTCGGTTGATCGCGCGCTCGCTGAGACGCACTACGCCGTTCACGCCCAGCGTCCATTCTTCGCGGGGCTCGTCGACTTCATCACCTCGAGCCCGCTCGTCGCGATCGTCCTGGAAGGGCCAAACGCGATCGCGGTCGTTCGCTCGATGGTCGGTGCAACGAAGCCGCATGAGGCGGGGCCCGGCACGATTCGTGGCGACTTCGGCCTGGAGACAGCGAAGAACCTGATTCATGCCTCCGACGGTGAAGAGACCGCTGCAGCCGAGATCAAGCTCTGGTTCGGCGCAAACGGAACGATCGATTACCCCCGCGCGACCGACGCGTGGATCCTCTCCGACGAGGAGTAGTCCTCGTCGCTTCGCCTACGGTGTAGGCGACCCCGCCGCTCCTGATCCATCGGGTGATGCTGTCTCATTTGGCGCGGGAGCTGGTGCGGTTGGCGAGCTCAACGGCGGAGCCGATGGGAGTGGCCCAGCGCCACGCGAGGCAATCGAGAGCCATCCGGCCGCCGCGCCGGCAATGGTGATCGCACCGAATAGGATCGCGATCACGAGCACCTCAGGGAGTTTTCGCAACGCAGCGAGGCGAACGGGGCGACTCGGCACGGTGAATCCAACGAGCAAGATGCGCACCGCACTTGCGACGAGCCCGAGCTGCCCGAGCGCAGCCACAATCGCGATGATCGGATTGCCGCCTGCCGTGAGCACGTTGATCTTTGCGGCGATGATCTCGCCCGGCGGCAGGGCGAGCATCGCGATGATCCCAGCGATCAAGATGACGCCGTAGACGGGGGTGCGTCGTGCCCAGCCGCCGAGGTCACTAATCGCCGTCACCTCGTACTGCTTGCGGATGCCGATCAACCAAAGGCCGAAGAGCGAGAGCGAGAGCGCCCCAGGGACTGGGAGCAGCCGCGCCGCGTCGTTGTCGGGATTGATCAATAGCGCCGCAGCGGCGAGGGCCAGCCAACCGGCGTTGCCGACCGCGAGGAAGCCGACCACCTCGCCGATGTCATCGTGGAGAAGTGCCGATGCACCGCCGAATGCGATGGCGACCGCGCCGGCGATGAGAAGTGCGGGAACCACCGCGCCGCCGATCTGTTCGGGTACCCCCGCAGCGAGCGAAGAGATCTCACCCATGACGATGAGGCTGAGCGCGGTCGGGAGCCAGACGCCGATGAGGAGCGATCCGACGATCGGAAGCGTTTCGAAGATGCGCACGAGGCGGTGGTGAAAGGGGAAGACCCCCGTCGAGCTCATGAGCACCGCTGCGAGCGCGAGCGCTGCGCCGGCGCCGAGTGAGGTCGGCGTCGCGTAGTTCGCGTCGGTCGCCGAGAGGGGGATTGCGCTGCGTAGCAACTCGGCGGTGACGAGCAGCGGCAGCGCGATCGCCGCGGCCCGAAGGTCGCGGAAGACGGCGCGCGCCCGCGCTGCGTCGCCGCGCGATCCGGCGGCGAACGCAGAGAGGCCGATGCTGCCGAAGATCAGGATCGCAACCGGGGCAAGCCCGTCGGGGACGGCGAGCGCAAGGTCGATCGCCGCCAAGCCGAAGAGGGCAATCTGTCCCATGGTTCCTACGCGTCGCCCACCGCCGACCACAACGATCAGGGCGAAGGTCGGCGCGCCGAGCGCAACGAGCAGTCGCCCAGGTTCCGATGGGTCGATTGGAATCCCGCCGATCAGCGCGCTCGATCGGTAGTCGCTCCCAGCAAGGAAGGCCAGGATCCCGCTCGCGAAGAGGAGCGAAATAACCACCCTCTCAGCACGGTCGTTCGATCGAGTTGCAACGCCGAAGCGCGGATGGCGCGCGAGGGGGACGGCGACGAGGCTAATGAGAGCGATGAGCGTTGGCCCGATCGCGCGCAGGGTGGCGATGAGATGCGTCGTATCAATTGCGGGCACTACTCCTCCTCGCTGAGGGTGATCTGACCCGCGACGCTCGAGCTGATGAGCAGGATCGCCGCTAGCCCCGCGGCGATCGCAACCGCGGCGAGCGGGTCGAGCGCACCGAGCACCGAAGCCCGCAGCAGGAGTGCGCCGGTCAGGGCGACCACCGCGGCTCGCCCCGTCGCCTCAACGTAGCCACTCGTGAGGAGCGGCGGGAGCCCGATGACGAGGAGTGCGATCCCTGCGGCGCGCACCGGCGCAACGCTCGTCTCAATAGGAAGGGCGAGCGGCACGGCGCCCAAGAGGAGCCCCGCGAGCGCGCTTGCTGCAACGACAGGGTGCTCACTCAACGTTTCGGCGATGACGCGTGGTGAGAGGTCGCGACGAAGCGCAGCGAAGTCAAAGAGGCCGGTAGGGAGGACGATCAACGTCGCGCCCCAGAGGGCTGCGAGACGCAGCAAGAGACCAGCAGGGTAGTGGCCATCATCGGGGAACTCCAGGACCCCAGCGACGAGCACCAGCGCAGCGAGGGCAATCCACGCAGCGCGACGCGCGCCTGTCACCGCGAGGGTTGCGAGGAGCGCTGCGACGATTGCGAGCGGGAGCCCCTGCCCCACGAGGTTCAAGGGGTCGGCGCTCCGTACGTTGGCGCGTCAACGATGCTCATGCGGTCGACCGGGTAGTAGCGAAGCACGGCGCGCCCGATCACCGCCTTCGTGGGGATCGGCCCATAGATGCGCGAGTCGGAGGAGTTCGAGCGATGGTCACCCATCACCAAGAGTTCGTCGGGGCCGAGGGTCCACGACCCGTTCTCACCCTCAAGGCTCGCGCCATCATCATCGCGGAAAACATACGACTCGCTCAGTGGGCCGCCGTTCACGCTGACCACGCCGTTCACCAGCGTGATCGTTTCGCCTGGCAGGCCGATGACACGCTTGATATAGGGGGTCGGGTTCTCCTTCTTCCCCTGCGGCCAACCGGCCGGGGGCAAGAAGACGACCACATCACCGCGATGGAATCCGGTGATGCGCGGGGTCAGCTTGTCGACCATGACGTACTGGCCAGGCTCAAAGGTCTGCTCCATTGAGGTCTGCTCAACCTTGAACGGTTGGGCGACGAACCCTTGGATCAGGTAGAAGACGAGAGCCGTGACGGCGACCGTCTGGGCAATCTCGAGGAGGAGGCGACGACCACGCATGAGGGGAGTATAGGGGGCTGCGGTTGACCCCCCCACACCGCACCCCTACCATCGCCCTGTTGGGTGCCCATCCCAACCAGGGCTGTTGCCTTGAAGACCGACAGACGCCCGACCCGAAGCGCGGTGCTCGCACCGCGGCCACGCGACGGACCTGGACGTATCGGAGGAAGACACAACGATGAATGGACAGATCACCACGACGATGTTGCAAGACATGGTCCTACCGGCCGGGTTGATCTCGGTCGTCTTCGCACTGCTCTTGGCACGCAACGTGCTCGGGCAGGATCGCGGCACCCGCGCCATGCAAGACGTGGCTGGAACCATCTTTGAGGGCGCCGTCGCCTTCATCCGCCGCCAGTACACCACTATTGCCGTGATGGCGATCGCCGGCTCCATCGGGATCGGCGCGCTGATTTCGGCATTCGAGACCCAGGCTGTCGCGGAGACAAGCGTCTACGGGATTGACCTCGGCATTCGCACCGGCGTTGCCTTCCTCTTCGGCGCCGCCTGCTCGATGGCCTCCGGGATCATCGGCATGTACATCAGCGTGAAGGCGAACCTGCGCACCACCGCCGCCGCTCGCAAGGGCGTCGTCAAGGCGGTGCAGGTCGCGATGCGCGGTGGAGCCGTCTCGGGCTTCCTCGTCGTCGCCCTCTCGCTCCTCGGCGTCTACGCCGTGTTCGTCGCCTTCGGCGGCCTCACCAATCCATCCGAAGCCCCCTTCCTCATCGTTGGCTACGGCTTCGGCGCCTCCTTCGTCGCCCTCTTCGCCCAGCTCGGCGGTGGGATCTACACCAAGGCCGCTGACGTTGGCTCCGACCTCGTCGGCAAGGTGGAGAAGGGGATCCCCGAGGATGACCCCCGCAATGCAGGCGTGATCGCCGACCTCGTCGGTGACAACGTTGGCGACTGTGCCGGCCGTGGTGCCGACCTCTTTGAGTCGACCGCCGCCGAGAACATCGGCGCGATGATCCTTGGCGTTGGCGCCTTCACGATCGCGAGCAGCGCAGGTTGGGCGAACCCAGAGGCGTGGATCTTCTTCCCGCTCGTCGTTCGCGCCTTCGGACTTCTGAGCACGATCGTTGCAATGTTCTTCGTGACCGGTAGCGAGAAAGAGGATCCGATGAACATCCTCAATCGCGGGTACTGGGCGACCACGCTCCTCTCGGCCGTAGGCCTTGCCGTCACCTGCGCGGTGATGCTGCAGACCGGTGGCTCGAACGCGTGGGTCTACTTCTTCGGCGCCGGCGTCGTGGGTCTCGCCACGAGCGTCGCCTTCGTCTATATCACCCAGTTCTACACAGCCGGTTCGTATCGACCGGTTCGCGAGCTCGCCGAGGCGAGCCGCACCGGCGCAGCCACGAACATCATCGCCGGTACGGCGGTGGGCTTCGAGACCACGCTCGTCACCGCCGTCACGATCTCGATCGCGATCTTCGCCTCGCACTGGCTCGGCCAGCAGGCGGCGCTCGCGGCGAACCTTGTCGGCACCGACGTCGATAAGTTCGGCATCTTCGGCACCGCCGTCGCGACGATGGGCATGCTCATGACCACCGCCTACATCTTGGCGATGGACACGTTCGGGCCGATCACCGACAACGCGGGCGGCATTGCGGAGTTCAGCCGCGCGCCAGAGAAGATTCGGCACATCACCGACCGCCTCGACGCGGTCGGGAACACGACGAAGGCCCTCACCAAGGGCTACGCGATCGCTTCGGCGTCGCTCGCTGCATTCCTTTTGTTCTCGGCCTACATTGACAAGGTGAACCTCATCCTCGAGCGCGCCGGTCGGCCGCTCATGGAGTCGATCAACCTTGCCAACGTGAACGTCTTTATCGGCGCCTTCATCGGCGCGATGCTCTCGTACTTCTTCAGCTCGCTGGCGATCCGCGCGGTAGGCCGCACGGCGCAGGCGATCATCGTTGAAGTGCGACGTCAGTTCCGTGAGATGCCAGGGATCATGACCTACCGCGTGCGCCCAGACTATGCGCGCGTGGTGGACATCACGACCAAGGCGGCCCTGCGCGAGATGATCGCGCCAGGGATCGTGGCGGTTGCCACCCCAGTGGTCGTTGGGCTCCTGCTCGGCGCCGAGGCGGTTGCCGGCATGCTCATCGTCGGAACGATCAGCGGCGTGCTCCTCGCTACGGTGTTGAACAACTCCGGCGGCGCGTGGGACAACGCGAAGAAGTACATCGAGTCTGGCGGCCTGAAGGACGCCAAGGGGAAGGTCCTCGGCAAGGGTTCCGATGCGCACGCGGCAGCGGTCGTGGGCGACACCGTCGGTGACCCGTTCAAGGACACGGCCGGCCCGTCGCTTCACGTGCTCGTGAAGCTGCTGGCGACCGTCACCCTCGTGCTCGCTCCGCTCTTCATCGGTTCGTGATGATCCGCCGCACGGTGCGGCAGAGGTGAAATTGACGACACGGGCGGTGCCCCCAAGGGGGCATCGCCCGTCGTCACATCTCGGTAGTGGTCAGCAAGGCCGCGCGAGAGACCAGGATCAGGAGGTGATGCGATGACAGAGATCCCCGCGATCATCATCGCTGCGCTCCTCGGGGCGCTGCAGGGCTTCACTGAGTTCCTGCCGATCTCCTCCTCGGCGCACCTCTACGCGGTGCCGTACCTCTTCTTGCTTAACGACCCACTTCTTGATTCCCTCGCCTTCGCCGCAGTGCTCCACCTCGGCACCCTCGCTGCAGTGCTCGTGGCGATGCGCCACGAGGTGGTGCGACTCACTGGCGTGGTCCTGCGATTCATCTTCTCGCTCGGCCGCACGCGCGGCGAGGCATCCGACGAGCGGCTGATCGTTGCAATCATCCTCGGCACGATCCCTGCCGCCATCGCGGGCGCGCTCGCCTCAGACCTGATCGACGGCGCGCTGCGCAGCCCGATAATCGTTGCCGCTGCGGTGCTCGCGGGCGCAGTGCTGCTCGGCGTTGCTGAGCGGTTCGGACGTCGCGAGCGACCACTCGAGGGGATCGCGATCTTCGACGGTATCTTTACTGGGCTCGCCCAGGCGCTCGCCCTCATCCCCGGGATCAGCCGCTCCGGTGCAACCATCAGCGCTGGGCTCCTGCTTGGTTTCAATCGCGCCTCGGCGGCGCGCTTCAGCTTCTTGCTCGGCATCCCGGCGATCGCCGGTGGCGGGCTACTCGAGTTGCGGAAGCTCGCCGAAGCGGGTGGGATTTCAGATGGTTCCGTACCGCTCCTTCTCGTCGGCATCGCCACCTCGTTCTTCGCTGGCCTTCTGGCGATCTCGCTGCTGTTGCGACTCCTCTCAGGGAGCTCGACGCGACTCTTCGTCTTCTACCGCATCGCCTTTGCGCTGCTCCTCATCGGTACCGCACTCTCGCGCGGCGGCATCTAACCCGAACGGTGGACCTCGGCAAGAGCGTTCGGCACCGCGCGCTACGCGACCTTGTGACGCGTCGCCCCATCCGCACGCAGCGAGAGCTGGTGACGGCGCTGCGCGCCCAGGGAATCCCGGCGACGCAGGCGACGATCAGTCGCGATATCACGGAACTCGGCCTCTACAAGGCCGAGCGCGGCGGCTCCAGCGCCTATGCGCTCCCCGCCGAGGCTGGTGTCGAGCAGACGGCAGAGGCGCGCCTTCGCTCACTCCTCGCCGATGTGCCGCTTGAGCTCTCGACGGCGGCATCGATCCTTGTGCTGCGCACCCTGCCGGGGAGCGCGCACGCGATCGCCGCCTCGCTCGACCGCCTGCGCCTCCCCGAGATCGTCGGCACCGTTGCCGGTGACGACACCCTCTTCGTCGCCCTCAGCGACGCCACGGCGCTGCGCTCACTCCGCAGCAAACTCACCGCGCTCGCCGATCGGGGGGCCGCCGGCCGCTCTGGGCGCTAGGATTCGCCCATGTATTGGGCCGATGAACTTGCTGAACGCGTCTCCGGACCCCAGGTCGTCAACGACTCCAAGACGCCGTCGGGGACCGTCCATGTTGGGAGCCTGCGCGGCCCAGTCGTTCACGATGTGATCGCCCGCGCCCTTCGCGCGCGCGGCGTGCCAGTGGAGTTCCGTTACGGCGTGGAAGATATGGACGCGATGGACGCGCAGGCGCTCCTCACCCCCGACGCCGTCGACAAGTACATGGGGGTGCCACTCTCGCGCGTCCCTGCCCCCGAAGGGTCAACTGCAAAGAACTACGCGCGCCACTTTGTGGAGACGCTCTTCTTCCCCACCTTCGCGCGCCTCGGCATTCGGCCGGAGTTCTACTGGCTCTCTGAGATCTACCCAACAGGAAAGATGGACCCGTTCATGCGCACCGCACTTGATAAGGCGCAGGTGATCCGCGACCTCTATGTGCGCGTGAGCAACGTGGAGCGACCGGCCGGCTGGCTCCCCGTGCAGGTGATCTGCGAGGCGTGCGGGCGGATTGGAACAACCCTCGCCGACGATTGGGATGGCCAAACGGTGCACTATCGCTGCCTCCCCGACTACGTCGCGTGGGCGAAGGGGTGCGGTCATGAGGGACGCATCGCGCCGTTCGGTGGCGCCGCGAAGATGCCGTTCAACGTGGAGTGGGCGGCGAAGTGGTCGCTCATGGGGATCACCATTGAAGGGTGCGGCAAAGACCTTTCAACAAAGGGTGGCTCGCGCGATCGCAGCGAGGCGGTCTCGCGTGAGGTCTTTGATCGCGAGCCGCCGATCAACGTGATGTACGAGTTCCTCAACGTTGGCGGAAAGAAGATGAGCACCTCGAAGGGCCGCGGCGCCGCCGCGCACGCCGTCGCCGAGTCGATCCCGCCGAGCGCGCTCCGTTTCCTCTTCTTGCGTCCGCGCCCGAACCAGGCGATCGACTTCGACCCATCGGGGACCGACGCGATCCCACGACTCCTCGACGAGTACGACCGGATCAGTACTGCAACGGCTGGCGGGCAGGTGCGCGGCGAGCTGCCGACCGATCATGATCGGATGCACTTCTACAGCCAGATCGCCGATGCCGACGCCGCCGCGGCGAAGGGGGCCGCCGCAGCGTGGAGACCCGCCTTTGGCCAACTCGCACTACTCCTCCAGCTTCCTGGCGTTGACGCGCGAGCGCGCGCGGCGGCGGAGAAGGGGAGCCCGCTCACGGCGAGTGAGGCGCAGGAGCTCGATGAGCGCATCGATGCGGTGCGCCACTGGCTCGCCGACTACGCGCCCGAGGAGGCGCGCATCGCGGTGCGCGATGAACTCCCTGCCGATGCGGTCGCTGCTCTCTCGCCAGAGGAGCGGGCCTGGCTCCTCGCGCTCGCCGACGCCGCCGATGCTGCGAAGCCGAGTGGGGGAGAGGCGTGGCAGAGCCTGATCTTCACCGCCGCAAAGGAGGGGGGCCTCCCGCCGCTCCGCGCCTTCACCTCTCTCTACGCCGCATTCCTCGGTCGCACGAACGGGCCGCGCGCAGGATGGCTCCTCGCCGCGCTCGACCACACGCTGATCGTCACGCGCCTCCGCGCCGCCGGAGCGGTGCGCTGAGCGCCTGCGCCACGTGGCCTCTCCGCGCCGTTCCCGTGTCGCATTGAGTAGAGTGCGCGCATGAGTGTTGGAGCCCAGCGACTTCGAGAGGACGCCGAACGACTCCGTGCTGGTGCGATCGCCAAGCGCGAAGACCCTGCGCTGGTCGACGTCGCCATCGCCGCAGACGCGCAGCGGCGCGAGCTCTCCGCCGAGGTTGACGCGCTCCGCGCCGAGAAGAAGGCGCGCTCCGCTGAGGTGGGGGCGCTCCTCGCCGCCAAGACCGCCGCCGACGATCCGAAGGTTGTTGAGCTGAAGGCGGCATCGCAGGCGATCGCCACGAAGTTGAGCGGCCTTGAGGAGCGGCTCGCCGCTGCAGAGGCGGCGCTCGACGATGCACTGCTGCGCATTCCGAACCCGCCAGACCTCGACATTCCCGTCGGTGGCGCCGAAGCGAACACGACGATCCGTACCTGGGCGCCGAAGGGGCATCCGCCGATCGGCGCCGACGGCTCCGACCCTGCGACGGGCGCCGCCCCCGAGCACGATGTCGTGGGCGAGCAACTCGGCATCTTCGACCTAGAGCGCGGCGCAAAGGTTGCAGGCACCGCCTTCCCCGCGTATCGCGGCGACGGCGCAGCGCTGATCCGTGGTCTCATCAACCTCTTCCTCGACACTCACGTGCGCGAGAACGGCTTCACCGAGATCTGGTCACCGATCCTCATCAACGAGGCGTCGGCGCGCGGCACCGGGCAGATCCCCGACAAGGAGGATCAGATGTACGTGGTCGGCCGTGATGGCTTCTACCTCGCCCCCACCGCTGAGGTCCCCGTTACCAACCTGCACCGCGACGAGATCCTCAACGGCGCTGAGTTGCCGATTCGCTACGCCGCGTACACCCCCTGCTTCCGTCGCGAGGCCGGCGCCGCTGGGCGCGAGACGCGCGGGATCCTGCGCCTGCACCAGTTCGACAAGGTGGAGATGGTCAGCTTCGAGCGTCCCGCCGACTCTGCCGCGGCGCTGGAGTGGCTCACCGGTCGCGCCGAGATCTTGCTGCAGCGTCTTGAGCTGCCGTATCGCGTCTTACTCATGGCGACTGGCGACATGGGATTCGTGCAGATGCGCAAGTACGACCTTGAGGTCTGGGCGGCGGGCTCAAAGCGCTGGCTCGAGGTCTCGTCATGCTCGAACTTTGGCGACTATCAGGCGCGCCGCATGGCGATCCGTTACCGCGCTGAGTCGGGGGCAAAGCCGGAGCTTGTTCACACGCTGAACGGTTCGGGGCTCGCGATCCCGCGCGTCCTCGCGGCGCTCCTCGAGAATGGCGCGCAGCCCGACGGGAGCGTCAAGCTCCCCGCCGTGTTGCATCCGTATCTTGGTGGGCGCACGCACCTTCAGCCGCCTTCGCGGGCGTAGCGCGCATGACCGCAACACGTGCCGAACTACTGGCGACCCTCGACGCGGCGCGCAGCGCGCTCGACGCCGCAATCACACGCACCCCACCTGCCGCATGGGGGGAACGCGTTGACGGTGAGCTGACGCGCAAGGACCTCCTCGCGCATATCGAGTGGTGGGAGCGGCGCGGGAGCTACGTGATTGGCGTGCTAAAGAGTGGCGGCGTGCCGCACCGCACCGCCGAGTCGCTCGACGCGTTGAATGCTCGCGTGTTGAGCGAGAGCAGGGGGCGCGACGCCGCCGAGGTCCGCGCCTCCGAAGCGGGGGCGTGGTGGGAGCTGCGAGCAGCGATTGCGACCCTCAGCGAGACGGACCTCTTCTCGGCGAGTGCCTTCCCGTGGCTCGAGGGTGAGTCGCTCGCGCAGATGGTGGAGGTCGAGAGCAACGCGCACTGGGCCGACCACATCGCGCACTTCGGATAGAATCGCCGGCGGAGGGGTGCCGGAGCGGTTGATCGGAGCTGTCTTGAAAACAGCCCAGGTCGGAAACGGCCTGCGGGGGTTCGAATCCCTCCCCCTCCGCCACCCTTACTGCTCCACAACCACTGCGCAGGTGCGATACAACGCTGCGCGTCAGCAGACGGCGCGCATCAGCAGGCACGGCTCGTGAATAGCGTGTGCCGCCGATGATCTCTCCTGGGCTCTGTGCTGGCTGTCAGCATGCTCGGCTCCTGCGCAGCGGCAAGGGGTCGCACTTCGTGCGCTGCGGGCGCTCCGACCGTGAGGCCGACTACCCGCGCTATCCGCGCCTCCCCGTGATGCGTTGCGCCGGCTTCGAGCAGTTGCCAGGCGACCAGAGCGAAGCGGCTAGCGGCGATGCTCCTCAGCACGACGCGTCGCCGCCATCAGCAGCTCCCAGATCGCCCGAAGATCCTCAGCGCTGAGCGGCGCGGCGCCGTGCGCAGCGATGCGCTCAAGGAGCGCCGCCTCGCGCGCTGGATCGCGTACCGGGCGGCCGAGCTCGGCTTTCGCGGCGCCGGCATCAACGCCGAGCTGCGCCCGCTCGGCGAGGAGTTCGAGGAGACGCACGTCAATCGCGTCGATCGCTGCGCGAATCTCAGCGAGGCGCTGCTCTGCGTCGCTCATGCGCCGCTCCCGCCAGCGGCACGCACCTCGGCGCGGAGATCGGCGATCAGTTGCACCGCAACCTCGTAGCCGGCGGCGCCCTGGCCGCGCACCTTGATCGCGGCAACATCTTCGACGAGGTTCACGCGGCGGAACGACTCGCGCTCGGCGGGGTCAGAGAGGTGCAGTTCGGCGAAGGGTCGCTCGACGGCGAGGAGTGCGTCGCGCAGGCTGACGCTGGTGTGGGTGAGGCCACCCGGATTGATCAGGACCCAGTCAAAGTCGCGACGATGCAGCCGGTCGATGAGTACACCCTCGTGATTCGACTGCAGCGCCTCGACGAGGCGGAGCCCAGCGGCCGACGCCGCGCTTGCGACGCGCCCCTCAATCTCAGCGAGGGTGGTGGTGCCGTAGATCTCGGGCTCGCGTTCGCCGAGCAGGTTGAGGCTCGGCCCGCTGAGCATCAGGAGGCGATCGCCGGTCGCGTGGGCTCGCGCTCGCGCGGGGAGCTCCTGCGCCATTATTCGCTTCGCGGATGCGCTCATTGATCGCTCCTCACCCTCTGACTACCGCTGAGTTGTAGTGCGCTGCGCTGCTCGACCGGCGAGCGCCGCCGTCACAGCGCTCTCGACGAGGCTAGCAGGGAGATCGTCACGCACGGTGTACCCGTCGCCCGTGGGCAGCACCCAGCGGATCTTTCCTGCGGCAACCTTTTTGTCGCGCTGGGCGATTGTGAGGAGGTCGGCGGCGCGCTCGCTGCGCGGGGCGACGCCGAGCCCGAGACGATCGAGGAGCGCCGTTGCGCGCTCGGCACGTGGCCGAGGGGTGACGCCGAGCTCCACGCCGATATGAAGCGCCGCGCGCAGCCCGTAGCCGACCGCCTCGCCGTGAAGGATCCCGCTGTAGTCGGTCGCCTGCTCAAGGGCGTGGGCGAGGGTGTGGCCAAGGTTGAGGCTGATGCGTCCCGACGCCTCGCGCTCGTCACCGCGCACCACCTCGCACTTCCACCAGCCGGCGCGCTCCACGATCTCTGCGAGCGTACCGTCGTCGTGCACGCTCTGGTCGGCGGCCGTAAGGCGTTCCGCCGCCGACTCAAGGAGTGCGAAGAGTCGCTCGTCGCCGAGGAGCGCGATCTTCGCCGCCTCGCCGAGCGCGGCGACGATCTCGCGAGCGGGGAGCGATCGGAGCGCGCGTAGATCAGCGATCACGGCGCGTGGTTGATGGAAGGCACCGATAAGGTTCTTCCCTTCAGGGAGATCGACTCCGGTCTTTCCGCCGAGTGAGGCGTCGAGCTGACCAGCGAGCGTTGTCGGCATGGCGATCCAGTCAATCCCCCGCAGGTAGAGTGCGGCCAGCATCCCTGCTGCGTCGGTGAGTGCACCACCTCCGATCGCGACGATCAGGTCGCCGCGCTCAACCCCCGCGCGCGCGAGCGTGCTCGCCGCGGCGCCGATCACCTCGAGACGTTTCGCCGCCTCGCCGCTCGGCAGGTCGACGCGGACGATCTCGATCCCTGCATCGCGAATCGCCGCTTCGGCCGTGTCGCCGAGGGCACGCGCCGCGTTCGGTTCGGTCACGATGACGACACGCGCCGCGCGGCGCGCCCGCAGTTCACGCAACAGCGCGCTCGCGGCGATCCCTTCACCGAGAATCCAACGCCCAGTGGGCAGCGCCGCATCGATGAGGCGTCGCTCGGGTGTCGGCTGCGCTGTGATGAGGCGGAGCGCTTCGTCGGCGAGCGAGGCGGGGTTGCGCGCGCTTGTGAGGCGCAGCCCGGTGGCATAGAAGCGCTCGCGCTCGGCGCGCAGGCGTGGCAGGTGGCGGAGCGGGTCTTCGCCGCGGAAGATTGGCCGCACGACCTTCGCCTCACGGAGTCGCGCGGCGATCGCACTGTTGGGGGCGTCGATCCAGAGGAGGTGCGCCTTTCCAGCGAGCGCCCAGCGGTTGCGTGGGTCGATCAGTGCCCCGCCACCGAGCGAGACGATGCGGTCGATGCCGAGCGCCGCCGCCTCGCCGCGCGCTGCGTCGGTTGCTGCGCCGCTTGTGGCTGGGGCGTTGGCTGCGGTCAGCGCCGCGATCGCGGCGCGCTCTCGGGCGCGAAATCCGTCCTCCCCCTCGCGGGCGAAGATCTTCTCGGCGTTGTCATCGGGCACCCCCGTCTCCGCGATGATCACGCGGTCAAGGTCGAGGTAGGGGAGCGAGAGTCGCGTCGCGAGCTTGCGCCCAAGCGAGCTCTTGCCGGCGCCAGGGAGGCCGACGAGGATCAGGTCCACGATCGCCTCTAGTCGTCGCCGCCAGAGCCGGCGGCACTCGTACCGCTCGCATCGGTCTCTGGGTCGCTAGCGGCGCTGGCACCTGGTGCCGGCGTGCGTCGCGGGGCGGCCTGTCGGGCGCGGAGTGCGGCGAGGTTCGCCTCGATCTCTTCCAGCGAATCGCCGCCGAGCTTCTCAAGGAGGAACGGCACGATGGAGAGTGCAGCCATCGCCTCACCGATCACCCCCGCGGCGGGAACGACGCTGATGTCGGAGCGCTCGTAGTGCGCCTTCTCGACCTTCTCGCCAGTGATCAGGTCAGCAGATGGGAGCGGACGTGCGAGGGTGCTGATCGGCTTCACGGCGCCACGGATCACGAGCGGCTCGCCGTTCGTGACGCCGCCGGTGAGGCCGCCCGCTCGGTTCGTGCGGTGCACCCAGGTTCCGTCGGGCTTGCGCCCCTCAATCACGTCGTGAACCTCGGAGCCGAAGATGCGCGTCTGCTCGAAGCCGAGACCAAACTCGACACCCTTCACACTCTGGATGCTTGCCATTGCGCCGGCGAGCGCCGTGTCGAGGCGACGATCCCAATGCACGTGTGAGCCGAGGCCGATTGGCAGCCCCTTCACCACCACCTCAAAGATGCCGCCGACGGTGTTTCCCGCCTCGCGTGCCGCATCAATGCGGGCGATCATGCGCTCTTCGGCCGCCGGATCGGGGCAGCGGAGCGGGCTCTCCTCACTCTCGGCGCGACTGCGGGTGCAGCTCTTCGGATCGACGGCGACACCACCAACCTCGGCGGTGAATGACCAGATCTCCACGCCGAGTGCGCCGAGCAGCGCCTTTGCCACGCCGCCGGCTGCAACGCGGGCTGCGGTCTCGCGCGCCGAGGCGCGCTCGAGCACGTTGCGCACATCGTCGAATCCGTACTTCAGCGCGCCCGCAAGGTCGACGTGGCCGGGGCGCACGCGCGTCACGGGGATCGCGCGCTTCGTCCCGTCAGCAGCTGCGGCTGCGAGTTCAGCCGACTGATCGCTGCTCAACGGCTCAACCTGCATCACACGAGTCCAGTTCTCCCAGTCGCGGTTCTCGATGAGCAGCAGGATCGGCGAGCCAAGGGTTCGGCCGTGACGCACGCCGCTACGAATGCGGGCGCGATCCTGCTCGATCTTCTGACGTGCGCCGCGACCGTAGCCGCCCTGACGGCGGCGCAGATCCACCTCGAGGTCGCCCTCCGTGAGCGGGACGCCTGCGGGCATCCCTTCGACGATCACGCCGAGTTCGGGGCCGTGAGATTCGCCTGCGGTGAGGAATCGGAACGTCATGACTTCCCTCCTGTTCCCTTCAATAATGCCGTCTCCAGAGCCGCGCGCATCACGGCGATCGGTGCAACCCGTCCGGTCCAGAGGGTGAAGGCCGCCGCCCCCTGCCCGAGGAGCATCTCGCGGCCATCAATCGCCTCGGCGCCGCCGGCGCGCGCGGCGCGCACGAGCGGGGTCTCGTCTGGCCCGTAGGCGAGATCGATCACCAGCTGCCCAGCGTGAAAGGCTCCTGCAGGGAGTGGCGACTCGCCCTTCAAGCCGAGGCTGGTGGCGTTGATGATGAGCCCGGCGCGCGTCGCCTCGTCGGCGAGGACGCTCTCGTGCCAGGGGACGGGCCGCAGGGTGAGGTGCGGTGCGGCCGCCGAGACCGCCCGCGCCAACTTCTCGCCGCGATGGAGGTGGCGGTTCGCAATCGCGATGCGCGCCGCACCAGAGGTCGCGAGGACGGCGAGGACGGCACGAGCACCGCCACCGGCGCCGAGGAGGAGCACGTCGCGGGGTGGCTGGCGGCCGTCGACGAGCAGCTCGAGGGCGCTGCGGAAGCCGGTCACGTCGGTATTGCGTCCGATCAGTCGTGCCCCTGCGCGGACGATCGTGTTCACCGCACCGACCGCCGTCGCCTCCTCATCGATCGTGTCGAGGAGCGAGCCGATCGCCTCCTTATGGGGGATCGTGACGTTGGCGCCGATCGCGTCGGGGTCGGCGCGAAGGGCGGCGACCGCCTCTGCGAGGTCGCCAGGCGCGACGTTACGCAGTTCGTAGCGGACCGGGAGGTGCTCATGGTCGAACGCCGCCTGCTGAAAGGCGGGGGAGAGGCTGTGCGCGACCGGATGGCCAAAGAGGAGGGCGTGCTTCATGCGACGCCCCCTGCGACCCGTTCAAGGTCGGCGAAGAAGGTTGGGTAGCTGACCGCAGCCGAACCCTCGTCGTCGATCTCCACCGGGGCGGCACCAACGGCCGCGGCGATCGCAAAGGTCATCGCGAGGCGGTGATCTCCACGCGCCTCTGGGGCGCCACCCACCGGGCGCCCACCACCGGGGAACGAGAGGTCGTCGCCGTTCACGTGGGCCACGAGGCCGAGCGCGGTCAGCCCATCGGCGATGCCGGCGATCCGGTCACTCTCCTTGGCGCGCAGCTCTCCCGCCCCACGAATCGTTGTCTCGCCGGTTGCGCAGGCGGCGGCAAGCGAGAGGGCAGGGATCTCGTCGATCGCCAGCGCTACGTCGGCGGGGGAGATCGCCGCGCCGTGAAGGGCGGCGCTGCGCACGCGCAGGTCGCCGATCGGCTCCCCTGAACCGTCGTCTGCTCGTGGGGTCTCGTCGATGTTCGCCCCCATGCGTCGCAGTAGGTCGATCGCGTGGCGTCGTGTGGGGTTGAGCGAGACGCCGCGAATCGTTAGATCGGCGTCGGGGTGGAGGCTTGCAGCGACGAGCCAGAAGGTCGCCGACGAGGGGTCGCCAGGAACGTGGACCGTGGGAATAGCGCGAAGCGCGCCGGGGCGGAGCGTGACCACTGCGCCACCGTCAGCTCGCACCTCTCGGGTGAGGGCGGCGCCCCTGGCGACAAGCATCCGTTCACTGTGATCGCGCGTCGCGATGGGCTCCGTATAGATCGTCTCGCCCGTCGCGGCGAGCCCCGCGATCAGAACGCACCCCTTTACTTGGGCGCTCGGTGTGGCGGGGCTCCAACTGATGCCCTTAAGGCCGCCGCCGGTGATCTCGAGTGGCGCCGTGTCGCGCCCGCCGCCGCTCGCCGCAACCCCCATGGCGCGGAGCGGCTCAAGGACGCGGCCCATCGGGCGTCGGCGCAACGATGCATCGCCATCAAGACGATGGGTTCCAGTGATCCCCGCAACCAGTCCGGCGCCGAGGCGCATCGTGGTCCCAGAGTTGCCACAGTCCAGGCCTCCGCCGCCAGCGACGGCGCGGAGCCCGTCGCGGCCAGGGGAGCGCACGCGCCAGCGTGCCGTGCCGGGCGCATCGTCGGGGGCGGCGGGGAGTCGCTCCACCTCGGCGCCGAGGGCGCCGATGACACCGGCCGTCGAGCGCACGTCGTGACCGTCGCCCGCGCCGATGATCAGCGTCTCGCCGACCGCAATCGCCGCAAAGAGGAGGGCCCGGTGGCTGATCGACTTATCGCCCGGGAGGCGCAACTCACCGCGGAGGCGCGCGGCGGGGCGCACGGTGCGTGACACGGTTACTCCGCCGCGGCGTTGAGCGGTGCGGTGACCGCGTGGATGGTCCGCAGCTCGCCGGCGAGCTTCGCGAACATCGGCAGGGTGAGCGACTGCTCGCCGTCCGACCACGCCTCCTCTGGCCGTGGGTGCACCTCGACCATGATCCCGTCGGCGCCGGCGGCCACGCCGGCATACGACATCGGGGCGACCATCCAGCGCTTCCCCGTTGCGTGGCTCGGGTCGACGATCACCGGCAGGTGGGTGAGCCTTCGAAGGATCGGCATCGCGTTCAGGTCGAGGGTGTTCCGCGCCGCCGTCTCAAAGGTGCGAATCCCGCGCTCGCAAAGGATCACCTGGCTGTTCCCCGCGGCGAGCACGTACTCGGCGGCGAGGAGCCACTCGTCGATCGTCCCGGAGAGGCCGCGCTTCAACATCACCGGCATGCGTGTGCGACCCACGGCATTGAGGAGTGAGAAGTTCTGCATGTTGCGTGTGCCGATCTGCAGCACGTCGGCGAACTCGGCGACCATGTCGACCTGCGCCGGCTCCATCACCTCGGTGATGATCGGCAGCCCCGTCTTCTCGCGCGCCCGCGCGAGAAGCTTCAGCCCGTCGAGGCCGAGCCCCTGAAAGGCGTACGGGCTGGTGCGCGGCTTGAAGGCGCCGCCGCGAAGGAGCGTCGCCCCCGCAGCCTTGACCCCCGCAGCAACTTCGAAGAGCTGCTCCTCTGATTCAATCGAGCAGGGTCCCGCCATGAGGGTCAGGCTGCCGCCGCCGACCTCGGTGTCGCGCACCTTCACGACGGTGGGGACCGATCGGAACTCGCGTGAGCTGAGTCGATACTGCCGCGTCGCCTTCGCGACCTCGGCAACGCCAGGGAGCTTCGTCAGCTCATCGGCAAGGGTGGCCCCCTGGCCCGCTGGCCCGAGGATTGCGAGGGTCGTTGCCCCGCCGCCGTTGTCTTCGTACACGTTGAGGCCCGCCGCAACGGCCCGCGCGCGCACCGCGTCGGCCTCCGCCTTGCTCGATCCCTGCTTCATTCGTACAAACATCTTTGTCTCCACTCTCTTCGTCTCGCCCAGCGAGCTCACTTGGGGAAAAAGAAAGGAGCAGAGGTCTCGCCTCTGCTCCATCCCGGCAGGACCGCCGGTCCGACGCTTATGCGTCGAGGCGGGTCATGCCGGGTATCGAAAGTAATAGCGGTGTCGGTGCATACCCCCACCCTACGGGGAAGGGGGCGAGGGGTCAAGGTGTGCACCGTCCGCCGCGGTCGACCCCCGCCGACCCCTCTCCAGGGTCGTCGCCTCGGACACTTGGGCGGCAGCGCAGGTCTCCGTCGTGCCACGTGCCGGCAAATGCGCGGCAATGCGTCGTTGCGGCGCCGCCGGCCGTAGAAAGCGCGCAAAACCGGGGCGATTAGTCGCTGCCCAGGGCCTGCCTGCGTCACATTGCGACATCGAAAAACCCTGATTTCTCGCACGAAATCGCACTTTTTCGCCTTTTTCGCGTTTGCTGCGTTGCAAGCTGCGCCGGCGCGCGCCAATTGCGCATCGGTCACGTCAACGTTGTCGCTGAGGGCCCAAAAGTGGCAAAAAGTCGGGGCCAATTAGGGGTCTTGACAACGTCAGTAGGCCGCCCCCGGCCCCCCTCTAAATAAATCTTGCGCAACAGGGTTGCGGTTATCCACATTGTGTTTTACTTTTCCACAAGCCCCGTATTTCGGGGCGGAGTTATGGGGGGTCCGATTACGGGCCCACCAGAGTGGAGGTCAGAAATGGCTGCAAAGAAGCGAAAGGCCGCTGCGAAGCGTAAGCCTGCTGCCAAGAAGCGCAAGGTCGCTAAGAAGACCGTTGCGAAGAAGGCTCCTGCTAAGCGCAAGAAGCGCAAGGCTGCGAAGAAGGCCGTCGCGAAGAAGGCCCCAGCCAAGCGCAAGAAGCGCAAGGCTGCGAAGAAGAGCACGGCCAAGAAGGCCCCAGCCAAGCGCAAGAAGCGCAAGGCTGCGAAGAAGAGCACTGCCAAGAAGGCCGCTCCGAAGCGCCGCCGCCGCAAGGCTGCCAAGAAGGCGTAACGCATAGCGATCCGTCGAGGATCGCGTTGAGAGGCGTCTGGGGAAACCCAGGCGCCTCTCGTTTTTTCGGGTGATACTTGGCCCATGGTTCATGCATCGTCCGAGCCCATCGTCGTCAGCGACATGGATGGGACCCTGACCACCGCCGAGACGTGGCGTGGCGTGCTCGACTGGGTGCGCAGGTACCGGCCAAGCCCCGCTGCGCGACGTTTCGTGGCCTTGCGCCTGCCGATCGTGATCGTGGCTCGCCTCGGCATCATGAGTAAGGAACGATTTCGCGCGCGCTGGCTGAGCGATATGGCGCGCCTCCTTGCAGGCGCGAGCGCCGCCGAGCTTGCGGCGATGGGGGAGTGGGTCGTCGAGCATCACCTGTGGCCGGCGCGACGCCTCGCCGCTATTGAGGCGGTGGCGGCAGCGACGGCGAACGCGCGCACGGCGCATCCAGCGGCGCGACTCGTGCTGGCAACTGGCGGATACCAGTCGGTCGGTGATGCGTTCGCGCGTCGGATCAGTGCCGACCTCGCCCTCGGCACGCCGCTTGAACTGCGCGACGATCGCGCCACCGGTCGACTCGCGGCACCCACGCAGAGCGGCGAGCAGAAGGCGGCCGCGGTGCGCGCCGTCGCCGCTGGGCGTGGGGTCCTGGTCGCCTTCGGCGACACCGCCGCCGACCTGCCGATGCTGCGCATGGCCGAGCGCGCCGTCGCCGTCGCCCCTGACGCGCCGTTGCGTGCCGCCGCGCAGCGCGCCGGCTGGGAGATCATCGAGGCCTGACCCGGGCCACGCGACGCCCCTCTTATAGGAGCGGTCAAAGTGGCGCCTAGAGCCATGGCGCGGGGAGAGGTGCGGTGAGCGCCGCATTCTGGGATACTCCGCGTCGGCAGGCACGGAGAGGTCGCATAGAGGTCTAGTGCAGCGGTTTGCTAAACCGCCACGTGGGGTTTTCCTGCGTCGAGGGTTCGAATCCCTCCCTCTCCGCCATCTCACTGCTATCGTGCCGAGGCACATGCGCCCGTAGCTCAGTGGATAGAGCGTTAGGTTGCGGACCTAAAGGTCGTGGGTTCGAGTCCCGCCGGGCGCACCATCCCTACCGATTACCAACCCTCTTCTCCCGAGTCGCCACCCCCCCGCGCCCACACGCGCCGACCCTGGCGTATCGTCTGCTCATGAGCAGCGTCACGGTTCTCGGCCTCGGCACCATGGGCGCACCCATGGCTGGGCACCTGGCACGCGCAGGGCACAGCGTTCGCGGCTGGAATCGCACCCCTGGTCGAGCGGCTATTCCTGGCGTGACCCAAGTCGCCGCGCTCAATGAGGCGCTGAGCGGCGCCGACGCCGTGGTACTGAGCGTCTCCGACACCCCCGACGTTGAGGAGTTGCTCCTCGGCGCGAACGGCGCGATCGCGTACCTTCGCGCCGGTGCGATCGTCATTGATACCAGCACCATCGCCCCATCTGCGACGCGGCGCATGGGCGAGCGCCTCGCCGAAAAGGGGATCCTCATGGTTGATGCGCCGGTGAGCGGCGGCAGTGAAGGGGCGGTGAACGGCACCCTCACCGTCTTTCTCGGCGGCTCACCGGAGGCGGTGGCGGCAGCGCAGCCGCACCTCGGCGCATTCGCGAAGACGATCACGCACCTCGGCCCGCTCGGCGCGGGCCAGGTTGGAAAGGCGGTGAACCAGCTGGTCATCTCCGGGAGCTACCTCTCGCTCGCCGAAGGGATCCTTGTTGGCCAGAAGGCGGGGCTCGACCCCGCAACGCTCGCGGGTGCGCTCGCCGGTGGCGCCGCCAAGTCGTGGGTGCTCGAGAATCGCTGGCAGCGCATGGCAGAGGATCGCTACCCGCTCGGCTTCCGCGTCGCGCTCCATCGCAAGGATCTCGGGATTGCGATCGACCTCGCCAAGGAGCTCGGCGTTCCCGTGCCCGCTGCAACGCTCGTAGCCCAACTTGAAGACGCACTGATCGCGGCCGGCAAGGGGGGCGAAGACCTGTCGGCGCTCGCACACCAGCTCCGTCGTCTCGCCGCGGCAATCGATGGCTGACACGAACTGATGCCTAACCAGCGCTCAGCAAGCGACCCTCGCAGCGCCGTATTCGCGGCCCAATACGTCGCCCTCACCACCTATCGACGCGATGGCCGCGCGGTGACCACCCCCGTGTGGGCGGCGGAGCGCAATGGCCGCCTCTACATCTTCAGCAATCCCGCCGCAGGCAAGATGAAGCGCCTGCGCAACTCGCCGCGCGCTGCGGTCGCGCCATGCACCTGGAACGGCACGCCCACCGGCGCAGAGCTCCCCGCAACGGCACGGATCCTCGCCGCAGCGGAGCTTTCAGCGATGTGGGGGAGCCTTGTGAAGAAGTACGGGCTCCTCGCCCTGCCGTTCCGCCTCTACGACCTTGCCCGCGGCCTCCTGCGCATGCAGGTGAGTGCCGGCATCGAGGTGAGCCTCACCCTCTGATCGGCTATCCTCCGCCGTGGAAAGGTGGCCGAGTGGTTGAAGGCACCGCTCTCGAAAAGCGGCAGGTTAATAGCCTCGTGGGTTCGAATCCCACCCTTTCCGCCACCGACTGACCGGGATCTCTACGTCTGGAGCTCACCGGTCCTCTCGGAGAGGTCGCCTAGTGGTCTATGGCGCCGCATTGGAAATGCGGTTTGGGGGCAACTCCATCGTGGGTTCGAATCCCACCCTCTCCGCCACATCGCTACGCGCGTTCAGCCCAACGATCTTCGAGCGCGAAGCCGAAACCTGCGAGCGGCAGGAACCACGGGTGACCCTCGTAGGGGAACGGGAGTGGCCGCCAGCTAAGCAGCGCCGGGAGCGGCGCATCGCCACCGAGCTCCCAGTCGACCGCCTGCTCCGCGAGGTGCGTGAGCAGCGCCACCCCTGATCCGGCGCAACCGGCGACATGCAGCGCCCCGTTGAGACGCGCAACGCGCGGCAGGCGATCAAAGGCGAAGGCGAGGCTCCCGCCCCACGCATGGGTGACGCGCGCAGTGGCGAGCTCTGGATGGATCTCGATCATGCGCGCCGTTAAGGTGCGGGCGATCGTTTCGAGCGGCTCGGTGCGAAAGGTGGTGCGCCCGCCGAAGGCGATGCGGCCGTCGGGGGTGGGTCGCCAGTAGGAGAGGAAGTTGCGCGTGTCAAAGCGCATTTCGCCGCGCCCAGCCACGCGCGCGATGAGCGCGGCGTCGAGCGGCTCGGTGGCGATCATGAAGCTGCCGAGTGGAATGGCACGGCGGCGGAGCGCGGGGAAGAGCGCATCGGCGTAGCCGTTCACCCCCGCGAAGAGGTGTGCTGCGCGCACGGTGCCGCGCGGCGTGCGCACGAGCCATGCGTCGCCCGATCGCTCGATCTTGGTCCCTGGGGTGCGTTCGCGAATCTCAACGCCAGCACGCTGTGCCGCAACGGCGAGCGCCGCCTGGAGGCGCGCCGGCTGCACGCCGCCACCCTCGTCTACCGCGAGCCCTCCAGCGAAGGCGTCGCTGTTTGTGGCGGCGCGCGTCGCGGCGCGGTCGAGCAGTCGCACCGGCAGGCCGAGCGCCGCGCGCCGCACCGCCTCGCCGGCAAGATCGTCGGCACCGCGCGCGGAGCGCGCGAGCTCTACATGGCCAACACCGCTCCACCCCACATCGATGCCCGTGGTGGCGCGCAGCGCGTCTGGGGCGTCACCCGAAAGGTGCGCGACGCGGGCGACGGCGGCGCGGCTCAGGTCGAGCCAGGCGCGGGCGCCGTCGTGGCCAAATCGATGCTCAAGCGTGCCGATCGATGCGCCGAAGCCGACGTGCACCATCCCGCCGTTGCGACTGCTCGCGCCGTCGCGCATCTCCCCCTTCTCGAGCAACAGCACCGAGGCGCCGCGCTCCGCCGCGCGACGCGCCGCGGAGAGTCCCGAGTAGCCGCCGCCGATCACAAGCCAATCGACGTGCGCTGGGAGGGGGAGCGCCTCGCTCGTCGCGCTCGCGTTCGGGTTGGGGGCATCGTCGTGCCAGGCAACGACGTAGCGCAGCGGTGCATTGGTGCTGCGTGGGTCGTTCTGCATGACGAGAGGGTAGCGCCCAGATCGCGCTGATCGTGTTGCGTTGATCGCGGTGGTACATCGCGTCGTTCAGAGGCGAGGATCGCTCCCCGCGACTACACTCCGCGCATGAGTTCCGCCGCAACCCTCACGCGCCGCCGCCTGCAGTATTCGCTCGTCGCTGGCGTCGGCCTCGGCAGCACCGGCTATATCGGCGCGATCACCGTTGCAACGATCGTCGCCAAGGAGCTTTCGGGCGGGTCGGCGCTCGCTGGGCTCCCTGGTGCTGCGATCGTGCTCGGATCGGCAACCGCTTCGCAGCTCCTCTCGCGCCTGATGTTGCGTGTCGGCCGCCGCAACGGCCTCGCTGCGGGCTACGCCATTGGAACGTTTGGCGCGCTCGGCGCCGCCTGCGCCGTGATCCTCGGCTCATTCCCGCTCTTCCTCGTTGCAACCGTAGCGATGGGGTTTGCGAACTCCTCGAACCAGCTCTCGCGCTACACCGCCGCCGACATGTACGAGGAGTCGAAGCGCGCCACCGCGATCGGGCTCGTGGTGTGGGGCTCAACCTTTGGCGCGGTGGTCGGTCCAAACCTTGTGACCGCAGCGGGGGAGATTGCCATGAACCTTGGGCTCCCGCACCTCGCCGGCGCGTACGGCGTGCCGCTCCTCTTCGTCGGCGCAGCCACGATCCTCACTCTCGTCACGCTTCGCCCCGATCCGGCCACCCTCTCGCCGGTCGTTGCCTTACCAGCGAATCATCGTCCCGCCGCGCTGCGCGCGATCCTCGCCCGCCCGCGCGTGTTCGCCGCTGTCGTCGCGTTGGTAATTGGCCAGGTGGTGATGGTCCTTGTGATGACGATGACCCCGCTGCACATGACGGAGCACGGCCACGACCTCGCCGCCGTTGGCCTGGTGATCAGCGGCCACACCTTTGGCATGTTCGCCCTCTCGCCGCTCTCTGGGCGCCTCGCTGGTCGCTTCGGCACGCCGCGCGTGATCGCCGCGGGGCTAGCGGTTTCGGCGTTCGCTTCGACGCTCGCCGCGATTGCGCCACCCGACGGCGGCACGCTCCTCTTCGTCGCCCTCTTCCTTCTCGGCTGGGGCTGGAACCTCGGCTTCGTCGCCGGCTCGGCACTCCTCACCGAAGGGCTCTCGGGCGATGAGCGCGCGCGGCTCCAGGGTGCGACCGACGCGATGATCTGGAGCTCGGCAGCCGGTGCGGCGCTCGGCTCCGGCATCGTCGTTGCCGTTGCGAGCTACACGGCGCTGGGGCTCCTCGGCGCGATGCTCATCGCGCTGCCAATCGCAGCGATGTTCCGCGGCCGACGGGAGCTACGCAGCGCGGTCTGACACAGCGCGGTCTGACGCCGCGCCGTCTGCCTACTTCTGCGGCGCGCGAACGACGCTCTCGAACCCCTGCTTGTGGCTTCCGTCGCAGAACGGCTTGTTTGCGGACTTGCCGCAGCGGCAGAGGCCCGTTTCGGTCCCCTCGTGCGGGATCTCGTTCCCCTCAACGTCAACGATCGTGAAATCGCCGCTAATGCGCAGCGATCCGTTGTCGCGCACCTTGATCTCGACCTTTTCGCTCATCGGAGCCTCCTCATTTGCACCTGCTGCCTGCCGCTGAATAGCGATAGGGCTGCGGTGTTGGACCAAGGGTACTCCGTCGAAGGCGTAGCGCAACAGCACGGCAAGATCCGAGGGGCTCGGCGAGAATGGTCGCATGAAGATCTATCTCGCCGGGCCCCTCTTTAACGATGGCGAGCGTTCAACCCTCTCGGCGATCGCCGCGCGACTGCGCGCCGACGGCTACGAGGTCTTCGTGCCACACGAGCAGTTCGTTGAGATGGAGGGGCTCGACGAGGCGAAGGTCTATCGCACCGACCTTGAGGGCGTGCGATCGGCGAACCTGATGCTCTGCTGGATCGACGGAACGCAGGTCGACGACGGCACCGCGGTTGAGATCGGCATCTTCACGCAGCTCTGCGCGCAGGATCCTGCCAAACATCGCGGGATCGTCGCCCTCTGCACCGACCTGCGCATGGTGCGTCGTCGCGGCGTGGCTCCTGGCGATGGGATCAACCTCTTCGTTGCCGGCGCCATCAAATCGGTTGGCGAGATCACCTGGTCGGTCGACGAGGCGGTCGCCGCGCTCGGCCGCCTGCGCGACGCACGCTGACGCCCTCGGCGGCGCGCTGCGCAGCCCAGCGGTAGACTCCGCCGCGTGAACCCGCTCTTCTCCCTCAGTCGCGCAGTACTGCTGCGGATGAGCCGCGCGGCTGCGCTTGGCGACCTTGTGCAGCGGACCGCCTGGGGGCGGCGCTCCGTCCGGCGCTTCGTTGCCGGCGACACCATTACTGCTGCAGTCGCCGCCGCCGAAGGGATGCGCGCACTCGGCTTCCTCGCCACGCTCGATCGCCTCGGCGAGGCGTCGGTTGGGGCGCGTGCCGACGCATACGCCGCTGACGCGGTCACCCTGCTACGCGCACAGGCGGCGGCGGGGCTTGAGCCGAACGTCAGCGTGAAGCTCACCGCGCTCGGCCTCTCCGAAGGGCGCGCAGCCGTGCGACTCAACGAGATCTTGGCTGCTGCGCGCGAGGTGCGCGGGTTCGTGCGTGCCGACGCCGAGCACCCAGAGAGCCTTGATGCGTTGCACGAGATCGTGGCTGCGGCGCGTGGCGCCGGACTTCCTGTGGGCACCGTGCTGCAGGCGAACATGCGCCGCTCGGGGGGCGACCTTGATCGCCTCGTTGCTGCGGGCGTGCCGCTGCGCCTCGTCAAGGGCGCATACGATCCGAAGGGTGATGGCGTCGGAGATCCCGCCGCCGTCGACGCCGCCTACCTTGCGCTCGCTGAGCGACTCCTCGCGACGAAGATCCCAGTAGCGCTCGGCACCCACGATGATGCGATCCTCGCCGCGCTCGCGCCGCGCGCCAAGGGAGTTGCAGAGGCGCAGCTTCTCTACGGCGTGCGCAGCGACCTCGCTGCGCGCCTCGTTGCCGACGGCTGGCGCGTGCGCATCTACACGCCGTATGGACGCGACTGGTGGCCGTACGCGTTGCGCCGCATGGCGGAGCGACCGGCAAACCTGCGCTTCGTGCTGAGGAGCCTCTTCGGCGGCTAACCGCGCGACATCAGCCGCGCGGCGCTAGCCCGCGGCGCTAGCCGTGCCTCTCAGCCGTGCTTCGACGAGAGCGACTCCTCGGTCTCATCGCGGTGCTTCTTCAGGTACTTCATGAACGGCGTGCCGCCGGTTCCAACGTCGGTCGGATTCCCCGTGGCCGCCGCCGCCTGACGATTGATGTACGTCGCGGCGTACTCCAGGTGCAACGCACGGAAGGCACGAACCAGCTCGACCGCGCGATCACGCGCCGCAATCAGCGTCGCAGGAGCCGCGGCGCCGAGCGCCTCAATGCGACTCGCGGCACTCGGGCCAGCCTCGAACGCCTCGAGGAGGGCGACGTGCTTGCGCGGCATGTAGCGGCGCATCTCCATCAGGTAGTCGCGCAGCTGGTCGGGGGCGTGACCGACCCCGAGGATCGCGTCGAGGCAGGGGACGATTGTGCTCTGGGCCCCCGTCTCGCCACGGAAGTTTTGGCCCTTCCCGGCGTAGGCGGTCACCCCTTCGTAGACGAGGCCGCCCGGGAGGGCCGGGTTATCGCGCCAGCCGAAGATGTACGGCCGAACGCGGTGGTAGTAGACGTATGGGTCGCAGTGCTCGGGCATGCGATGCATCGTCGCGAGGATTCCCTCCATCGCGTCGCCAAGGTCGCCGAGCGCCGCCGTCGCCGTTGCGTCGTCGCCGCTCGCGATCGCCGACTGTGCTCGCGCCCCAGCGGCGAGCGCGCCACCGGCGCGTCGCTCGATGTCGACGTGAATGAGAATGAACCAGGCCTCATCGAGCCCGCCGAGGAAGTGCTGCAGCAGCGCGATGTTGCCGAGCGCGATCGGGCCGCTCTCGTCAATACGGCGCCAGTTCCACAGGGCGTAGCTCGCGTACGAGAGGATCGGCTCACGGCCGAGCGCCGCTGCGACCTGATGCCACGGCACCGCGAGGCGAGCGGGGAGCGCCGATGGCGATTCAGGCTCACCCCAGACATAGGCCATGCCGAGATAGCTGAGCGTGCGCATCGCCGTCTCGAGCTCCTCTTCGCTATGAAGGAGTTCGGCGCGGAATTCGGGGAGTGCCTCAATGATCGAGCGAATGCGACCGGTGGGAATCAGGGAGGGGAGCCCACGCGCCGCCTCGTGCCACTCCGCGTTGGCGAGTGGGATCTCTGCAAGTGGGTCGGCGATCGGCAGGAAGCCGCGCTCCGCGGTCACCCCGTAGGCGTGAAGGTCGACAGGGTTTGTCATCTCGCTGCTCCATCTCTCTGCGCGCAGGCCGCGCGCTACAGGTTCCCATCACTCGGGTCGCTCAGATCCTCGCCCCTTATGGGGTGCCTGTGCGCGGTCGTTGCGCGTGGGGGTCGTCTATGATCAGCCTGCCGTCGGTCGGACTCCGCGCGACGACGCTTCGTGAACCGCGTCAGGTCCGGAAGGAAGCAGCGCTAAGCGGATCGCGGCGGGCGCAGCGGATGGCCCGGCCGGCGGCGCTCTAGAGACGCGGAAATGCAAGGGGAGGGGCATGGTCGAGCAGCTCGCGATCTATCGCCGCTACCGCGCCTCCACCTTTGGAGAGCTGCGCGGCCAAGATCCCATCGCTAAGACCCTGCGTCGCGCTGTCGCTGACGGTCGTCTTGGGCATGGACTCCTCTTTGTTGGCCCACGCGGCACCGGAAAGACCTCCACCGCTCGCATCGTTGCCAAGGCGCTGAACTGCCTCGCCCCTGCAGACGGCGAGCCGTGCGGTAGCTGCACCGCCTGTATTGCCATTCGTGATGGCGTCACCTTTGACGTTGTGGAGTCGAACGCCGCGACCTCAAACCGCATCGACGACGTGCGCGAGGATCTCATCCCGCTCATCACCACGCCACCAACGGACCTGAAGCGCAAGGTCCTCATCCTCGACGAGGTACATCGCTTCACCAACGACGCATGGGATGCGCTGCTCAAGTGGCTCGAGGAGCCGCCCCCTGGCATCGTCTTCATCTTCTGCACCACCGACCCGTCAAAGATCCGCCCAGCAATCCTCTCGCGCCTCCAGCGCTTCGACTTTCGCCCGCTCCCGCAGGCATCGATCGCCGCGAAGCTGAACGACATCCTCGCCGCCGAGAAGCGCAGCGCCGACCCCGCCGCAATTGAGCTCCTCGCGCGGCTCGCCGACGGCGGCATGCGCGACGCAGAGTCGATGCTCGACCAGCTCCTCTCATCGGGCATCGAGACCCTCCGCGCCGCCGATGTCGAAGAGCTTTTGGGCCTCCCTGGCGCAGATCGCATCGTCGCGCTGACCGAGGCGATCCTTGACGCCGACATCCCCGCGGGACTCGCTGTGCTCGCCGACTTTGAGGCGCGCGGCCGCGACCCGAAGGTCGTCGTCGATCACCTCACCGATCTCGTACGTCGCGCGCTGCACGCGGCGCTTGCCGGCGGCGGCAGTGTTCCAGGTGACGCGGCGAAGTTGCCCACCGGTCTCGACCTTGGCGGCACGCCAGGCACTCCACCGCCACTGGCAGGGCGTTCGCGCGACGAACTCTTGCGTCTCGCCCACGCGCTGCGCCGCACCGAAGGTGGCCGCGGTGACGCCGATCTGCGCCTCGGCCTTGAGCTGCTCCTCCTCGGCGGCGGCGCGCAGGTGGCCCCCACAGCGCAGGCCGTCGCGGTCTCATCTGCTGCTGCACCTGCGGTCGCAGCGGCGGGAGCTACTCCAGCAACGACGCCGACACGTACGCGTGCAACACCAGCAGCGGCAACAGCACCAGCGCCCGCCGTCGCGACGAGTCCAGCTGCCGCGACGAGTCCAGCCGCCGCAGCAACTGTTGCGAGCCCAGCCACGGCAGCGACCCCTGACGCACCGCGCAAGGCACGCGCAGCATCGGGCGACGCAGCATCGGCGCAGTGGGAGGCGCTCGTCGCCGCCGCGGATCCTGCCACGAAGCCGCTCCTCGCCGACGCAGTGCCCACGTTCGCGAATGGCACGTTGACCCTCGGCTACGCAGCATCCAAGCGCTTCCTTCGCGATCGCGCCGAGGCCCGACGCGACAAGTTGCAGTCGCTCGCCAG
>QWQR01000030.1 GCA_003670745.1 Chloroflexota bacterium
CGCCGACCATGCGCTCGGCACGGCGACGCTCCTCACCCACCCACGCCTCGCTGCGGCAGGGGCGACGGCCGAGCTGCTCGATGCCGCAAGTCGCATTCGGCTCTTGCAGGGCGACGCTGTGCTGCGGTTGGAGCTCGCGCCAGGAACGATCGTGTCGCTCATTCCATGGGGGGGAGATGCAGTCGTCTCGGCGAGCGGCCTGCAGTGGCCACTTGAGCAGGAGACCCTGCGTGCTGGTGTATCGCGCGGAATCTCAAACGTGAGCGTCGAACCGACGGTGGAGATTCAGCTCCATCGCGGGGCGCTGTTGGTAGCCGATGGAGGTGTGGAATGAAGGAGGCAGTGCGATCGCAACGCGCGGCGACGCGCGGATGGAGCCTGCTCGAGCTCGTCACCGTCGCGACGATCGGCGTCGCCTGCGGCGTGCTCTTTGCCGGATGGAACCTGCTCTGGGGTGCAGCATCACCACTCTTCGCCGCGGTCCTGCCGTTGCAGTACCTGCTCTTCGCCGGCACGTGGGTGATCGCTGGCCCACTCACCGGCCTGATCGTGCGGCGACCGGGCGCCGCGCTCGCTGGCGAATTGATCGCCGCATCGGTCTCGTTTTTGCTCGCGAGCCAGTGGTCGATTGACGCACTCCTCTCGGGGGCGGCGCAGGGGATCGGTGCAGAGATCGTCTTCTTCCTGACGCGCTATCGCCGCTCTGGGACACTCGTCGCACTCTTTGCAGGCGCACTCTCTGGCGTCGGCATGGCGGCGCACGACCTGCCGATCTACTTCGCCGGCGTTGATCCTTCGTTTGCCCAGATCCTTGCCGCGGCGATGATTGCAAGCTCGGCGTTGGTCGGCGGAGTCGGCGCGCATCTCATCTATCGCGCGCTGCGACGGAGCGGCGCGCTCGCGGCGCTCGGTGTCTGAAGCGGTCGCCCCCGGCACACCCGCAGCGACCTTGCCCCCCCAGATTGAGATCGCCGATCTCGTCTGGCGGCCAGCCGGCGCAGAGCGAGCGACGCTTGACCTGCGCGGCGTACGAGTGAGTGTTCCCGCTGGGGGGCTGCTCCTCATCTGCGGTCCCTCGGGCGCTGGTAAAACGACGCTGCTGCGCGCGATCGCCGGCCTTCTCGGCACACTCATTCCCGGCGAGATCCACGGCACCCTTGTCGTTGGCGGCGTCGACCTCATTGCCGCAGCGAACGGTGCGTCGGAGGTGCCGCGTGAGCATCTTCGTGCGCTCGGCTACCTCGCCGCTGGCCCTGCGCCGACCTGGGCGCTCCCGCGCCTCGCCGACGATGCGGCGCTGCCGCTTGAGGCGCGTCGTTTTGGGACCGCAGCGATGCGGGCGCGCGAGGGGGAGGCCGCCCTGCGCGTGGGCCTCGCGCCGTCGTACCTGGAACGCGCCTATGGAACGTTGAGCGGTGGAGAGCGCACGATCGCTGCCGCCACCGTTGCGCTCGTGGCGCAGCCGACGCTGCTGCTCGCCGACGAGCCGCTCCTCGGCCTCGACCCCGCCGCCGCGGCAACCTTGCGACGCGCGCTGCTCGATCAGCGCGCCACGCGCGTTATTGCGTTGCATGATCGCAGCGACTTCAACGACCCTGATGCGCAGGTCCTCACGTTGCGTGGCGAGAGCACAAGTGCCCCAGCCAACGTTCCAGCATCTGTTGCAGCGAAGGTTGCAGCGAACATGCCAGTGCGTGTGGGAGTTGATCTGGCCCTGCAGCTCATCAATGCGGCGGCGGTGGGTCGGAACGTTGGCCCACTACACCTCACGGTGCGTCGAGGCGAGGCGGTGGTGATCAGCGGCGTAACGGGGAGCGGTAAGTCGACGTTGCTTGGGGCGGCGGCGGGGACGCTACCGATCACGCGCGGCGAGCGCGTCGTTGACCGCGCGACACGCGTGCGGCTTGTGCCGCAAGATCCCGGCCTGCTTATCGGCGCTCGTCCGGTGCGCGATCAGATCGTGGCGGATGATCGTTCGCGCGCCGGTAGCGCAGCGCGTGCGCTCGGCGTTGCGCACCTGCTTGATGCGCTACCTGGTCGCTGCTCCGATGGTGAGCGGCGACGCCTTGCGCTCGTGCTTGCCCTCTCTGTCGCCCCCGACCTTCTCATTGCTGACGAACCGACTGGCGGGCTCGACGACGCACGCGCGGCCGATGTGTGCGCCGCTCTTGATGCAGCGCGCGTGTCGGGGAGCGCACTCCTTATTGCTACGCACGATCCGCGCCTCCGCCTACACGGTGAGCGGCGCGTTGAGCTCGCGGTGCCAGCGCAGTCGCGCATCGATGTTGACGCAGCCGAGCGGCTCCTTCAGCCGCCGCCGTCTGAGCCGTCGCGGTGGCGCCTCGGCGCGCCGAACTCGTTGACCCGCGCTGCGATCGGCGTTGCCTGGCTGCTCGCTGCGCTCGCTACTCCGCCGCTCCCTGTTGCGCAGCTTGTGATCGCCGTGCCCGCCCTCGTCGTCGCCCTCCTCTTCGGCGCGCGGGTCGGTGCGGTCGCACGACTTGGGCTCGCGCTTACGCCGGCGATCGTTGGCCTCGCCCTCGCGAACCTTCTTGGCGGCGCGCCATGGCAGGCGGCGACAGGTGCCGCCGCGCGCATGGTGGCGTTTGCCTGCGGGAGCATCGTGCTGCTCCGCCCGTTTGAACCGCTGCGCCTCGCCGACGCGGCGATCGAGCGCCTTCACGCCCCGTTCGCACCAACCATCGCGCTCCTTGCCACTGCGGCAACGATCCCAAGCCTGCGCGAGGAGGCGCGCGAGCGGCGAGCGATCCGTCGCCTCGCCCGCGCTCGTGTCGATCCGCTCCTGATCGTCGACACCTTTGATGCGCTCGTGCGCGCCGTTCCGACGATCGCGATCGCCCTCGAGGTGCGCGGCGTGCGCCTGCCAACGCGTGCCGAGCCGCCAACGCGCCTTCGCCCCTCAACGTTCGGCCGCGCCGATGCGGCGATCGTCGCGTCCGCTGCCGCCGCGCTCACCGTTGCGCTGCTGATCGGTGCTATCGTCGGCGCATGAGCCCACTTGGCGTGCACCCAGCGATCGGCGCAGCGGCCCCCGACTTCTCGCTCGCCGATGCCGACGGCGTCACGCACAACCTCGCCGATGCGCGTGGCAGTTGGGTCGTCCTCTACTTCTACCCGAAAGACGACACGCCCGGGTGCACCATCGAGGCGTGTGAGTTTCGCGACGCGGAGTCGCAGCTCCTTGAGGCAGGCGCCGTGGTGTGGGGGGTCAGCCCCGACGACCAGATGAGCAAGGCGGCGTTTCGTGACAAGTTCTCATTGAACTTTCCGATCCTCTCCGACGTAGGACACGCCGTGGCCGAGGCGTATGGCGCCTGGGGGGCCCGCGAGTCGGCGGGGCGCACCTTCGAGGGGACGCACCGGATGACGTTCCTCATTGATGCCGAGGGGCGCATCGCCAAGATCTGGGAGAAGGTGACGCCCGCTGGACACGCCGCCGAGGTGCTCGCCGAGATCGGCGCCCAGCGCTAGATCGCCCCTCGCCAGCGCCTCGGCGTTGAGCACGAGGAATCACCCCCCCTGCTACGATTCGTGCGTGATGAGCATGGTCTCTCCCAACGCCCGGAGCCGTATCTCATGACCCTCGACACCCAAGAATTCCTCGTTCAGCCCGTCGACGCCTCGTGGCTGCAGTGCAACATTGAGTGCCAAGAGGCGTGCCCCGTCGGCACGAACTGTCGCGGCTACCTGAACCTCGCCGCCGAGGGGCGCTTCGAAGAGGGGTATCTCCTCTCCCGCGAGCCGAACCCGATCGCCGCGATGTGCTCCTACGTCTGCTCCGCCCCGTGCGAGCGCGCCTGCCGCCGCGGCGACATTGATCGCCCGCTCGCCATTCGCGCCATGAAGCGCTTCCTTGTTGAGTGGCATGCGGCCTCAGGGATCCCCGACATTGCCCCCGAGATCGCGCCGCGCCGTGAGCGCGTTGCGGTGATCGGTGCTGGGCCGGCCGGACTTTCGGTCGCGCGCGAGCTCGCCGTGAAGGGGTACCAGGTCACCGTCTACGACAACCTGCCGTACGGCGGCGGCACGATGCTCATCGGCGTCCCCGCCTTCCGCCTGCCACGCGAGGCGATCGAGACCGACGTGCGCCTCATCGAGCGACTCGGCGTGAAGTTCATTTACAACACCGAGGTCGGCCGCGACATCACCTTTGAGCAACTGCAAAAGGATCACGACGCGATCGCGATCTGTGCCGGGGCCATGGATCCCGTCGCCCTTGATGTTCCGGGGAGCGATCTCTCGGGACTCGTCTACGGCGTCGACTTTATGAAGGACGCGAACCTCGGGCGACCGCTCACCGTTGGTCGCGACGTTGTGGTGATCGGCGGTGGCTACACCGCCATGGACTGCTCGCGCACCTCACTCCGCCACGGTGCGGAGCGCGTCACCATCGCCTATCGCCGCACCCGCTCGGAGCTCGTGGTCGACGAAGAGGAGCTCGGCGAGACCGAGCGCGAAGGGGTGCGCATGGAGTTCCTCGTCTCGCCGCTCGAACTCGTCGGCGAGAACGGCCGCATCACCGGCGTGAAGATGATCAAGAACCGACTCGGCGAGCCAGACGCTTCGGGACGCCGCAGTCCGATTCCTATTGAGGGCTCGGAGTACATCGTTCCCGCCGACACGGTGATCCCCGCGGTGTCACAGTCGGCCGACCTCGGCTTCCTTCCTGTCGAGAGCAGCTTCGAGGTTGCACGTGGTCGCGTGAAGGTTGACCCCGCCACCTACGCGACGAACGTTCGCGGCGTGTGGGCGTGTGGCGACTTCGTTACCGGCCCAACCACAATGATTGAGTCGGCTGGCCACGCCAAGAAGTGCGCCTACGCGATCGACCGCTACCTGTCGGGTGCCGCGAACGTGACCGTCGACGCGAACGTGCGAGTGACGAGCTCGTGGCGCCACGACATGCCAGAGTTCTACGACCGCATCCCGCGCCAGCACATTCCAGTGCTGCCGCTCGAGGCGCGCCTCCCCTCGGCCGACCCGGTGACGAACTTCACCACGCAGGTCGAGCTCGGCTACGGCGCCCAGCAGGCGGTCGCCGAGAGCACCCGCTGCCTCATGTGTAACTACAACATCTGGTTCGACCCGATGCGCTGCGTCCTTTGCGGCGCCTGCGCCGACGTCTGCCCAGAGGGGGTCATCCATATGGTCGACATCGACCAACTGAAGTCGGCGGGGGCGCTCCCGGAGCTCTCTGAGGCGTACGGCTGGGAGGCGGGGGGCGCAATGCTTCTCGACGAGGAGCGCTGCATCCGCTGCGCCCTGTGCGTCAAGCGCTGTCCGTTCGACGCCATTACGATGGAGAAGTTCGAACTACAGGAGATCAGCTCGGACGGACGGCTCTACAAGGAGTCCTACCGTGATGGGCAGTTGGCCGGAGTCGCCGGCACAGGGGGAGGGGCGCAGTGAGCCTTCTAGCGAGGGTCGACCAGGCGGTCCGCCGATCATCGGCGTGGCGCTCCATCTTCCGTAACTCCTATCCGAACGACGAGCGGAGCCGCGCCTATGCGGTGATGAACAACGTCTTCCTCCACCTTCACCCCGTGCGGGTGCGCCAGCACGCCGTGAAGTTCGCCTACACCTTCTGCCTCGGCGGGCTGAGCTTCTTCCTCTTCTTGGTGCTCACCGTCACCGGCGTCTACCTGATGTTCTTCTACGCGCCGTCGGCGACACAGGCGTACTCCGACATCCTCAAGATCCAGACGCTCGTCCCCTTCGGGCAGATCACCCGAAACATCCATCGATGGGGTGCGCACCTCATGGTCTTCTTCGTCTTCCTTCATATGATGCGCGTCTTCTATCACGGCGCATATAAGCCGCCACGCGAGTTCAACTGGGTCGTGGGCGTGCTGCTCCTCTTCCTGACGCTGATGCTCAGCTTCACCGGCTACCTGCTGCCGTGGGATCAGATCGCCTACTGGGCGATCACGATCGGCTCGAACATGGCCGGCTACGCGCCGCTCTTTAACACGCCGTCGAAGCTCCTGTTGCTCGGCGGCCTCGAGGTGGGGCAGAACACGCTGCTGCGCTTCTACGTGCTGCACGTGATGGTCTTCCCGCTTCTCGCCGCCGTCTTCCTCGCGGTCCACTTCTGGCGGATCCGCAAGGACGGCGGGATCAGCGGACCGCTGTGATCGTGGCGATGCGAGCGGTTGAGGTGATCCGATGAGCGACGAGCGACGCGACGGCGATCAGCGCGTCGGCGCTCCGCTCCCCGTCGACTCCTCGCGCCGTACAGAGATCGATAAGCAGCGCGTGCCGATGGCGGCGCGCCCGTACCGACTTCTCGCCCTCGTTAAACAGGACGCAGTGGTGCGCGTGCAGAAGGAGCCGGATGACACGGTCATGACCTGGCCGCACCTGCTCACCATTGAGTTTCTCGCCGCAGTCGCGATGAGCATCTTCCTGTTGCTGCTCGGCCTCTTCATCAACGCGCCGCTCGAAGAGCTCGCCAATCCGAATGTCACCCCCGCTGTGGCGAAGGCGCCCTGGTACTTCCTCGGACTGCAGGAGTTGCTCGCCTACTTCCACCCGACCGTCGCCGGCGCGCTCACGCCGATCGGCGTGCTCGTTGGCAGCGCGCTGATCCCGTACCTCGATCGCCGCAACGTGCACAGCACGCGACCGAGCGACCGCAAGCTCGAGGTGACGCTCTTCTCGATCCTCTGGGCACTCGGCCTCGCGGTGACCTTCATCGGCATCTTCTTCCGCGGCCCTGGCTACTCCTTCATCCTGCCGTGGAGCAACGGCTTCTTCTTTAGCTTGTGATGCGACGATGAGCCACTATCAAGTTGAGCCAGCAGAGAAGCCGAAGGCGCTCACTGCGCAGACCATCAAGGCGCTGCGCCATGAAGAGGTGCAGGGGATCTCGCGTCGCCGCCTGCTGCGCACCACGATCGGCGCAGGCTTTGCACTCTGGCTTCTTGAGGTGACCGCCGGCACACTCGGATTCCTGTGGCCGAACCTCGAAGGGGGATTCGGCGGCAAGGTGAAGATCGGCACACTCGACTCGCTGAAGAAGGGGAACGTCGGCCTGCCGATCGCCGAGGGGTATCCCGCCTACGTCCAAGAGGCACGCGCCTACATCATGCTCGTCGACCCGGCCCGCCAAGAGTTCGTTGCCGGCGAGGATCCGACGGGCGAGGGCACGTCGCTCAACGTGCGTGCTCTTTACCAGCGTTGCCCGCATTTGGGCTGCAAGCCGAACCCGTGCATCAAGACCTACTGGCTCGAATGCGCCTGCCACGGGAGTCGCTACGACCGACTCGGCACCAAGGCCGACGGCCTCGGCCCCGCCCCGCGTGGCATGGATCGCTTCGCCTCGGTCGTTGACGCCGACGGCGTGCTGACGCTCGACACCGGAAAGATCACGCTCGGTGCCATGCCGGTTGCCCTCGGGCAGCCGGGGATTGAGGCGCCGCGCGCCGCCACGGGGTGCATCTAAATGAGCGACGAGCGCCGCGACCTGCAGCCGACCAGCGAGAAGAGCACGACGCCAACGCCGCGCCTCTCGAGCCCCGCGCCGATTCGTACCCACGGCCTCGACGCGGAACGCGCCGCGAAGATCGTGAGCCAGTCGGGCTCGTCGCGCGCGGCCGCGCTCCTCGGCGTTGCGATTGTCACCCTCTTCGTCATCGTCTACGCCTTCTACGACCAGGGCATCCCTGGCGCGACCGGCTCCTCGCGCATGGAGGCGGCGAAGCATGAGCAGTACCTCGAAACGGTGAAGCGCGGCTACAACCTCTTCGAGGCGAACTGCGCGCGCTGCCACGGCGCACAGGGGCAGGGTGGCATTGGGCCAGTCCTCAACGACCAAGGGAAGCTGCTCTCGCACCTCACGCCTGCCTATTTGAAGAACGTCCTCACCGTTGGCGGTCGCTACGTTTGTGGCGATGCGAACTCACTCATGGGCGTCTGGTCCGAGGCGAACGGTGGCCCGCTCAACTATCGCGAGATCGAAGAGCTGATCGCCTGGATCCGCGCGACGAAGGACGACACAGTCACCGTGCGCGACCCTGCCACCGGCGAAATGGTTGAAGTGAGCGGCTGGCGTGATGCGAACTACGCCCCAGCCCCCGACGCAACGCCGGTCCCCGCCTGCTGGAAGGACGCCTTCGGCCCACAGCCGAGCATGTCACCAGCGCCGAGTGGATCTGGCGGCGCGACCCCAACCCCAGCACCGAGCGACAGCGGTAGCGCGACGGGGAGCAGCCTGAAGATCGTCGCGATGGGCGTGAAGTTCGGCGCAGCGAGCCTACAGATCGCCGCCGGCAAGCCGTTCGAGATCGTCTTCGAGAACCAGGACGCGGGGATCCCGCACAACGTTGCGATCCACGAGGGCACCACAGCCACCGTCGGCAAGGAGCTCTTCCGCGGAGCGATCTTCCCGGGCGTCGCGACGCAGACCTACAAGGTGCCCGCGATCGGCGCCGGAAGTTACGTGTTCGTGTGCACCGTGCACCCAAATATGGTCGGCACGCTGGTGGTGAAGTGATGCGCGCGGTGCTTCGATGAGCGGCGCCAACGCTCCGCGCCAGGTGGGCGCTGGGCCGCAGCGACGCGTGCTCTTCGGCCTGCTTGATGCTGCAGGGTGGGGTTGGGCTGGCGTTCGCGCCGTTGCCTGGACGCTCGTCATCATCTTGTTGCTCGGCTACATCCCCGACCGTGCCTACTACCTTGTCGTCTCTCCGACTGTTGACCTCGGCCTCAACCTCGCACCGATCGTCAACATCTGCCCCGCTGAGAACGAGGGGCTCCCATGCCCAGCACCGCGCGGCGCACTCCTTCCCTGGAAGAGCGCATCGACACCTTCGCTTCCTGGAGCGGGGACGGGCGGGGCACTCGTGCAGGCCGGTTCGCGCCTCTACTACGTCGGGGGCTATGCCGACGTTGCGTTCGACGAGAACGCTGTCGTCTCCGACGTTGCGGCCGCGGAGATTCGCGCCGACGGGCTGAGCGCGTTCTCAGCAGTCGCTCCGCTTCCTGAGCCGCGCGCGCGAACCGCCGCTGCGTTCTTTGCTGGCAAGGCATACATCGTTGGAGGCACCTCAGTCGACCAGCATGCAGTGACGAGTGTCTTCGTCGGTGCGCCTGACGCCACCGGTGCGATCACCTCCTGGGCCGTAGAGCCGACGCTCGAGTTGCCAGAGCCCCGCACCGGCGCTGCGATCGTCACAGTGAGCGATGGGCTGATCCTGATCGGTGGTGACAACAACGCGAACGTGCCGCAGTCAACTGTTTGGAAGGCGAAGCTTGACGACACGGGCAACCTTGGTGCCTGGGCGCCGCTCTCGGAACTTCCCGCGTCGCGAGTCGATGCGGCAGCAGTGCTCGTTGGCGATGCGATCTGGGTGTGGGGCGGACGCGATGAATCTGGCCCAACAGGGATTGCCCTGCGCGGAGACATCGCTGTGCCGAAGAGCATCGCAGGTGGACATTCCGTCGCGACACCGTCACCAGAGCAGACCGCGCAAGGCGACGCAGCGGTGGGAACGATCTACCGCTGGCGCGCGACCGAGGGCGATGCGAACCTACCCTCCCCTCGCAGTGAGGCGGCTCTCTGGTCAGCGAATGGAATCCTGTACGTCGCTGGCGGCAACACAGCCGATGGCACGCAGCTCACCAGCATGCTCTGGGCGGCCCCCTCGGCGGCTGGCGGCATCTCCAGTTGGGCCAACGTGCCGCAAAGCGATCTCCCTACGGGCGAGTGGCGCGCAGGAGCCCACGGCACGGTGATTGGGGCGAGCGCACTATTGATCGGTGGTCTCAGCGCATCGAGCACTTCGGAGCCTGCCACGCTCGTCGCTGGAACCTCGCCGAAGGCCCCAGTCTTCCGCCTTGGAATTCTCGGGGCCACGATCCCAGGCCTCGCGATCTCGGGTGAGGTTGGTCAGCAGCTCGGATACCTCTCCGCCGCAGGCGCATGGACGCTGAACTTTGTCCTTCTCCTCGCCGCCGCGGTGGTCTACGCTCAGCGCGAGCGAGCAGCCGCCTGGCTGCGCCGCAAGCTTGGTCGTAAGGGGAGTGCCACCTACTAACGAGCGACTCGCGCAAGCGAAGCGCCGAGGTGCACACGCCGCGATCAGAGAAGATCGGAGCGAAAGATGGCATCGAGCACTACGGCAAAGCGTCTCTTTGGACTGAACGCCCTCGTCGCCTGGATCGGATTCGGCGGACAGTTCTTGATCAACCTCTTCGACATCATTCCCTACAGCCAGCCGGATCCGACGCTGCTCGGCCACAGCGCTGCGGGGTGGCCCGGTGCGATCGGGCGCATCTTTGACTCCATGACCTACTTCACAAACTGGAGCAACCTTGTCGTCTGCATCGGGCTCACTGCGCTCTTCCTCGCGCCAGGGCGCGCGGGGAGCCTCTTCACGACACTGCGCAACTCGGGGCTCTTCATGATCACGATGACCGGAATCCTGTACCACCTGCTCATCGCTCCGTACGTTCAGCCCGAGAGCTGGAATGCGCTGACGAGCCTCTTTGAGCACTACATCACTCCAGTTACTACGGTGCTCGTTTGGCTACTGGTCGGCCCACGCGGTCGATTCACGATGCGCGAGACGCTGCGCATCTATGTGTTGCCGTTGACCTGGATCGCCTTCGCCCTGGTGCGCGGCGCGGTGCAGGGCGTCTATCCGTATGGATTCCTCAACGTCGCAACGCTCGGTTACCCGGCGGTGCTCACGCTGGTGGTTGAGATCCTCATCGCCGGCTACGTGATCGCACTCCTCTACGCGGCGATCGATCGCTTGCTGAGCCGCGGTCGCGGGGTGTCCGTCGGCGCTCGCATCTGACCACGGGCGCAGGTCGCGAGGGAGTAGCGCTGACGGGGTCGGGGGCGATCGCCCTTGTCGGCTCCGGAGAATATCTTCCTGAGATGCAGGCGCTCGAGACGGCGCTGATCGACGACGCGGTCGCGCGCGGCAAGCACCGCACCTACGTGCAGATTCCGACCGCGGCGGGGAGAGAGAGCGAGAAGCGACTCGGCTACTGGCGCGAGCTCGGCGCGGAGCAGGGGAGGCGCATCGGCGTCGAGACACACTTCCTCCCGATCTACGACCGTGCCGCGGCAGACGACCCTGCGCTCGTGCAGATCGTTCACGACGCGGGCCTCGTTTACCTCTCGGGCGGCGACCCGAACTATCTCGCAGATACGCTGCGCGACAGCGCGGTCGGTCGCGCGATTGAGGCGCACTGGCGCAGCGGCGGTGCGCTCGCCGGCTGTAGCGCCGGCGCGATGGTCATGGGTGCGCTGGTGCCGCGCTTTCGCCTCTCGTCGGGCTCCACCGCCACCGAAGGCCTGAACCTGGTGCCGCCGCTGCGCGTCATCCCGCACTTCAACCGCCTCTTCTCGTTCGCCTTCTCTGGATTCGCCGCCGGCGAAGTCGCCGTCGGTATCGAAGACCTAACGGCGCTCGTGCGCAGAAGTGGAGACGACGCGTGGCGCGTAGAGGGTCGCGGTGCGGTGCACGTGTTGAGCGGCCCTCCTCGCGCGAAGTTGCACGTAGGCGAGGAGATCCGCTTCTAACGTTACGTGTTACGAATCGTAACGTTGGTGAGCCGGGCGGGGTTCGAACCCGCGACCAAGGGTTTAAAAGACCCCTGCTCTACCGCTGAGCTACCGGCCCGCGCAGATTCTCCCACGCCACGAGGCTAGTCGGGCACCCCCGACCGTGGGAGAATCTAGGCATGCGAAAAGAGTGGTCGCTCGAGGCGGCAACGCGTGCGCTCCCTGAGCTGCGCCCGCTCATCGCGCTCTTGCGCGAACAGCGGCGCATTCTCGAGGCGATGAAGGACGACCTACTTCGGCTTCGACGCCTTGAGCGCACCGGGGCGCGCCCCGGTGGTGCCGAACAACCGCAGCCTGCCGCCACGGCAACCGAGTCGGCCGCCGAGGCGCTCATGACCAGTTCGATGGTCGAGCTGCGCATTCGCGCGCTCGTCGATCAGATGCAGGCGAGCGTCGATCGCGTCGCCTCGCGCGGCGTGGAGTTGCGCGATATTGAGCGCGGCCTCATCGACTTCCCCGCGACCGCATTCGGGCGAGCGTTCCTGCTCTGTTGGGAGGAGGCCGATGGCGACGTGGTCGCCTTCGCGCACGCTATGGGCGAGGGGTTCAACGCCCGGCTTCCGATCGCTGCGTTTCTGCGGCGCCA
>QWQR01000031.1 GCA_003670745.1 Chloroflexota bacterium
CGGTTGCCTCGGAACGCGTCGCCACCGATGCTCGTGACGGAGTTACCGATCGTGACGACCTTGAGTTGGTTGTAGCTGAATGCGTTGGCTTCGATGCTCGTGACAGAGTTGGGGATCGTGACAGCCTTGAGGCTGTTGTATTGAAACGCCTGGTTACCGATGCTCGTGACGGAGTTGGGGATCGTGATGCGGGAGAGGCGGTTGCCGTAGAACGCGAAGCTACCGATGCTCGTGACAGAGTTGCCTATCGTGACAGCCTTGAGGCGGTTGTATTGAAACGCCTGGTTACCGATGCTCGTGACAGAGTTGCCGAAGATCACGCGAGTGAGGTAGTTGTATCGGAACGCGCCTTGACCGATGTCCGTGACGGAGTCAGGAATCGTGACGCTTTTGAGGCGGTTGTTGTAGAACGCGGCGATACCGATGGTGGTGACGGAGTTGCCGATCGTGACAACCTTGAGGACGTTGTCTCGGAACGCATTGTGACCGATTCTCGTGACGGAGTTGCCGATCGTGACACTGGTGAGGGCGTTGAGGCTGAACGCGTAGTCGCCGATGCTCCCGACGGAGTCCGGGATCGTGACCTTGGTGAGTGAGGAGCCGCTGAACGCGTTGTCGCCGATGCTCGTGACGGGATAGCTGCCAAGGGTGGCAGGGATGACGAGGGTTGTTGGGCAAAAGCTGGTGCAGCCGGTTACCGTGGCGTAGCCATCGGTAACGGTGTACTCAAATCCAGCATCGGAGAGCGCCCGCGCGTCGACCGGCGCGGCGAAGCTCGCCGCGAGCATCAGGGCCAGGGCGGCAGGAACGGCTCGTGTGGCAAACATCAACATCTCCTCGCCCCGCACGGTGTGCAAAGCATGCGATGCGCGACCGTGGTATTCCGCCACGTAGACACGCAGGAGAAGAGCCTGATGCCCCGTGGAGTGACTGTCAAGACGGAAGAGGTGACAGAGAGGTTTGGTAGCGCATACCGGATTCGAACCGGTGGTCTCTGCCTTGAGAGGGCAGTGTCCTAGGCCGCTAGACGAATGCGCCCCGAAGGGTGGGCTCAGAGCCCAGGGCGAGATCATAGCCGCCCAGCCGCGCACGCGCCAGAAGGCCCAGGGGGCTCCCCGCGCTACCGTGGGGGCATGAAGCGACTACGGCACCTTGCGGTCGGGATTGCGGCGGCGGCACTCCTTGCGGGGTGCGGATCGGCACTCGACGCTGCCCGTGGCGAGCCGAGCGCCAGCCCCACAGATTTCGCAGGACTCGTGCGAACCTTCGCCGATCGGAACCTTGCCGTTTCTGGAGTGGTGAGTGGCGACCCCGGGTGTGATGATCGCCACCTCGCCCCCATGGCGATCTCATTCCACATTTCAGGTGGCGCTGAGTCGCTGCCGCTCATCGCGCGCGCCTACCGCTTTAGAAACGACGAGGCGTATCAGCGCCTACGCGAAAGCGTCGACGCCTGCGCCACGCAGTGGGTGAGCGATCCGAATGCGCTGCTCGTAGTCGACGCCTCGCCGTACGTGCTCTTTGTCGACGGCGCAACCGATGAGGCGTTCAAGGTGCTGGTTCGCGCCGCCCTTAACGAGGCCGCCGGAAAGTAGCCCGCGCGCTACGACGAGCGTGGCAGGTAGGGTTCAGCCCTCGTCGCGACTCACCTTGGCTGCGGCGCCTGCGCTGCGCGGCACCGCGGCTGATGCGGCGTCACGCACGAACGAAGCCTTAATGCTGGTTGCGGCGGCGATCTGCTGCTCCTCGACCGAGAGGATGCCGTGGCGGCCAAGCGCTGCTAGCTCGTCGCGAATGTAGGTCTGCAGCATCTCTGGGCCGTCGGTGCCAATCGCGTAGCGCACCTTGTGCGCGCGAAGCTGGGCGAAGATCTGGCGGAACTCCTCCCAGTCACCAACGACCTGGGTCATGAGGTTCGAGGTGGGGCAGATCTCCAGCACGATCTTGCGGGCGGCGAGCTCCTTCATGGTCTTCACGTCGGTCGCTGCCTTGATGCCGTGGCCGATACGATCGGGCTCAAGCTGCTTCACCACCTCGAGCATTTCGCTCACCGGCCCCGACTCGCCCGTATGTACGGTGATGCCGAGCCCAGCCTTGCGCGCGGCGCGGAACATGCGCCGGTACTCGGCGACCTTGAAGCTGCCGCTCTCGCGACCGGCAATGTCAATGCCGACGATGCCGCGACTTGCCCAGTCGATTGCCTTCTCCACAATGATCTCGTTCTGGCGCAGGGTGAACTCGCGGTCAAGGATAAGGATGATCCCAGGCTTCACCGGATACTCGAGCGCCGCGCGATCGGCGCCGCGAATGGCGGCGGCGATGATGTGGTCGAGATCCTGTTCGCCATTGCGATTGCGCTTCATTGGATTGAAGCGCAGCTCCATGGTGGTGATGTGGTTCTTGCGATAGGCGCCAGCTACAACCTCGTACACAGATCGTTCCACAGCGAGCGGCGACGACTGGATGAGCTCCGTCCAGTGGAAGAGGTCGAGGTAACCGTTGAAGCTGCGCGTGCGCTGTGATCCGGCGGTGATCATCTTGCGGAAGGCCCAGTAATCCTTGGAGGGGAGTCGAATCCCCTGCGCGTGGGCGATCCCCCACATGATCGCCGGTGTCACCGAGCCGCCGAGGTGGCAGTGCAGCTCAGCGAGAGGGATCTGTGGGCTAATGGTGGTGGCGCGGCTAGCCGCCGGCTTACGCGGCGCGGTGGCGTTGCGTGGCGCTTTGGCTTTTCGTGGCTTCGCTGCGGGGCTCACGCCGTCGCCTTGGCGGACGCGTGAGCGGAGCCCTGCGCGGCACGGCGACCACGAAGCGCCGGCGATCCTTCGGGAACCTGGTCGCGGGCGTGATACGAGCTGCGCACGAGCGGCCCCGACTCCACATGACGGAAGCCGAGCGCGAGCGCCTCGGCACGCATCTCGGCGAACTCGTCGGGCGTGTAGTAGCGCTCCAGCGGCAGGTGCTCCCCCGTCGGTCGCAGGTACTGGCCGATCGTCAGAACGTCGCAGTCGACGGCGCGCAGGTCACGGAAGGTCTGCAGCAGCTCCTCGCGTGTCTCGCCGAGCCCGACCATGATCGAGCTCTTGGTATGCACCGGATTACCGAGGCGCTTCGCCATCTCCTTTGCCCGGCGAATCACCTCGAGCGAACGGTCGTAGCGGGCGCGCTTGCGCACCGGGCGCTGCAGCCGCTCCACGGTTTCAATGTTGTGGTCAAGGATGTCGGGGGCCGCCTCCATCACGGCGAGGAGCGGCTCCTCGCGCCCGTCAAAGTCGGGAATCAGCACCTCAACGCCGGTGCCAGGGGCAAGGCGACGCAGCTCACGAATCGTTTCGGCGAAGATGCTGGCGCCGCCGTCGGCAAGGTCGTCGCGGGCGACGCTCGTTACCACCACATGATCAAGGTCGAGCGAAGCGAGTGACTCGGCGACGCGGCGCGGCTCGTCGGTGTCGAGGCCAACGGGGCGACCGGTCTTTACGGCACAAAAGCCGCAGGCACGGGTGCAGGTATCGCCGAGGATCATGACCGTAGCCGTGCCCTGATCCCAACACTCGCCGATGTTCGGGCAGCGCGCCTCTTCACACACGGTGTTGAGCTTTGCCTCGCGCATCAGCACCTTCAGGTCGCGGTAGCGCTCGCCACCAGGCACCTTTGAGCGAATCCAGTCGGGGTGACGGCGCTCCGTTGCTGGTGCCGGCTCACCGAGCATGGGCAGCTCGCGCATTAAAAGTTCACCGAGCGCCCGATTGATACGAGCGCCGCCTCGCCGATGATCTCAGAGAGGGTCGGGTGTGGATGGGTGGTGCCGCCGAGCTGCATTGCGGTCGCACCGAGCTCCAGGGCGAGGCTCGCCTCGGCGATCAGGTCGGTGACCTTTGGCCCAACCATGTGCACGCCGAGCAACGCGCCACTCTCGGCGTGGCGGAGCACCTTGCAGAAACCGTCGGCGTCGCCGCCGATGTGCGCCTTGGCGATCGCCAGGAACGGCACCTGACCCGCGACGTAAGGGATGCCGTCGCGCTCGAGCTCCTGGCTGCTCCAACCGACGCTTGCGACCTCGGGGCGGCAGTAGGTGGCGCGCGGCTGCTTTGCATATTCCATTGCATGAATCGGCTCGCCGGCGATCGCCTGCGCAGCGATCAGCCCCTCGTGCGCCGCCACGTGCGCGAGCTGCAGTCCGCCAATCACGTCGCCAACGGCGTACACGTGCGGATCGGCGGTGCGCATCTGCGCATCGACCTTAATGAACCCGCGCTCCACGACAGCAGCCGTGGTATCGAGACCAATGCCGCCGCTGTTCGGCACGCGGCCGGCGGCCACAATCAGTAGATCGGCTTCAAGGTTGATCTTGGTGCTGGGATCGACCGCAGCACCATCGGCAGGGATCGGCTCGATCGCCAGGCGCACGCTCGTCGCCTCACGCTGCAGGGAGCCATCAGCGATGCGGTGGGCAACGTGAATCGCAATGCCGCGCTTGGTAAAGGCGCGCGTGAGCTCCTTAGACGCGTCGCGATCCTCGAGCGGCACGATCGCAGGGAGCATCTCCACGATCGTCGTTTCGGCGCCGAGGTCGCGGAAGTACGAGGCAAACTCGCAGCCAACCGCACCGCCGCCGATCACGATCACGCGCTTCGGCGCAAAGGTGCCGGTGACGATCTCGTCGCTGCTCACGATCAACGTTCCGTCGGTCTCAAGGCCAGGGATGCGGCGCACGCTCGACCCGGTGGCAACGATGATGTCGGTCGCGCTGACGCGGCGGCGCTCCCCTGTCGCAGCGCCCGCCTCGTCGACGAGCTCAACCTCGATCGCCCCGTCGCCCACAAGAGTGCCGCTTCCTGCGATCAGTTCAACGCCGTTCTTCTTAAAGAGTGACTTGAGACCCGCGTGCATGCGGGCAACGATTTTGTCGCGTCGGGCGCCGATCACCGACGCGTCGACCCCCTCCGCCGGCGTGAGCCGGATTCCGAACTCAGCCGCCTTGCCGATCTTGGCGAGCAGGTCGCCCGTCTCAAGCATCGCCTTGGCGGGGATGCAGCCCCAGTGGAGGCAGGTGCCGCCGACCTTCGACTTCTCAATGAGGGCGACGCGCTTGCCGAGCTGTGCCGCGCGGAAGGCAGCCGCATAACCACCGGTCCCGCCACCGAGCACCAGGAGGTCAAAGTCAGCCATGGCGAGAATCCTACGCCGCACGCCCCGATCCTGCGCCGCGCGCACCTTCGCCCCGCAGGGGCGCGGCGCGGTATCCTCACGCCGCGATGCAGCCGAGCCACCTCCTCCTTGCGACGCTCGGCGCCTATCTCGCCGGCTCCATCCCCTTCGGCCTCCTCGTCGCCCGCGCCACTGGCGGGCCAGATCCGCGCGCGATCGGCTCCGGTCGACTCGGCGGCACCAACAGCCTGCGCGCCCTTGGGCGACGCCGCGCCGTCGTGGTTTCGACCGGTGACGTGCTGAAGGGCTTCCTGCCAATCGTCGCCGTGCGCGCGGTTGGTGGTGACGACCTGCTCGTCTCGCTCGCCGCCCTCTGCGCCGTGATCGGCGCAACGCGATCGGTGTGGGTCGGCTTCAAGGGCGGTCGCGGCATCGCCACTGGGGTCGGCACCGCGCTAGCCATAGCGCCACTCGCCGTTGCCGTCGCCGCACCATTCTTCTTTCTCTTGATCTGGCGCACGCGCATCGTCTCGATCGGCTCGCTCGCCGCAGCGCTCGCCTTCGCCCCCGCGGCGCTGATCATTCGCGCCGCGAGCGGAGCCTCAATCGATATTGGGTTCGCCGCTTACGCGATCATCGGGCCGGCGCTCGTGTGGATCGCCCACGCCGACAACATCGCGCGACTGCGCAACGGTAGCGAGCGCCGCTTCGACGTGGAGATGCTCCAGCGCGACTAGCGCGCGGCGATGGCGCGCCCTATCGCGCGCGGATGAGCTGGATCACTACCAGCACGGTCACGGCGGCGAGCGCGACCGGGATCAGCGGAAGGTGGCGGATCGCATCGCCGACCGAAGGGAACACGGTTGCAATCGCCTGGGCTGCGAGGATCCCCGCTGCACAGAGGAGCGCCACGAGGAGCGCTGCGCGGAACGGACGCTCGGGGGTGCGGCTCACGTAGAGGCGCTGTCGGCGCTTGCGGGGATGCCGAATGGCACCACGAGAATCTCTCCGGTAAGGCGCCGCGCAGCGGCGGAGCGGTGGCCGATCAGCGGCCGGTGAAAGACGACGCTCAGGTCGGCGCCTGGAGCGCCACGACGGCGCGCACCACTCTCGCCGTCGAGGCCAATTGGTCCGCCAATCGCAAGGCAGGGCACGCCGAAGCTGCGGACGCGACGCACGAGGTCAACACCTGCAGCGATCGGCCCGCGCAGCGGCAGCGTCGCGCCGCCAATTGCTTCGATCGCCACGGCTACCGATTCAAGGCCGGCACGAAAGTGCACCGCCTCACGCGCGTCGGGAATTCTGTAGCGCTCCACGTGCTTGATCGATTCGAGGCGATCCCAGAGCGCCGCCGCGTCGGCCTCTTCGGGGCGGAGGCGCGTGCTGCAGAGGGCAACGACGACGCGACGCCCCGACTTCGCAAGTTCAATGGCCGCAACGGCGGCGATCGCCGCCGAGCGCTCCGCGCCGATCAGAATGAACACGGCACCCTGCTCGTCGCTCCCTTGCGCTGCGTCGCGCAACTCGGCGAGTGCGCTCGCCGCTTGCGCAACGGCACTACCAGCGATCTGGTGCATGGCGCTGCGCTCCGCGCCGAGGCGACGTGCCTTCGCCTCAATGCCGCGCAGGCCGCCTGGCGTGGTTGGGGCGAGATCGGCGTGCAGCGACCAGCGCGCGCGTAGCGGCGCAATCGCCGCCGAGATCACCGCAGCGTCGATCCGCTGCGAGACGCCTCGCGCCGTGACCTTGCTCAACTTCTCAGGGCTCATGATTAGAGGATAGACGGCGCAGCGCCCTGCGCCGCTCGTCGTGGAAGGCGCACCCGTCCGTCGCCCGCAGGCTCTACGAGCCCCTCGGCGACGAGCCCCTCAAGGGCCGCGTCGACCGCTCCAGCGTCGTGGAGGCCGCGCGCGCCAGTAATCACTGCGCCCTCGGCGCCTGCATCGCGAAGTTCGTCGATGATGCGACCGCGCAGCCAGCGGCGCGTTGCGGGGAACGGCGTGGCGCTCCCCCGCTCACGTCGCGGTGGTGGCGCCGCAACGCGGCCCGCCGAGGCGCAGTCGGCGGCGATTGGACAGTCGCCACAGCGTGGCGCAGCAGCAGTGCAGTGCGTGGCGGCGAGGTCCATCGCCGCCTGCGCCCACGCGGCCGCCTCGCCGTCGCCGAGCGGCTCACCGAAGCGATCCGCCGCCTCTTGCAACGCGCGCGGCTTGAGCGACCCCTCAGCGCCAAGGATTCGCCCAACTACGCGGGCGATGTTCACGTCGACGGGGATCGACCTGCCGCCGTAGGCGATCGCCGCCACGGCGCGCGCCGTGTACGGGCCGATCCCCGGCAACTCCTGCAGCGCCTCGACCTCTTTAGGCAGCCCACCGAGCGCGTGCGCCGTCGCAGCGGCGCGGTGCAGCGCCAGGGCACGACGGTTGTAGCCGAGCCCCCGCCACGCCTCGAGCACCTCGGCGGTCTCGGCACGTGCAAGGTCCGCGAGCGTTGGAAACCTTGCAAAGAATCGTTCGGCGAGCGTCTCAACGCGTGAGATCTGCGTCTGTTGCGCCATCACCTCGACCACGAGCACCGAATACGGATCGGTGCGCTCGCGAATGCGCAGGGTGCGGCCGCTGCTGCGATACCAGGAGATCAGCGCCCGACCGATGCGTTCGGTGGCGGCGACGCTCATCGCTCCGATGGGAGCTTCGGGGGAATCCTGTTTCCACGCGCCACTGCGCGCAGCGTTCGCGCCAACTCCGCCTGCTCCACCGCGTCGGCGAGCGCATGGTGATCGGCGATAAGGTCGGTCGGATACACCTGGCGCACGAAGCGCTTCACCGTCTTCTTCCAGGTGAGGTTGTCGCCACCGTGAATGGCGTAGTAGATGCTCTTCAGGTCCATCGCCGACATGCCGAAGGGATTCCTCACCCCCGCCTCGGCGAAGGCCATGCAGAGCCACATCCAGTCGAACGGGGTGTTGAATCCAACGAGGAGCGGCGCCGACTCGGGGGCGACCTCTTCAACGGTCGCGCGAACCCAGTCAGCGAACTTGCGTACCCCGTCGTTGCGATCCACGCCGTCGGCCTCAAGTCGCGTGCGGGTGAGCCCGTGTACGCGCTCCTCTTTGCGCCCCCACGGCTTCGCAGGATCGGGGCGCAACTCGATGTAGAAAGTTCGCGTCGGATCGTCAACGAGGCAGGCGCCGATGCTGATGAGGCTCCCCTCGAGCGGCGTTTGTCCGGAGCACTCCACATCAACGCTGAACCAGCACTCCTGCGGGAGTCCTGGCTCAAACGGTGGCGGAGGAGGTGCGTCGTGCTGCATTCCTGCAGCCTACGGCATTCGTCGCGTCACTCGCTCCGAACCATGATGTGCTTCGCCACCGTGTAGTCCTCGAGGGCGTACATCGACTGGTCCTTGCCGTAGCCGGACTCCTTGAAGCCGCCGTGCGGCATCTCGCTCGCCAGGGTGAAGTGATCGTTCACCCAGACGGTGCCGTACTGCAGCGCCTTCGAGACCTTGAAGGCGCGGGCGATGTCGCTCGTCCATACCGACGAGGCGAGGCCGAACCTGCAGTCGTTCGCCCAGGCGAGGATCTGATCCTCATCCTTGGCGCGCTGCACGGTGACGACCGGCCCGAAGACCTCCTCTTGGATGATCTCGGCGCTCTGCGAGGCGCCCGCGATCAGCGTTGGGCGATAGTAGTGGCCGCGACCGCGCAGCTCGCTCCCGCCGACCACGACCTCGGCCTTGCCGTCGATGCGACGCACAAACCCTGCGACGCGCTTGCGCTGCGCCTCGCTGATGAGCGGCCCCATCTCGGTCGACTTGTCTTCGGTCTTGCCGACCTTGATCGTCTTAATGCGATCGGCCATCGCAGCGACGAGTCGCTCATACACCTTCGGCCCTGCGATCACGCGGCATGCCGCGGTGCAGTCTTGGCCGGCGTTCCAGAAGCTCGCGGCACGCATCGTCTCGGCGACGAGGTCGATGTCGGCATCGTCAAAGACGAGGACCGGCGCCTTGCCGCCAAGCTCGAGGTGGAGCCGCTTCACCGAATCCGACGCCGCTGCGGCAATCTTCTTTCCTGTTGCGGTGTCGCCGGTCACGGAGACCATCGCCACGCCCGGATGGCGCGCAAGGTAGGCGCCAACGTCGTCGCCGGGCCCAGTGATCACATTGAAGACGCCGTCGGGGAAGATCTCCTCTTCCATTGCGATGCGCCCGAGCATCAACGCGGTGAGCGGGGTGCGCGCCGACGGCTTGAGCACCACGGTGTTCCCGGTAACGAGCGCCGGGCCGATCTTCCAGCCCGCCATGAGGAGCGGGTAGTTCCACGGAGCGATCGAGGCGACGACGCCCACCGGGTCGCGGCGGATCATGCTCGTGCGACCTGGGAGGTACTCGGCGACCGCCTTCCCCTCCATGTTGCGAGCGGCGCCGGCGAAGAAGCGCAGGTTATCAACGACCGCGTCGATCTCAAGGCCAACGGCAGAGATCGGCTTTCCGGCATTTGCAGATTCGGCGCGAGCGAGCGAACGCTTTCGCGACTCGACCGCGTCGGCAAGCTTCAGCAGGGCGAGGCTCCGCTCTCCGGGCGTTCTGGCGCTCCAGGCGGGAAATGCTGCAGCGGCTGCCTTGACCGCGGCGTCCACGTCGGCTCGCCCGCTGTGCTGCACCTCGGCGATGGTGCGGCCCGTCGAAGGGTCCTCAACCTTGAGCGTCTTGCCGGATTCGGCCGCTACCGCCCGCCCGCCGATGTACTGCCGCTGCGCCCTGGTCGCCATCGCACCCTCCTTGATTACGGTCGCGCTGACGGCGCCAGCGCATCACCGAGAGCCTACCCCCGCCGCTCCAAGGGGCGCTGCGCCGTCGCGCCCCGCGCACGGCGCCGCCCACGCCTCGCGCACGGCGCGCAGCGGGGTGGCGAGGGGGGCGCTGCGGCGCTACGCTCTTGGGGATGTCACGTCAGTTCGTCGTTCAGCTCGATCACCGCCCAGGCTCCCTCGCCGCGCTCTGTCGCGAGCTGGAGCGCCGCCAGGTTGACCTCAAGGCGATCGGCGGCGGCGGCATTGGCGACGTTGGTCACGTGATCATCAAGGCGGCCGACGACGATGCAACGCGCGAGGCCCTGAAGGAGGGCGGCTACACCTACTACGAGGGTGAGTCGGTGCTCGCCGAGGTCGACGATCGACCGGGCGGCATGCTCTCCGTACTGGAGCGCCTCGGCGCCGCTGGCGTCAACGTGTACGGCCATCTCTTCACCGGACGTTGGGGCGATCGCGCCACCTTCGCCTTCGTGGTCGACGATGCAGACCGCGCGCGCGCCGCACTCGACGCGGCAGCCTCCTAAGTAACGAACTAATCCTTCGCTATTTAATTCTTCGCTAGCGCGGGCAGCCTTAGCGCGTCTCAGTCAGCCGTCTCAGTCAGCGTTGAGGAAGCGCAGCGAGATCTCGACCGCCTCGCGGTAGCGTCGCGTTGCGAACGGGTGATGGTTGAATCCCTCGAGCGGGTAATACTCCACGTCGCTGAGCGCACTGATCGGCGCGCACCACTCCGGGCGCACGATGCGATCGTTCGTGCCGTGGATCACGAGCGTCGGCACGCCGAGCGCGCCACCACGAGCGACAAGCGCATGCGCCTCGCGCTGCGCGCGAAACGCCTCATCGCCCATGCGCGCCGTCACCGCGAGCACCCACGGTGGCGGTGCCGGCTCCTCGCTCGGCATTGAGTCGCCAGGATCGAGATCGGAGCCGATCCCCGTCGGAATCCGCAGCATCGGCACGACGCGCGAGAGGTATGGCGCAAGGGCGCGCTTCCAACCGGCGACCGCGGCATCGAGGGCCGGCGCAGAGAGCACGAAGCGATCTGGGAGCGCCTCGCGGTGTGCCGCGGCGCCGAGCGCGATGAGCGCCCCCATGCTGTGCGCCACAACGACGAGCTTGCGACCTGGTCGGCGCAGCGCCGCGAGTTGTTCGGCGAGATCAAGGTGATAACGCTCCCAACGATCAACATGGCCGAGTGCCCCCTCAGAGCGTCCGTGGCCGCGCAGATCCCAGGCGATCACCCGCCAGCCACCCTCGGCGAAGGCGCGGGCGGCGTAGGTGTAGCGGCTCAGGCTCTCGCCGATCCCGTGCCCGAGGAGCAGGTCGCCACGCGGGCTCCCGACCGGCTCCCAGACGCGACGGTGCAGGAGCACGCCATCGCTCGTCCTAAAGGGATCGACAGCCCCTAACGCCGTTCCGAGCACCGCATCCATGGCTGGGATCCTACACTTACCAGGAGGGCGCACCGCGCCCAGTTTGGAGGCAGGCGATGGGCGACGAGAAGCTGAGCGGCGGGCGCGTGGAGCGCGACTCCTTCGGCGAGATCGAGGTTCCCGCCGAGCGTCACTGGGGGGCGCAGACGGCGCGCTCGCTCCGCTTCTTCGCGATCGGCGATGAGCGCATGCCGCTCGCCGTGGTGCACGCCCTCGCGCAGGTGAAGGCGGCAGCCGCCGAAACCAATGCCGCCCTCGGACTTCTCACCAACGAGCAGCGCGATCTGATCGTGCGCGCCGCCGATGAGGTTGCCGCCGGGGCACTTGACGACGAGTTCCCCCTCTCGGTCTGGCAGACCGGATCCGGAACACAGAGCAACATGAACGTGAACGAGGTGATCGCCTCGCGCGCCAACGAGCTTGCTACGGGGAGGCGCGGCGGTAAGTCGCCGATCCACCCGAACGACCACGTGAATCTCTCACAGTCGTCGAACGACGCCTTCCCCACTGCGATTCACATGGCGGCATACGCGGCGGTGAGCGGTGAGCTGATCCCTGCGCTCGAACACCTGCGCGGCGCGATCGCCACAA
>QWQR01000032.1 GCA_003670745.1 Chloroflexota bacterium
CTTCCCCTTGAGGGCGAGGTACTTCGAGATCGCGGCGGTCAAGCTCGTCTTGCCGTGGTCGATGTGTCCGATCGTGCCGATATTGACGTGTGGCTTTGTTCGCTCGAACTTCTGCTTCGACATCTCGTTGGTACTCCGCTCTCCTTGCCGTCGTATTCAGCGCCGACGACTATCGCTCTCCACACAGTAGTGGAGCCCACGACCGGACTTGAACCGGTGACCTCGTCATTACCAATGACGTGCTCTGCCAGCTGAGCTACGTGGGCCTATTCGGTTCTTCCGACCTTCTTGCTTCGCTTATTTGGTGGGCAGGGAGGGAATCGAACCCCCACAGTCAAAGACGGCTGATCTACAGTCAGCGGAGCTCACCACCTGCTCAACCTACCCTTGTCCGTAGCTGGAGCCGACAACGGGACTCGAACCCGGAACCTGCTGTTTACAAAACAGCTGCTCTACCAATTGAGCTATGTCGGCGCCCACGTCGGGATACCTTGCGGCCCGTCGGTGAGTCGTCAGCATAGTGCCCACCTCGGGTGGGGTCAACCAGCCGCGGGGGGGAGTGGGTCAGTGGCGGGGGCGACCTCGACCTCAGCCTCAGCCCCCTCGGTGCGGGGCGGGGCGACGGGGGCCAGATCGCCCGCTGGCACAGCTCGTGCCGCTGGCGCCGGACGCTGCCCAGCAACCTCGAAGAGCAAGACGGAACCCGCGACCGCCGCGTTCAAGCTCGCCACCCGGCCGGCCATGGGGATCCGCACGAAGAGATCGACCCTGCGGCGGACCGCCGGGGAGAGGCCATGCCCCTCGCTCCCGATCACGAGGCAAACCGGCCCGCGGAGGTTCGCCTCGCGGTAGGCCTGAGCCGCCTCCGCCTCGGCGCCGACCACGCGGATCCCGCGCAGGCGGAAGCCGGTGAGCGTTTCGGCAAGGTCGTCGACACGGGCGACGAGGAGGTGCTCGACGGCTCCGGCGCTCGCCTTGATCGCCGCGGGCGAAAGGGGTGCCGCCCCGCGGCTGGCGATGATGATCCCGTGGACCCCCACCGCCTCGGCGCTGCGGATGAGGCTGCCGAAGTTCTGGGGATCCTCAACGCCGTCGAGGGCGACAAGGAAGGGGTCTTCGCCGCGCGCGAGGGCTCGGGCGAGCAGGTCCTCGGGCGACGCCTCGGCACGGCGGGTGACGACGAGGGCGACCCCTTGGTGCCCGTCGAATCCTGCGAGCTGGCCGATGAGCGCCCCTTCGACCTCGACGATCGGGATGCGCAGCGCCGTTGCGTGGAGAACCATCTCTTGGAGCGCACCACGGCGCTGCGGCACGACGAGGAGGCGGATCGCCTCACGCCGTGCGGCGAAGGCCTCCTCCACTGGACGTCGCCCAGCGATCAGCTCTTGCTCAGCGGTGAGGAGCCCCACGATCTGCGCCGAGATCGCGCGTCGTGATGCCCACTGCCGCTGACCAGCTCCCGCGCCGTAGGGAGGGCGGCCACCTGGCGCATATGGCGGGCGGCCACCAGGGCGCGGTGCTCCTGGGCGCGGCGCGCCAGGTCGCGGCGCGCCAGGGCGAAAAGGGGCTCGCGGCGGGAACGGTCGACCGTCGCCCGAAGGCTGCGGGCGACCGGGCGGGCCCGAACGTGGTGGCTGCTGATCGTCGCTCATCGCTACAACCTACTTCAAACGCCAGCGCTGGCCGTCGCGACCATCCTCAACGAGCACGCCGATGGTGGCGAGCTCGTCACGCAGGCGATCGGATGCGGCGAAGTCCTTCGCGGCGCGCGCGGCGATGCGCGCCTCAAGCAACTGCGCAGCGCCGCTCGGCAGTTCGGATGCTCCAGGGAGTAGGGCGAGCACGGCGTCCATCCGCTCAAGCGTGGCGGCGAGTGCGCTCGCGCCGTCAGCACCGCAGCCGTCGACAAGGAGGCGATTCCCCTCACGGATCAGGTCGAAGAGCGCAGCGAGCGCCTCGGGGACGGCGAGGTCGTCGTCCATCGCTGCGGCGAATCGATCCCAAGCCGTCGACGCTGCCACCTTTGCTGCGTCGACACGCTCCGCCGCGTTTGCAGCAACAGCGCGACGCGCGGTGAGGGCAGCGGCAAAGGCGTCGATCCGTTCGAGGGCCGCCGTGGCGGCGGGGAGCGAGTCGTCGGTGTAGTTGAGCGCGGTGCGGTAGTGCGCCGAGATGAGCGCGAGGCGCAGGGCGCGAGGATCGACCCCCGAGGCGAGAAGGTCGCTGACGCGCGCGATATTGCCAAGCGACTTTGACATCTTGTCGCCACTCACGTGGAGGTGAGCGCAGTGCAGCCAGGTACCGACGAATGACTTTCCGGTGGCGGCCTCAGACTGTGCAATCTCATCTTCATGGTGCGGGAAGATCAGATCGATTCCGCCGGTGTGCAGATCAAAGCTCTCGCCGAGATACCGCATGCTCATCGCCGAGCACTCCAGGTGCCACCCAGGTCGACCACGTCCAATGGACGTATCCCAGGCCGGCTCCCCCTCCTTCGCCGCCTTCCAAAGCACGAAATCGCGAACGTCATCCTTGGTGTACTCGTCGGCCTCAACGCGTTCGCCAACGCGCATCGCCTCTGGATCGAGTCGCGCGAGCTTCCCGTAGGCGGGCCATGCAGCGATGCGGAAGAAGATTGAGCCGTCTTCGGTCCGATAGGCGATCTCTCGCTCCAAGAGCTTTGTCACGAGGTTGACCTGCTCGTCGATGTGTTCGGTGGCACGCGGCAGGTGGTCGGGGGTCGTCATGCGAAGTGCCGCCGCATCGGAACGGAAGACCGCCTCCCAGCGATCCGTGAGCGGGCGGATCTCGATCCCCTCTGCCTTGGACGCGCGAATGATCTTGTCGTCGATGTCGGTGAGGTTCACCACCCACGTGGTCGGATAGCCCGATGCTCGAAGCCAGCGCACAAGCAGGTCGGCGAAAAGGAAGCTGCGGAAGTTGCCGATATGTGCAGGGCCGTAGATCGTCGGCCCGCAGGAGTAGACGCCGACGCGCTTCGGGTCGATGGGCGCGAAGGGACGCCGCTCACCGCTCAGCGTGTCGCGCAGTTGCAGGCTCATCGACTCCCCTGCCCGATCAGTCGGGCGCGTGCTCGGCGAGGAGGATCACCTGGCAACGAATTGCGCGCCCGGCCCCCTCGTCACCGATCAGGTTACCCGTCGACGCCTTGACGCTCACCACCTCCGCAGAGAGGCCCAGCGCAGCGGCGATTGAGGCCCCCATCGCGTCGAGGCGTTCGGCGAGGCGAGGTGCCTTGGCCGTGACCGTAAGGTCGATCCAGAGCGGAGTGAGCCCAGCCTCCGACGCGCGGCGGCGCGCCTCGGCGAGAAGTTCGCCGCTCGCCACCCCTTGCGGGGTGCGGCCGTCGGCGGGGAAGAGGCGCCCGAGGTCACCAAGGCGGGCAGCTCCAAGGAGGGCGTCGGCGACGGCGTGGAACACCACGTCACCGTCGGAGTGCCCGACCAGTGCCGGACTTCCGGGGAAGGTCTCCCCACCGAGGATCAGGGTTCCGGCGCTGCCGACCGGGTGTGCATCGTCGCCCCATCCAACACGAAGGCTGCTCCCCGCCGCTGTGATGCGAGCCTCGAGCGCGCGCGCAGCAGCGCTCGGAGCGTGCTCCTGCTGAGCGCTCGCGAGCGAAGTGAGGAGGGCGATGTCGCTTGGGATTGTGATCTTGCGGAGGCGCGGGTCACCATCAACGAGGCGCACCTCGACGCCGAGCCCCTCGAGGAGGCTCGCCTCATCGGTCGACTCCTCACTCGCGGTGCGTAGCGCTTCGGAGAGCGCCGCAAGATGGCGCGCTGCTACCCCCTGTGGCGTTTGCGCTGCCACGAGCGCGGTGCGATCGACGGTTCCGCCGCTACGCCGTGGCTCACCAACCGCAACGCGCTTCAAGGTATCTGCGATCGGGATGACAGGGATCGCGGCGCCGTAAACGTTGGCTGCGACGATCACGCGGTCGAGTGTCGCGGCATCAAGGAGCGGTCGGGCCGCGTCGTGCACCAAGAGCACGTCACCAGCGACTCCGGGCGCATCGACGAGCGCTGCAATCCCGGCGAGCACCGAGGCGGCGCGCGTCGCTCCTCCGGGCACAACGGTGACGACGCGCTCGGGGAGCCACTCCAGCGTCGCGTAAGCGACGAGCTGCTCTGCGCCGACGACGAGCGCGATGCGCTGCACGCGCGGATCTGCGGCGAACGCATCGAGCGACCAGGAGAGCGCCGGGCGTCCGCTTATGGGAAGAAGCCCCTTCTCGACGCCGCCCATACGCAACCCTGATCCCGCAGCAACGACGACCACGTCAACGGCGGGGCCCGAGGCGTTGTGTGGGCGCGCGTTGGTGCTCCCCGCCGCCTCGGGGCTGCTCATCGCTGCGGCGCCGCTTCGAGCGCGGCGTTGATCGCCTCGCGGAGCGTTGCGACGGCGATGACGCGCAGGCCTTCGGGGGCCGGCTCGGCGGGTGCACCGCGGCGAGGTGTGGGGACGATCGCAACGGTGAAGCCGTGTCGCGCCGCCTCGCGTAGCCTGCGCGCGAGCCCGGCCACGGGGCGCAACTCGCCGAGAAGCCCCACCTCACCGACGGCAACAACGCCGCGCGGAATCGGACGGTCGCTCTGCGATGAGGCGAGGGCGAGGGCGAGCGGCAGGTCGAGTGCCGGCTCGTCGAGCTCGATACCGCCGACAAGGTTCGCGTACACGTCGCGGTCGCCGATGGCGATGCCGGCGCGACGGCCGAGCACCGCAACGAGGAGTGCGAGGCGAGCGGTGTCGAGGCCGCGACCGGTGCGACGCGGCGAACCGAACGCGGCGCTGGCGACGAGCGCCTGCACCTCGACAAGGAGTGGGCGACTCCCCTCAAGGAGCGGGGCAACGATTGCGCCTGGTGCTCCACCGGAGCGCTCCTCGAGAAATGCGCGGCCAGGGTCGTCGATCCCCTCGAGGCCGTGCTCCCCCATCTCAAGGAGGCCGAGCTCTTCGGTCGAGCCGAAGCGATTCTTCGCGGCGCGTAACGTGCGCAGGGTTCCGTGTCGATCACCATCGAGGGTGATCACCGCGTCGACAAGGTGTTCGAGCGTCTTGGGCCCGGCGATTGAGCCCTCTTTTGTGACGTGCCCAACAAGGATCGTTGCCGCTCCCGTCTCGCGCGCCGCCGCAGCGAGAACGGCGGCACTCTCGCGCACCTGGCCGACGCTCCCCGCGACACCGTCGAGGGCGTCAACGGTTGCGGTCTGAATCGAGTCGACGATCAAGAGCGCTGGGCGCCCTGCTCGTGCCGCCTCGCCGATCAGCTCAGCGTCGTGTTCGGCAAGAATCTCCACCGCCTCGGCGGCGGGACCGCTCATCAATCCAAGGCGATCGGCGCGGTCAGCAATCTGGGCGGCAGACTCTTCTCCCGTGGCGTAGAGCACGCGCCCGCCAGCTGCGGCAACCCCCGCCGCCGCCTGCAGCAGCAGGGTGCTCTTTCCGATGCCAGGCTCTCCACCAAGTAAAACGATGGAGCCGGGAACGGCACCGCCACCGAGCACCCGATCAAGTTCTGCGATGCCGAGTGGCAGACGCTCCGCGCGATCGGCGGCGGCGGCGCGCAGCGGGCGTGGCGAGGAGCCACTCCCAACGGTTCCGGCACGCGGTGCACTTCGCGCCGTGCGCGGCGGCTCCTTGATCGTTTCAACGAGGGAGCCCCAGGTGCCGCAGTTGCGGCAGGGATTTTCGAATGCTGGAAGTTCGAGGGCGCAGGTCTGGCAGAGCCAGACGCTTCGCTTCTTCGCCATCGGGGTCGCCCCCGATCAGTCTGCGGCGCCGACCGGCTCGGCCGGCGCGGCGGCGGTCGAAGGGCCGCCCGCCTCGCGGAGCATGATCTCGAGCTTCTCGTTGACCATATCGACAATGTACGAGGCGCCGATCGGATCTTCGGCGAGTAGGAGCCGCTCCGCGAGTGGATCCTCAATGAGTCGCTGGATCGTGCGGCGCAGCGGTCGTGCCCCGTACGCAACGTCGTAGCCGACGGTGATGAGGTGGTCCTTCGCCGCGTCGGTGATGAGCAGGTCGTGGCCGTGATCGCGCAGCTGGGTCACCACGCGCGCGACAAGCAGATCGACGATGCGACGCATCTCCTCTTGGCTGAGCGGCCGGAAGACGATGCTCGCGTCGACACGGTTAAGGAACTCAGGTCGGAATGCCTTCTTCAACTCCTCGTCAACCTTCGTCTTAATGAGGCTGTACTCCTCGGCGATCTTCGCCTCGGAGCCCTCGCCGCGGGCGCGGAACCCGAGGGAGCTCGGCGTCTGGATCTGCCGCGCCCCGAGGTTTGACGTCATGATCAGAATCACGTTGCGGAAGTCGACCCTGCGCCCCTTCGCGTCGGTGAGCTGCCCGTCCTCGAGGATCTGGAGCAAGATGTTGAAGACCTCGTTGTGCGCCTTTTCGATCTCGTCGAGGAGCACTACGGCGTACGGTCGGCGACGGATCGCCTCAGTGAGCTGCCCACCATCGTCGAAGCCAACGTATCCCGGCGGCGCGCCGACCAGGCGACTCGTGTTGTGGCGCTCCATGAACTCGCTCATGTCGATCTTCACCAGCGCGTCCTCGGTGCCGAACATGAATTCGGCGAGCGCCTTGGCGAGCTCCGTCTTACCGACCCCCGTTGGGCCCATAAAGAGGAAGCTTCCGATCGGTCGCTTCGGATCCTTAAGCCCCGCGCGGGCGCGGCGTACCGCCTTCGCGAGCGTCGAGATTGCCTCCTCTTGGCCGATCACGCGGGCCCCAAGCACCGACTCCATCTTGAGGAGCCGCGCGGTCTCTGCCTCGGCGAGGCGCATCACGGGGATCCCAGTCCACATCGCAACGACCTCGGCAATCTCCTCTTCACCGACGACGGGGCGCAGGTCCTCTTCGGGTGCGGAGATCGTTGGCGGTGGCGGCAACTGGATCGCAACGCCGCCCCCACCGTTCTCGCCATCGCCGAGGGCGGCGGTGGCGGATCCACCCAGAGTGGACGAGCTGACCATGAGCGGTGCCGCTGTGGCAGTGACCGCGGTCCCAGCACCCCCGGCCGTAGCGCCCGCGGCGGCGGGTCGCACGATCGTTGCGCGCCAGAGTCGATCGAGTTCACCAACGCGCTCCTCGAGCACCTTCTTCTGATTACGGAGCACGGCAACCTTGTCGGTTGACGTGGCTGGTGCCGATTCGAGATCGCGCTCGATCGCCTCGAGCTCGCGGCGGGCGGCGCGCAGTTCGGCTGGCGGCGAAGCGTGACGCAGCATCACCCGGCTCGCCGCCTCGTCGATCACGTCGATCGCCTTGTCGGGCAACTGTCGGTCGCTGATGTAACGCACCGAAAGGTCAACGGCGGCGCGTAGCGCCTCGTCGGAGATGCGAACGCGGTGGTGCATCTCATAGCGGCCGCGGAGACCCTTCAGGATCTCGACGGTCTCATCTTCGGTTGGCTCGGCAACGATCACCTGCGCGAAGCGTCGTTCGAGCGCAGGATCCTTTTCCACGTGCTTACGATATTCGTCGAGTGTGGTGGCGCCGATGCACTGGATCTCGCCGCGCGCGAGCGGCGGCTTGAGGATGTTTGCCGCATCGATCGCCCCTTCAGCGGCGCCAGCGCCCACGAGGGTGTGGAGCTCATCGACGAAGAGGATTGCGTCGCGGGTGCTGCGCAACTCTTCGAGCACCTTCTTGAGGCGCTCTTCAAACTCACCGCGGTACTTGGTGCCGGCGACGAGCGAGCCCATGTCCAGGGTCACGACGCGCTTGTCGAGGAGCGGCGACGGCACGTCGCCCTTCACGATGCGCTGCGCAAGGCCTTCGGCGATCGCCGTCTTCCCCACGCCAGGCTCGCCGATCAGCGCCGGATTGTTCTTCGTGCGCCGCGCGAGGATCTGGATGACGCGTTCGATCTCCTTCTCGCGACCGATGACCGGGTCGAGCCTTCCGGCGCGTGCCGCCTCGGTAAGGTCGACGCCGAGTGCATCGAGCGTTGGCGTGCGCGAGGAGCCGCGGCGCTCCTGCTGCGGCGCGCTGGGGGTAGATGACTGGCTGAGCACGCGCACGACCTCGTGACGCACCTTCTCAAGGCTGACGCCGAGCGACTCCAGCACGCCAGAGGCGATCCCGCCCTCTTCGCGCACCAGGCCGAGGAGGAGGTGCTCCGTGCCGATGTAGTTGTGTCCGAGTCGCCGCGCCTCATCGATGGCGAGCTCGATCACCTTCTTCGCTCGTGGGGTGAGGCCGATGTCGCCGACGACCGGACGCTCGCCGCGGCCGATGATGAACTCGACCGCCTGCCGCACCTTCGCGAGCTCAACGCTGAGGTTCTCAAGGACCTTGGCGGCAACCCCCTCACCCTCGCGAACGAGGCCAAGGAGGAGGTGCTCCGTGCCGATGTAGTTGTGGTTGAAGCGCTGCGCCTCGTCTTGGGCGAGCGTCAGCACCTTTCGGGCGCGGTCGGTGAAGCGATCGAAACGATCAGCTGTGGCCATGCGCGCCTCCGATCTCCGCGTCAGCGCGCAGGTCGCGCGCCCGCTGCACGGATACGAAGTCTACCACCGAGTAACCCGCCAGAAGCACCGCCTCGCGCCGTCGCGGCGAAAGGTTAGACCGATGCGTCTGGGGTGGCCTCGCCTGGCGCGGCCTCGCCGGTCGCGTCGTCGGCTGCACCCGCTGGTGCCTCCGCTGGCGCGTCCGCCGGTGCGTCAACCACTGCGGCGTCGACCGCGGCAGGGGCCGCGTCGGGGGCACCCGACATCTTCTCGCGAATGCCTGCAAAGGCTGCCGCAAGCGAGGTGTCGATGCCACCCTCTGGCTCCTGCACCGCGTCGTCCAACGAGAAGCTGCGCTCCGGTCGAGCACGACGCGTCTCGCGCTTCGGCTCCGCGGCTGGCGTCTCGCGCACTGGTTCCTCTTGGGCCTGCTTCAAGCTGAGCCCGAGGCGGTGTCGCTCGGAGTCGAGGCTGATCACCTTCAACTTCAGCGCCTGCTCCTCTTTCACCACGTCGCCCGGATGGGTGACGCGATCATGGGAGAGCTCGCTGATGTGGATCAACCCCTCGAGGCCATCGCGCACGCGCACGAAGGCGCCGAAGTTGACGAGCTTCGTGATCGTCCCTTCGACGAAGTCGCCGATCTTGATGTCGGCGATCGCCGCATGCCACGGATCTGGCTGCAGCTTGCGGATCGAGAGGCTGATGCGCCCTCGCTCCATATTGATGTCGATGACTTCGGCCTCAACCGAATCGCCAACGTTGTAGCCGGCCTCCGGATTGGCGACCTTCGACCAGCTGATCTCGCTCTTGTGGATGAGGCCGTCGATGCCACCGAGGTCGATGAAGAGGCCGAACGGCGCGATCGAGCGGACGGAGCCGCTGACGCGCTGGCCGACCGAGAGGGTGCTGAAGAGCTCGTCGCGCTTCTCGCGCCGCTCCTCGTAGTGCGCCACCTTCTCCGAAAGGATCAGGCGGTTCCCCTTGCGGTTCACCTCGAGGATCTTGAGGCGCAGCTTGCGGCCAATGTACGGCTGCAACTTCTCCGCGATCTCCTGGATGGCGTCGCGCGGTGCGTCGCCCTGTGGGCGGCGTGGGAAGTCGACGATCTGGCTGATCGGCACGAAGCCGCGAATGCCGCAGTCGACGATGAGGCCGCCCTTGTTGTGGTCGATGACCGGCGCCTCGAGGATCGTTCCCGCGTCGAGCTGCTCCTGCATGGTGCGCCACTTGCGCTCCAGGCCGGCGCGGCGGATCGAGAGAACGACGTGCCCCTCCTCCGACTCCGGCTGAAGCACGTAGACGAGCACCGTGTCGCCGACGTTCAGCTCAGGGCCCTCCTCGCCGTTGCGTCCGTGCAGCTCGCGGCTGGAGACAACACCTTCGCTCTTTGCGCCGATGTCGACGAGCACCTCGTCAGGGTCGACGCGCACGACGATCCCCTCAAGGACGTCGCCGGACTTCAAATTCTTAATTGGTGCGCCTGCGCCGGCGAGGAGCTCCTCCATGGTCGTCGGCTCTGGGCCCACCCAGACGCGCGGCGCGGGAGCTGCTGCGGGTGCGGCCGACTCGCTTGCAGGCGCGACTTCTGCCGCTGCGCTGCTCGAGGGCTCAGTTTCTGGGGCCATCACCTTGACGCTCTTCGGCTTGGCTGGCGCCTTCGCCTTCTTGATTGGCGCCGACTCGTCGGCGGGCGTGTTGATCTGATCTTCGGACACAGTGGGTGTTCTCCTTACGACGTTTTCGCGTCTGACGGTGCGCGTCGTGCCGTGCACAACGAGCCTCCCCGATCGGTCGCGTCGGACGATGCTACCACGGGGCTCGGCGACTCGCCCGCCTCGATCGGCGCAACGGCCGACCGTTACGGCAGCTTCAGGATCTGCCCAGGGACGATCGTGTAGCCAGGACCCGAGATGCCGTTCAGCGCAGCCAGCGCCTTATAGCCGCCCTTGATATTGAGATCGATACCGATCTGATAGAGGGTGTCGCCGCGCTGCACCACGTACGTCTTGCCCGACCCGGCGCTCGCGCTCGGGCTCGGCGAGGCCGAGGGGCTGGGGCTTGGGCTCTCGGGGCTTGCACTTGGAGTCGTCGACGGGGAGGGGGTAGCGCTTTCGGATGCCCCCGGGGTGAGGTCAGGCGACGGCGGAAGGCTCGCCGCGGCGTCGCCGTCGGCACCGCCGAGGATCGTGCCGAGCAGGTTCACGGCGGGGCCACTGCCGAGCGCAACGAGAACCGCGAGGACGCCGACAAGAAACAGGCGTCGCAGCGCTCCGCCGCGACGCCTCTCAGGTACCGCTTCTCCAGCAGAAAGGATCTGGGGGTCGCCGATGGGCTGGTTCGGCGCGAGCGTTGCCGCGAGCGCGCCAAGGGCGCCTTCACGCTCAACGCGCACGCTGCACGGCCCACCAATAAGGCAGCGCTCGGCACGCACGGCGAGGGAGAGTTCTGGGCGCGCGGGGTCCGCAGCGCAGCGGGCGACGACGCGTCGACGCGCAGCATCAATGCTGCCTGCGGGTTCGAGGATCCAGGGGCAGGGGCGCGGTTCCACGGCGCAAGGATAGCGCGCGAAACCCCCCAGGACGCCAAAGAGCCCGGCGACGACCTATCTTGCCGAGGAGCTGCCCCCTCAGTATTTTCGGCGCTGGAGAGCTTGACTTCCGTGTTCGGGATGGGAACGGGTATGGCCTCTCCGCTACAGTCACCGGGCTCCGCTTGGCGAAGTCCGAAAACATGACTGAGAACACCGAGTAGGAATGATTCGTCGACGGTGCATCACGACCGGCCACTGGCGCCGATGAGGCGTCGTGGAGGTCAAGCCCTCGACCATTAGTAGCGCTTCGCTGCAGCCCTCGCGGGCCTTCCACGTGCGCCCTATCAAGCAGGTAGTCTCCCTGCGGTCTTACCCGGTTACCCGGTGGGGAACCTTATCTTAGGGCGAGCTTCGCGCTTATATGCTTTCAGCGCTTATCCCTGCCGAGCTTAGCTACCCTGCGATGCCCTTGGAAGGACAACAGGCACACCATAGGCTCGTCCACTCCGGTCCTCTCGTACTAGGA
>QWQR01000033.1 GCA_003670745.1 Chloroflexota bacterium
CCTCAGTGAAGTCGACGATCTCGGTCGCGAACTTGTGTCGCTCTGCCCAACGCATGTAGGCGCGCAAGAGGATGGCGGTCCAGTCGCACGCCTCTGTGCCGCCTGCGCCCGCCTGAATGGTGACGATTGCATCAGCGTCTGCGTACTCGCCGGCGAACAACAGCGCCGTGCGCGCCCCCTGAAACTCCGCCTCGAGCGATGTGGCCTTCTCGCTAACTTCGGCGAGAAGGGCTTCGTCATTTTCAGATGAGGCCAACTCAAAGAGTTCAGAGAGATCGCGCGCGCCGGCGATGAGCCGCTCCCAGAGCGTTAGCTCTTCGCGAATCCCTTCGGCTTCGCGCGCGAGGCGGCGAGCGACACGCTGGTCATCCCAGAAGCCGGGGGCGAGCATCGCGGACTCAATCTCAGCGAGACGCGCCGCCTTAACTGCAGGGTCAAAGGCGCCCCGAGGTCGCCTCGATACGGCCGAGGAGATCGTTCAGTCCGGCGGCGTCGATGCTCACCGGCTGCGCTCACTCGGTCGCACGGCTGCGACGACGGGGTGCTGCTGCTTCACGTGCGCGATCGTAGCAGGGGGGTGCGACGCTCAGGCGAGCCTTAGGTGAGGCTTAGGTGAGGCTCAGGTGAGGCTCAGGCGCCGTGGCACTTCTTGTACTTCTTCCCAGAGCCGCACGGGCAGGGATCGTTTCGCCCGACGCGATCGGCGCCAGCGAGGGGGGCGGGGGCTGTTGCGGTCGCCTTGGCGGCGGCTGACCCTTCGGCAATCGGGGCACCGCCACCGCTCGCCACCTGCGTCACGGCGCGTCGAGGCGCCGGCTCCTGCACCACGGTGACGCGCAAGATCGCCCGCGCGATGCTCACGCGAATGAGCGCCTGGAACTCGTCGTAGAGCTTGAACGCCTCGATCTTGAAGGCGTTGAGCGGATCGATCTGCGCGTGGGCGCGCAGGCCGATGCCGCGACGAAGGTCGTCAACCTCGGTGAGGTGTTCGACCCAGAGCTGATCGATGCTGCGCAAGATCACGGCGCGCTCTACGCGCGACCAGACCTCGGGGCCAAACTCTGCGGCCTTGGCGCTGAGCGCCACCTCGCCAGCCGAATCGAGCGCGGCGTACAGCTCACTGTCGTCAACGATGTCGTCGAGCGTTGACGGCGGCTCAACACCAAGCCTGCGCAGCTCGACGCGCAGCGCATCGCGGCGCCAGTCACCCGGAAGACCTGGCGGGCAGTGAGCGACGGTGATGGAGCGAATCTCTGCGCTGAGCGCATCGGTGATAGTGAGCTGCAGATCTTCGCCGCGCAGGACGCGGTCGCGTTCGCTGTACACGGTCGCACGCTGCTTGTTAATCACGTCGTCGAACTCAACGACGCGCTTGCGCATGTCGAAGTTGTAACCCTCAACGCGCGTCTGCGCACCTTCAATGGTGCGGCTCACCATCGACGATTCGATCGCCTGGCTTTCGTCGAAGCCAAGGCGATCAAGAATGCCGACGATGCGGTCTCCCGCAAAGCGCTTCATTAAGTCGTCTTCGAGCGAGAGGTAGAAGCGCGACGATCCAGGGTCGCCCTGTCGACCCGCGCGACCGCGCAACTGGTTGTCGATGCGCCGCGACTCGTGTCGCTCGGTGCCGATGATGCGGAGCCCGCCGGCGGCAAGCACCTTTTCGCGATCTGCGACGCAGGAGCGCTCCGCCTCAGCAAGTGCGGCGGCGTACGTTTCAGCGTCGACCTCGGCGGGGTTCAACCCCTTAACGCGGAGTGCCTCAGAGGCGAGGCCGGCAGGGTTGCCGCCAAGCAGAATGTCGGTACCGCGGCCGGCCATGTTTGTGGCGATTGTCACGGCGCCCGAGCGCCCCGCCTGCGCAACGATCGGTGCCTCGCGATCGTGCTGCTTGGCGTTCAACACGTTGTGCGTGATCCCAGCGCGCTTCAGGAGCCCCGCGAGGTGCTCAGAGCGCTCGACCGATGTGGTGCCGACAAGGACCGGCTGCCCTGCGGCACGGCGCTCGGCAATGTGTTCAACGATTGCCGCGTCCTTCGCCTTCTCGGTGCGATAGACCAGGTCGGGTTCGTCGACGCGGACCATTGGGCGGTGCGTGGGGATCGCCGCAACCTCAAGGCTGTAGATCTTGCTGAACTCCTCAGCCTCGGTCTCGGCGGTACCAGTCATACCCGCGAGCTTCTCGTAGAGCCGGAAGTAGTTCTGGAAGGTGATCGTCGCCATCGTCACCGACTCGCGCTGGACGCGCAGCCCCTCCTTCGCCTCGATCGCCTGGTGGAGACCCTCGGACCAGCGGCGCCCCGGCATCTTGCGTCCGGTGAACTCGTCGACGATCACGATCTCGCCGCCCTCAACGATGTAGTCGCGATCGCGTGCGAAGAGCGCGTGGGCGCGCAACGCCGATTCGAAGTGGCGCGCCATGAGCGGATCGCCGCTGTAGAGGTTCTCGACACCGAGCATCTTTTCAACCTTGCCAACACCCTCTTCTGTTGGCGAGACGGCCTTATCCTTTACGTCGACGAAGTAGTCGCCACCATCGGTCGCACCAGCGGGGCGTTCGCGCAGGCGTGGAACGAGCTTCGCAAACACCTGGTAGAGATCCTGCGACTCAGCAGCCTGACCGCTGATGATGAGCGGCGTACGCGCCTCGTCGATGAGGATGTTGTCGACCTCGTCGACGATCGCAAAAGCATGGCCGCGCTGTACCCGCGCGGCGAGCTCGGTGACCATGTTGTCGCGCAGGTAGTCGAACCCGAACTCGTTGTTCGTTCCGTAGGTGATGTCGGCGGCGTATGCCTCTGCGCGGCTCACCGGACGCAGCCGTGCGGTGCGCTCGTCGCCGCTCTTGTAGTCGGCGTCGAAGATGAACGAGGTGTCGTGGGTGATGATGCCGACCGAGAGGCCGAGCGCCGAGAAGAGCGGGCCCATCCACTGCGGGTCGCGGCGGGCGAGGTAGTCGTTGACGGTCACCACGTGCACGCCGCGTCCGGCGAGCGCTCCGATCGCCGCGGCGAGTGGGCCGACGAGTGTCTTCCCTTCACCGGTGCGCATCTCGGCGATCTTTCCCTGGTAGAGGGTGATGGCGCCAAGGATCTGCACGTCGTAGGGGCGCATTCCGAGCTTGCGGCGTGCCGCCTCGCGCGCGGCGGCGAGCACCTCTGGCGCCGCGTCGTCGAGCGCCTTTTGCAGCGCGACACCCTCGAGCCCTACGAGGGTTGCGCGGATCGTTGCGACGCGTGCGTGGAGCCCCTCGTCGCTCTCCGCCTCAAACTCGTCGGCGCGCGCGTTAACGGCGTCGAGGATCGGCTGGAGGCGCTTTAGCTCCCGGTCGTTGGAGTCAACAAGACGGGAGAGAAATCCAAAGGCCATGCGCGGCGATTAGCGCCAGAACCCGGAGCCGTAGCCCGCAAGCAGCACGGCGAAGGTGATCGCGCCAAGCGCGAGCCAGAAGGCGACGCTCACCGGTCGGCGCGTTGGATTCATTTCGGGGTTGTCGAGCTTCGCTACGTTCCAGCGCGGGCTGCGCAACGTCGCGCGCCAGTCGCCGCCAACCACACTCTTTCCAGCGCTCGCACCACCCGCCGTCACGCGGCGCTCTGATGTTGGCGTGCGCTGGATCGTCATCGCTTCAGCTTCGCCTGCGCCGCGCGACCGCGCACCTCGCCGCTTCGCACGGCGGTGCCATTTGGCGTGAGTCCGGCATGTTCGCCGTCCCAGAAGACCATCTCCTCGGCGATCGCCGCCTCCTTGCCGAAGAGCGCGCCGACCGATTCACCAAGGTGAATGCGGCGGATCGCTTCGCCAAAAAGCGGAGCAGAGGAGAGGCGCTTGATCTTCGTGCTCGTCTTTCCCGGCGGAAGTGGAATGGAGTCGGTCACCACCACCTCGCGAAGCGATGATGCTTCGATACGCTCGATCGCTGGCCCCGAGAAGACGCCGTGCGTCGAGCATGCGGTGATCTCGACGACCCCCTCGCGCTCCAGCGCGCGGATCGTTTCGGTGAGCGTTCCTGCGGTGTCGATCTCGTCATCGACGATGATCACGCGCTTCCCCTTGACGTCACCGATGACGTTGAGCACCTCGGCGTGATCGTTGTTCCCCTCGCGACGCTTCTCGACGATCGCGAGCGGTGCGTCGAGGATCTCGGCGAAGGTGCGGGCACGCTTTGCGAACCCAAGGTCGGTGACGACGGCGAGGTTCTCGGTGCCGCGCTGCTTGATGTAGTTCGACAGCAGGTGCACCGCGGTGAGTTCATCAACCGGGATGTTGAAGAACCCCTGCAGCTGACCCTGGTGCAGGTCGAGGGTCAAGATGCGATTCGCTCCAGCGACCTGGATCATGTCGGCAACAAGTCGCGCCGTGATCGGCACGCGCGGCTGATCCTTCTTGTCGGAGCGGCCGTAGCCGTAGTACGGGATCACCGCAGTGATGCGCCCAGCGGAGGCGCGCTTGAAGGCGTCGATCATGATGAGCAGCTCCATGATCGAGGTGCTCACGGGGCGTGAGGTCGGCTGGACGATGAAGACGTCCTTCTCGCGGGCGTTGTCGAGGATCTTTACGAAGATGTTCTCGTTGGCGAAGGCGAAGACTTCGGCCTTGCCGAGCTCGCGCCCGAGGTAGCGCGCGACCTTCGCCGCGAGCTCGGGGTTTGCGTTCCCCGTGTAGAGGTCGATCGAGTCTGCCCTCATCGCACCCTCCGATCTGCGCCGCTCGGTCGCCTAGCGACCAGAGCCACGCCGCTTCGCCGGCTTCGCGGCCTTTGCCGCCTTACTCCCCTTGGTGCTTGCCTTCCCCTTTGCTGCTGGCTTCGGCGCCGGCTTCGTTGCCGCCTTCGGCTTCGCCACCGGTTTTGAGGCCGACTTCGCCGCAGGCTTTGCTGGCGCCTTTGTCGCACGCGGCGCGGCGGCAACCGGGAGGCGCAACTGCTCGCCCTCCGCGTTCCCATTCTCACCCGCGGCGTCGCGCTTCGCCAGCCCCGTACGGAAGGCGGCGATTCCGGCGACCTTGTCGCCTTCGCGGAGCGTCATGACGCGAACTCCCTGGGCGCTCCCATCCTTGCGCGTCGCGATGCCGTCGAGGCGCGTGCGCACCACCTGTCCCTCCTTGCTGATGAGGATCACCTCTTCATCGGCCTCGCTCACCTGGCGCACCGCAACCACTGGTCCGGTCTTACGCCCTTCGAGCGGAATAAGCTTCACGCCTTGGGTGCCGCGATGCTTGCGGCTAAACGCCTGCACCGGGACACGCTTTCCGTGGCCGGTCTCAGTGAGCACGAGTAGGTCGGCGCCTGGCTCGGCGACCGCCATCGCCACCACTAGGTCGCCCTGACGCGCGAGACGAATGCCGATGACGCCGCCGGCGGTGCGGCCCATCGCGCGCACCTCTTTTTCGTGGAAGCGACAGATGCGGCCCTGGCGAGTTGCGAGCACGAGGTCGTCTTCACCCGAAGTTGGGATGACCTGCGAGAGCTCGTCGCCCTTGTCGAGGGTGATGGCGATGATCCCAGAGGAGCGCACCTTCTCGAACTGCTCGATCGCGGTCTTCTTGATGATCCCCTTCTTGGTGCTGAAGGCGAGATACGTTCCCGCGTTGAAGTGCTGCAAGATCACGGTCGCAACCGGAACCTCGCCGGACTCTACCTGCACGCCAGGAAGATTGATGATCGGGATCCCCTTGTTCTGACGGCTTGCGTCGGGGATCTCATGCACCTTGGTGCTGAAGGCGCGACCACGGTTGGTGAAGAACATTGCCCAGTCGTGAGTGTTCGCAACCTGGAGCGTTTCAACGGCATCCTCTTCGCGCGTCGTCATACCGATGATGCCCTTGCCGCCGCGATGCTGCTGTCGATAGGTGGCGAGCGGCTGGCGCTTGATGTAGCCGCGCCCGGTGATCGTGATCACCACGTCCTCGTCGGCGATCAGGTCTTCGTCGCTCATCTCGCGGGTGGCGTCTTGCGCGATCTTCGTGCGTCGCTTCTCGCCGAACTTCTCCTTCATCTTCGCGTACTCGTCGGCGATGATCTTTGCGACGCGCTTCGGGTTGCGCAGGATCTCTTCGAGTTCGTCGATGAACTTCAAGACCTCGAGATACTCCTCTTCGATCTTCTTGCGCTCGAGCGCCGCGAGGCGAGCAAGGCGCATGTCGAGGATCGCCTGCGCCTGAAGCTCGCTGAGCTTGAACTTCGACATGAGCTCGGTGCGCGCAACATCAACGTCGGCGGCGGCGCGAATCGTCTTGATCACCGCGTCGAGGTTGTCGAGGGCGATCTTCAGGCCCTCAAGGATGTGGGCGCGCTCCTTCGCCTTCTTCAGCTCGAACTCGGTGCGTCGGCGCACGATGATGCGGCGGTGCTCGATGTGGTGCTGCAACACCGTCTTCAGTGAGAGGGTCTGCGGTTGCCCATCGACAAGCGCGAGCATGTTCAGGCTGAACGCCGAGCGAAGCGGCGTGAGCTTCAGCAGTCGATTGAGCACCTTGTGTGGGTTGGCGTCGCGCTTCACCTCAATGTAGATGCGCATCCCGTCGCGGTCGGATTCATCGCGTAGGTCGGCGATCCCTTGAATGCGATCCTCTTTCACTAGGTCGGCGATCTTCTCGATGAGCGCCGCCTTGTTTACTTGATACGGAAGTTCGCTGACGATGATCGCGGTGCGATCGCCGCGCGTCTCTTCAAAGAAGGTGGTGCCGTCGACCACAACGCGGCCGCGACCATGCGCGTACATCTGGCGCACCGCGTCGACCTTTTCCACCGCGCCGGTGAGCGGGTTCTTTACGTAGTCGTAGCGATAGAGGATGCCGCCAGTTGGGAAGTCGGGCGCCATCACGTAGGCGCAGAGATCCTCGTTGCTGAGCTGTGGGTTTTCAATGAGTGCGATCGCGGCGTCGGCGACCTCGACAAGGTTGTGCGGCGGAATGTTCGTCGCCATGCCGACGGCGATCCCCGACGATCCGTTGACGAGAAGGTTCGGCAGTCGCGACGGAAGGACGCTCGGCTCCTTCTGCGTGCCGTCGTAGTTCGGTGTGAAGTCGACCGTCTCATGATCAATGTCGGCGAGCATCTCACCGGCGATCGCGGTGAGACGCGCCTCGGTGTAGCGCATCGCCGCGGCGGAGTCGCCGTCGACGGAGCCGAAGTTTCCTTGTCCATCGACGAGCGGATGACGCATCGAGAAGTCTTGGGCGAGACGAACGAGCGCGTCGTAGAGCGCACCGTCGCCGTGTGGGTGGTACTTGCCCATCACCTCGCCGACGATCGCGGCGCACTTACGGAAGGCGGAGCCTGAGGAGAGGCCCATCTCGCCCATCGTGTAGAGGATGCGGCGGTGCACCGGCTTCAGGCCGTCGCGCACGTCGGGGAGTGCGCGCGCCACGATCACGCTCATCGCGTAATCGAGGTAGCTCGTCCGCATCTCGTCTTCGATGCGGATCGATCGCACGCTCTGGTCGAGGACGTCGCTCACGCGGTCGTAGCCTCCCTACCTGCTCTGGGTGCGCGTTTTGCGCCTGGTGATTGTACCCGCGAGGGCGGGTCTGGCGGGTTCCGAGCGGGGGCTGAGCGCAACCTAGACGTCGAGGTTCTGGACCTTGCGCGCCTCGGCCTTGATGAAGTCACGGCGCGGCTCGACGCGCTCGCCCATCAGCATCTCAAAGATCTCGTTCGCCGCGGCCGCGTCTTCGATGCGCGCCTGCAAGAAGCGGCGATTCTCGGGGTTCATCGCCGTCTCCCAGAGCTGCTCGGCGTTCATTTCGCCGAGGCCCTTGAAGCGCTGCACGCCGACGTTCTTCGTCTTAAACGAGGCGATCGCTGCATCGCGCTCCGTCTCGTTCATGGCGTACTTCGTCTCCTTGCCGGTGCTCACGCGGTAGAGCGGCGGCTGTGCGATGTAGAGGTAGCCAGCCTCAATGATCGCCGGCATGTAGCGATAGAAGAAGGTGAGCAGCAGCGTACGAATGTGCGCCCCGTCAACATCGGCGTCGGTCATGATGATGACCTTGTGATAGCGCAGCTTCGCAAGGTCGAAGTTGCTGCTGCTGTCTTGAATGCCGGCGCCGAGCGCAACGATCAAGGTGCGAATGTTGTCGCTGCCGAGGATCTTGTCGATGCGCGCCTTCTCAACGTTGAGCAACTTGCCGCGCAACGGGAAGATCGCCTGGAAGCGTCGATCGCGCCCCTGCTTTGCAGAGCCGCCGGCCGACTCACCCTCGACGATGTACAACTCGGACTTTGCCGGGTCGCGCTCCTGGCAGTCGGAGAGTTTTCCAGGGAGTGCGCTCCCCTCGAGCGCACCCTTGCGCAACACCAGGTCGCGCGCCTTGCGCGCCGCCTCGCGGCCGCGCGCTGCGTTCAACGCCTGGCGGATCACCTCTTTGCCATCACCCGGATTCTCTTCAAGGAACTGGGTGAGGCCTTCGTTCACCGCCGTCTGCACGATCCCCTTGATCTCTGCAGTGCCGAGCTTTGCCTTTGTCTGGCCTTCAAACTGCGGATCTTCGAGCTTTACCGACACAACGGCGGTGAGGCCTTCGCGCACATCTTCACCAGTGAGATTCGGGTCACTCTCTTTAATCGCGCCATTCTTTCGCCCCCAGTCGTTGAGTGAGCTGGTGAGTGCGGCGCGGAATCCGGTGACGTGCGTTCCACCGTCGACGGTGTTGATGTTGTTCGCGAAGGCAAGCAGCGTTTCCGACCAGGAGTCGCCCTGGTACTGGAACGCCACTTCGACCGCGGTCGTTCCGATGTTGCGTTCGATGTAGACCGGGCGGTCGTGTGTCGCCTTGCGCTTGCGATTGAGGTGGCGCACGAATGAGACGATGCCACCCTGGAAGTAGAAGGTGGCCTCGCGATCGGTGCGGTCGTCGGTGAGCGTTAGCCAGAGTCCCTTATTGAGATACGCGGACTGGCGCAGCCGCTCCGCAAGTGTCTCGAATGAGAACTCTGTCGTCGAGAACATTTCAGGATCAGGAAGGAAGCGCGTCGTCGTTCCGCGGCGATCGCCAGCGGGGCCAACCTTTAGTACCTTGGTGCGCGGCGCACCGCGCTCGTACTCCTGCGACCAAATAAATCCGTCGCGCGCAGATTCAACGCGCAGACGAACGCTCAACGCATTGACGACAGAGACGCCGACGCCGTGAAGCCCACCAGAAACTTTGTAGCCGCCACCCTCGCCGAACTTTCCTCCGGCGTGCAATACGGTGTGCACCACCTCGAGTGCGTCCTTGCCGGTCGCATGCTTGCCAACTGGCACACCACGTCCGTCATCGCGCACCTCAATGGAGTTGTCGACGCAGATGCGCACGTAGATACGCGTCGCATGTCCGGCCATCGCTTCGTCGACGGAGTTGTCGACGACCTCATAAACAAGGTGATGCAAGCCGCGCTCATCGGTGGAGCCGATGTACATGCCAGGGCGCTTGCGTACCGCTTCAAGTCCTTCAAGAACTTGAATGCTTGATGCGCCGTATTCGCCAGCAGACTTTTTCGCGGCCACTATGCCTCCCCCTTCATCACGTCGATCAGTCGTTCCAACTCTTCGTTCGAGTAGTAGTCAATCACGATCTGTCCGCCACGTCCGTTCGGCTTCACCTTTACTGGCGTGCCGAGTGCGCTCTCTAGTTCGCGTTGCAGCGCTGCGATTTCTGCACTCGGTGGTGCGTCGTTGTCGCGCGTCGCCGTAGCGCCCTTGGCGCCGTTCTTCTTCTCGGGAATCTTACCGCGCGCCGCATCGCGAATCGTTGACGCGGCAGCTTCAGCGCCGCGCACCGTGACCGCATCGCGAACAAAGGTGCGCGCGAGCCATGCCTGCTCAGCCTCTGGCAGACCAACGAGTGCGCGCGCATGACCCTCAGTAAGGCGTCCGGCGATCACCTCTTCTTGCACCTCCGTTGAGAGATCAAGGAGGCGCATGGTGTTAGCAACGGTTGCACGCGCCTTGCCGGCGATAACGGCGATCGCATCTTGCGTGAGGCCGAACTCGTCTGCGAGCCGGCGATAGGCGAGCGCGGTGTCGATCGGCGAAAGATCGCTGCGCTGCACGTTCTCGATGAGCGCCAGTTCCAGTCGCCCAAGATCACCAACACTGCGAACGACCGCCGGAATCGTGGCGCGGCCCGCAAGCTTCGACGCGCGTAATCGTCGTTCGCCGGCGATCAGCGTGTAGCCGTTCGCCCCCTCTTCAACCACGATCGGCTGTAGCACGCCGTGCGCACGAATGCTCTCGGCGAGTGCTGCCAGTTCCGTTTCGTTAAAGCTGAGCCGCGGTTGATACGGGTTCGGCTTGATCTGGTTGAGCGGAATCTCTAAGGCGCCGGCGCGCGTCACCCCTGCGGCTTCAGCCGCCTCTGGGATGAGTGCGCCAAGGCCGCGCCCAAGACCTGATGCCTTCTTGCTCATCTCGCCCTCCCTTACGCTCGCGCCGCGGACGCTGGTGTCGTGAAGACTCGCGTCGCGAACTCTTCTGCTGCGCGAGCATACGACTCCGCCCCAGGCGTGCCTGGAGCGTAACTGCGAATGGCGATCCCATGGCTCGGCGCCTCTGCAAGGCGCACGGAGCGCGGGACACGCGCACGGTACACAAGGTCGCCGAAGTGGCTCTCCACCTCGCGGACCACATCAGAGCCGAGTTTCGTGCGTGGATCGAGCATGGTAAGGAGGAAGCCGTTCACCTGAAGGGCGGGATTCAGCCGTTCGCGTACGAGGCGAATCGTTGCCATGAGCTGCGAGAGTCCCTCAAGGGCGTAGTACTCACATTGCACGGGGACGAGGACCGCATCGGCAACTGCAAGGGCGCTCACCGTCACGAGGCCAAGGGAGGGCGGGGTGTCCACCAGCACGACCTCGGCGTCCCCCGCAGCACGCAGCCCCACCGCGAGCTGGCGCTCGCCACTTGTATCGTCGCCGGCGAGCTCCAAGTCGATACCGGCAAGATCGGCCGATCCAGGCACAAGGAAGAGGTTCGGCACGGAGGTGGGCTGGGCAAGCTCCCCGGCGCTCTTGCGGTGCACGAGCAGGTCATAGGCGGTCGGAGCGCCCGGGGGGGTCGTGAAGCCGAGGCCGCTGGTCAGGTTCCGCTGAGGGTCAAGGTCTACAAGGAGCACACG
>QWQR01000034.1 GCA_003670745.1 Chloroflexota bacterium
AGGAACGCGGCGAGCGCGCTCTTGCCGCCGGCTGGTGCGGTGGCGCGGCTGGAGGCACTCTTCGGTGGCGCCACGCCCGCCTTGACGCCGCGATCGGCGTCCTCCCACCAGGTGCAGGTGGCGTGGTCGGCATCGTCACGAGCGCACGGGGGGGCGAGCAGCAGCTCTTCGGCGCTCTCGATGCCGATCAGTTCAAACCCGTCGCCAAGGCCGATGCGCATCGTCTGAGATACTAGCCTTGATGAGTGACCACGGAGCACACGGAGCAGACGACGGGGCGCATGGGCACGGCGCGAGCGATGCGCTTGGGCCGATCAATGCGCGCGCCTGGCTCGCTGGCGCCCTCGGCGTTGCGATCGGACTCCTCACCGTTGCGGTGATCGCAGCGGCGTCGGGCGCCCTCACCCTCTAGGCGAGAGCGCCCGTCAGGCGAGAGCGCCCGTCCGCACGCTACGTGCGTTCGATCCCTGACGACTAGCGGCGGCGCGAGGGGCGACGTCGACCGGTAACGCCAAGGGCGTTGCCAGCGAATCCTGCGATCGGCCCAACGGCGCGACCGACCAGCCCGCCCGCAAGTGCTCCAACCACGACGATCGGCAGGAGCACCACCACGGCATTAAGCGCGAGCACGATTGCCCCGCGGCCCACGGCGATGAGATTCGCAACGGCGACGCCGATCTCGCGGCCAAGATCAAAGTCTTTTGTCGCATCGGTGACCGGCGACGCTGGGGTGCTGAGCTGCACCGTAATCGTTGCCATGGCGACCTGATCGGCGAGCGCAGCGCGCTGCGCGTCGTACGACTCGATGTCGGCACGAACATGCGTCAGCTCCGTCTGCACCGCAATAACATCAGCGACGCTTGAGGCGCGCTTCATCAGGTCGAGATACGCGCTCTCCGAGGCGCGAAGGCTCTTCAGCCGCGCCTCGAGATCGACGAGCTGCATCGTCACCTCGTAGCTATTGATGCTTTCGCTGAGCAGCTTCCCCTCTGAACGGAATGCGGCAAGGAGATCATCGAGTGCCGTTGCGGGGGCGCGGAAGGTGATCTCGAGGACCGGAGCGGAGGCATCACCGTAGCGGGTGCTCGAAGAGGCGTAGCCGCCGGCAGCCTTCACGCGGTCCTCAAGGTGCGTGCGCGCCACATCAACATCACCGATCTCGACCTGCAGGTATGCAGTGCGAATCACCGACTGATCAACCCTTGCGCCATCAAGCGCGGCGCCCGGGGCGAGAGCTGCGCCGCCAGAGACGACGCCCTTGTCCACCATGGTTGGAGCGCCAGCCTCAGGTGCTGCGCCAGTAGAAACGCCAGACGAGAGAAGGCCGCCGAGCGTCGGCACGATGACCAGCGCTGCGGCGATCAAGGCGCCGGCCAACGTTGCCGCGCTAAACCGCGAAGTGTTGATCAACCCGATGCGCATAGCGACACCTCAAATACTGGCGCTCTACCTGAGCCCCTTACACCTCCAGAACGCCGCCGGAGGCACCACGGTTCCCTCGTTGCCCTTGCCCCTTCGTTACCCCCTAGAAGAGGCCGACGATCTCGCCGCCGCGCGTGAGGTCGAGATCAATGCGTTCGCCCCCTGGCGCCTTGTTGAGGCCGGGCATCAGGCGCATGTCGCCGCAGACCGCAGTGATGAATCCTGCCCCCGCCGCAAGGGTGACGGCGCGAACTGGCACGCGGAAGCCGCTCGGTCGCCCGAGCTTCGATGCGTCGTGGGAGAGCGAGTACTGCGTCTTCGCCATGCAGATCGGCAGCTTTCCGTAGCCGAGCTCCTCGAGGCGCGCCAGGCGCTTTGCGGCGGCGGGGGTGATGTCGACCCCATCGGCACCGTAGATGCGCGTTGCGATCGTCTCGATCTTTTGCGCGAGCGGAACGTCGTCGGCGTAGATCGGCGCGTAGTGTGCCTCGCCCGACGACGCAGCCTCCCATACCGCCTCTGCGAGCTTCGCCGCCCCCTTGCCGCCATCGGTGAAGTGCGTCGAGACGATGGCGGCTCGGGCGCCGGCGGCGAGCGCTGCCACGCGGATCGCCTCGTGCTCTGCTGGCGTGTCGGTCGGGAAGGCGTTGATCGCAACGACGGCAGGGATGCCGAAGGCGCGCACGTTCTCAATTTGCTTGGCGAGGTTCTGCGCGCCGGCGGTTACCGCCGCAACATTCTCGGCGTTCAGCGCGGGGTCGAGCGGCTTCCCCGCAACGATCTTCCCAACGCCGCCGTGCATCTTGAGCGCGCGCACCGTCGCCACGATCACCGCAGCGTCTGGCGCGAGTCCCGATGCGCGGCACTTGATGTCGAAGAACTTCTCGGCGCCCATGTCGGCGCCGAATCCCGCCTCGGTGACCACGATCTCGCTCGTGGCGAGCGCAGCACGGTCGGCGATGATCGAGTTGTTCCCGTGCGCAATGTTCGCGAACGGCCCCGCGTGCACAAAGGCGGGGCCTCCCTCGAGCGTCTGTAGCAGGTTCGGCTTGATCGCATCACGCAAGAGCGCCGCCATGGCGCCAGCCACCTTTAGGTCTTCGGTGGTGACCGGTCGCCCATCGGCCGTCTCGGCGAGGACAATGCGGCCAAGTCGCGCGCGCAGGTCGGCAAGGTCTGAGGCGAGGGCGAGCACCGCCATCACCTCGCTCGCGACAGTGATCACCGTCTCGGACTCGCGCACGACGCCGTTCTCGCGCCCGCCGAGCCCGATGATCGTCTTGCGGATCGCGCGATCGCTAATGTCGACGACGCGCGGCCAAGTGATGGCGCGCAGGTCGATGCCGAGGGCGTTGCCGTGATGCAGATGGTTGTCGAGGAAGGCTGCGGCAAGGTTGTGCGCCGCGCCGATGGCGTGGACGTCGCCGGTGAGGTGAAGGTTGAACTCCTCCATCGGGATCACCTGGCTGTAGCCGCCCCCTGCGGCGCCCCCCTTGATGCCGAAGACGGGGCCGAGGCTCGGCTGGCGGATCGCGACCGTTGCCTTGCGCCCAATAACGTTGAGCCCCTGTGCGAGGCCGACGGTGGTGGTGGTCTTCCCTTCGCCGAGCGGCGTGGGGGTGATCGCCGTTACAACGACGTACTTGCCACGTCGCCCCGCCTTCTCGAGTCGCTCGATCCCCTCAATGGAGATCTTCGCCTTCGTTCGGCCGTACGGCTCCACCTCGTCATCGGTGAACCCGAGCGCCGCGGCGATCTCGCCGATCGGCTTCGGTGTGACGCTTCGCGCGATCTCAAGGTCAGAGGGGAATCCCATGCGCGGAGTCTACGCTCCAGCGCGTCGTTCGGCGGCGCGCGCGGCCTGCAGGACGAGGATCGCGTTCGTGAGCGGCCCAACCCCTCCCGGAACGGGGCTCAGCGCTCCGTCGGGCCCGAGCGCAGCGGCGACGCTCTCCGCATCGACATCGCCGTAAATCTGCTCTCCCACCGCATGGATCCCCACGTCGATCACCACGGCGCCGCGAGCGACGTGCTCGCCGCGCACCAGGCCGCGCACCCCAGCGGCGACGACGAGGATCTCCGCCTCTCTTGTGACTGCACCCATATCGGGAGTCCCCGTGTGCACGACTTCAACCGACGCGCCGGCGAGTCGCAGGAGTTGCGCGACCGGCCGCCCGACGATGGCGCTGCGCCCAACGACCACGGCGCGGCGGCCGGCGATCGTAATGTTGTGCGCGCGCAGCAGCTCCATCACCGCCGCCGCGGTTGCCGGGAGCGCGCCGCTCGTATCGCCCGCATCAAGACGCGCCGCGTTCGCGGCGGTGAGGCCATCGACATCTTTTTCGGGAGCGATCGAAGCTGCAACCTGATCGCGATCGACACCGGCGGGGAGCGGCGACTGCAGGATGATTCCCGCAACGTCATCGTCGGCCGAAAGCGTGGCGAGTGCACCTGCGATCTCGGCCTCGCTCGCAGTCGCCGAGAGTTGTACGGTGCGGACCCCCATGCCGGCCGCCGACGCCCCTTTGAACAGCCGCTCCATGTAGATGCGCGCGTCAGGCTCGTCGGTCGCGATGACTGCGGCGAGGATCGGGGCTCGGCCGCCGCGCGCCGACGTGGCTGCGGCTACCGAGAGCGCTGCGGCTGCGGCGAGCTCCGCTGATCGCGCCTTAGCGGTCAGCGAGCGCAACGCGATCCACTCGAGTGAGCGCCGCAGCACACGCGTTGGCAAGGCGCACGCGCTCATCCGCCGATTCGACGTAGGGGAGATTCGCCTCAACGTTTTCGGCGGAGATGTGCGCCGCTGTGCTGCTGAGACGGAGCGCCGCCTCAAGGTCGCTCGCCGCGGCGGCAATGGTGCGATTCGCGAGCGACGATGCCGCCTCGGCAACGTCGGCGCACGCCTCGATCACGCGAAGCGGGACCTGCGCCGCGGTGAGTGCGGCGCGAGAGAGTGCGTCGCTCCGTGCGGCTCGTGCGGCGTCGTCGCCCTTCGGCAGTCGAAGTGCGGCGATGAAGGCTCCGTATGCGACCTCGTCGTCGTTCGCTAGGGCGGTGAGTTTCGTTCGCGCCGCCGTCGCCGTCGCGATCGCGGCGCGCTGTCGCGCAGCATCAGCACCGTTCGGATCGCGGTCGAGCGAGAGGCCGGCCACCATTCCAACGAGCGCGGCGGCGGCGGCGGCGCAGATCGCCGCGGCCGATCCGCCACCGGGCGCAGGGGTTGGCGCCGCGAGTGCGGCGAGGTAGTCGGCGAGGGGTGCGCTGCTACGGTCGTTCATCACGACCATCCTACCGATGTGCGCGCGATCTCCGCGTCGTGGCGGGGCGACGGTGTGCGAGCTGCTAGCCGCTACGCGCCGACGAGTACTCCGCCTGCCACCTCGACGGTCGAGGCGAACGGGAGGGTGCGCCACGAGTCGTCGAAGGCCTCGATGCGCCAGGTGCGGCTGCGTCGAGCGAAGCTCACGACCAGGGTGGCGTCTTCGGTCTCGAGTTCGAAGAGGGTGCGGGGGCCCGTCGCGGCGAGGTAGACCCCATGCTCCCGGCGCACGGCGAGGAGGCGGGTGACGGCACGCTCGATCCCTGCGAAGCGCAGCGCCGTTGGGGCGCCGGTACGCCAGTGAGCGCTCACCTCGACATCTACGGGCTGAATCTGCTGCATTGCCATGACCGTTTCCTCCTGCCCCTCAGGGCCGCTGCGCCGATAGAACATCTGTTCGGCATGGCCAGTGTCATAGAACATATGTTCCCTGTCAAGGGGGTGGGTGTGCGAGAATCCCCCCGACCGACCCTGGGGCCCCTGGGGTTGCCCAGGCCGGGGCTGAGGCGGCCGTAGTGGTGAGGAGCAAACGATGAAGGTGATCTTGACCGCGGATGTCCCCAAGGTGGGGAAGGCAGGCGACCTGAAGGAGGTGGCAAGCGGCTACGCCCGAAACCACCTGATCGCCAACGGCCTCGCGATCCCCGCGATCGGGGGGGCGGCGAAGAAGGTGGCCGACGAGATCGCAGCCGGGCGCGCCAAGCGCGACCGCGTTAAGGCCGACTCCGAGACGGCGGCGCAGCGGATCAGCTCGACCGTCCTCACCCTCGGAGTGAAAGTTGGCGAGGGCGGGAAGCTCTTCGGCTCCGTCACCACCAAGGAGATCGCCGAGGCGCTCGACCGCCGCGGCATTGAGGTCGACAAGCATCAGATTCTGCTCGACGAGCCTCTGAAGCAGCTCGGCACCTACAAGGTGCAGGTGAAGGTCGCCGCGCACCTCGTTGCCGAGGTGACGGTCGTCGTCGAGCCGAAGGGCTGACCACGACGACCGCGGCGCCGCGCCGCATCCTTCACGTCGACCTTGACGCGTTCTTCGCGTCGGTCGAAATCCTCGACGACCCGCGCCTGAAAGGGCGACCGGTCGCCGTCGGTTACAGCGACGGCCAGCGCGGTGTCGTCTGCGCGGCGAGCTACGAGGCGCGCGCCTTTGGCGTACGCGCTGCGATGTCAACGAAACTCGCGCGCATGCGCTGCCCGCAACTCATCCTTGTTGAGCCACGTCACGAACGCTACGCGGCGGCATCGGCCGATGTGATGGAGGTGCTCGACGCGTGGAGCCCTGTCATCGAGCAGGTCTCAATCGACGAGGCGTATCTCGATCTCGCCGGCACCGTGCAGCTGCACGGCTCACTCGAGTCGGCGGGGCGCGGGCTGCGCGCCGCGGTGCGCGCGGCGACAGGGCTAACGATCAGCGTCGGCGGTGGAACGAGCAAGATCGTCGCAAAGGTTGCGTCTGAGGCGTCAAAGCCCGACGGGCTACTCATCGTTCCGCCCGGTGATGAGGCGGCGTGGCTTGCGCCACGCAAGGTCGGCGTGATCCCAGGCGTTGGCCCAGTTGCGCGCGAGACGCTACGCGAGCTCGGCATCCTCACCTGCGGCGAACTCGCCGTGGCGCCGGTCGATCACCTGCTGCGCCGGTTTGGTGGACATGGTCCCGACTTGGCGGCGGCGGCGCGCGGCGAAGACGATGCGCCGGTCGACCCGAGCGACAACCGCAAGTCGATGGGGCGCGAGATGACGCTCGACGACGATGTCGCCGACCCGAAAGTGCTTGAGACGCTCCTCCTTGGACTGATCGAAACGGTGACGTACAGCCTTCGCCGCGAAGGGCTCCTCGCGCGCACCGTCTCTCTCAAGTTGAAAGACGCAGACTTCGCGACATTCGGCCGACAGGTGAAGCTGCCGCGACCGAGCGATCGAACCGAGCCGATCTTCGCCGCCGCGGCGAAGATCCTGCATGCGGCGGCGCGTGGGACTGCGTATCGCCTCATCGGCGTCTCGCTCTCCGATCTCGGCGTGGACGAGCAGCTCCCCCTCTTTGAGGCGGCGGCTGATGCTAAGTCGCGTGCCGTGACCAGCGCCGCGGATCGGGTAAGGGATAAGTACGGCGATGACGCGCTCGTGCGCGCCCGCCTCGTCGACCGCGAGGACTCCTAGGGAGGAGTCCAAAAGCGTGGGAGTAGCCGACTACGCGGTCGACACTCCCCTCAGGCGACGGACTGACCTTCGACTGGAACGAGCCGGAAGGCCGGTCCAGCGCCAGCACGGTCCTCCATTCCCCGACCGTAACGCTCCTTGATTGCGCGGAGAGCGGCGTCGCGGGCATCCCCGAGGAGGTGCTCGGCGCGGTAGGTGAGAGTCTGTCCGCGAAGCGAGGCACGGCACGTGGGGCTTGCAAGGAGGTTGAGCGCCCAGTGCGCGTCTGCGTGGCCCGCGCGCACGAGGAGCGCGCCGCCCTCGGCTTGCACGTACCCCACCGGGGTCGCGCGCCACTGGCTGGATGTGCGGCCGAGCGTCTCGATCTGAACGAAGCGTCCAGACTTCGACATCCGGGCGCCCATGAGGGAGTTGAGGGTTCGCAGGATCTTTTTCATGGGCATACCGTCACACTACTGCAGGCGGTGACCCCTTGACAAGATTCCGAACAGCCGTTCTAATCAACCTATGACTCGCCACGACCAAGACCGAAAGACGCGCATCCTCCAGGCAATCGCCGAGGGGCTGCGCCGCAACGGCACCCCGCCGACCGTGCGTGAGATTGCCGATCTTGTTGGCCTCGCCGCCCCCTCCGCGGTGCATCACCACCTCGAGGCCCTTGAGGCCGACCGACTCATCGAGCGCGAGAGCGGGCTCTCCCGCTCCATTCGCATCACCCCCTCCGGTCGCGCCCTCCTTGGCCTCGACGATGAGGTGGAGGTTGTGCGCGGTCGCACCCCGCTCGCCGCGCGCGAGCTCACCGTCGTTGGGCAGATCGCCGCGGGTGGCCCGATCGAGGCGTACGAAGAGCGCTCTGAGACGCTCGCCGTCCCCGAGTTCATGTCGACCGCCGACTCCTACCTGCTGAAGATCCGCGGCGACTCCATGATCGATGCGCAGATCGCCGACGGGGACTACGTCGTGATCAAGCCGAGCCAGGTCGCCAAGAACGGCGACATCGTGGTCGCACAGGTTGAAGAGAACGCCGTCACGCTGAAGCGCATCTACCGCGAAGGAGGTCGCGTGCGGCTACAGCCGGCGAACGAGGCCTACCCGCCGATGTTCTACGACGAGGTTCGGGTTCAGGGCGTCTTGGTCGGCGTGATGCGCCGCGTCCACTAACACCCCCCAGTTATCCACAGCCGCGATGGCGGTCCGATGAACTTCGTGGAGAGATCGCCTTTTATGCGTGGGGAAACACCTAGAAGTGCGCCGCACTCCCTGCGAGGATACGCGTCATGAACGACCAGCTCCCCCCGCACTCTGCCGACGCAGAGGAGTCCGTGATCGGCGCGCTGCTGATCGACTCCAGCGCGGTCGTTGAGGTCGCCGAGTTCCTCAAGGCGTCGGACTTCTACAAGCCGGCAAACGCAAAGGTGTTTAGCGCCGTGATGCAGCTGCACCAGACCGGTCAGCCGGTCGACATCCTCACCGTCTCCGAAGAGCTCGAGCGCCGCGGCCAGATCGAAGAGGTGGGCGGCCGCGCCGCGCTTGCCGATCTCTGCGCCCGCACGCCGACCGCGGTGCATGCAAAGCAGTACGCGCGGATCGTGGAACGCAAGGCGACCCTGCGTGGCCTGATCGGGGCCGCCGGGCGCATCGCCTCAATTGGCTACGAGGATCCAGCCGATGCCGCAGAGGCGATCGATCGCGCCGAGTCTGAGTTGTTCGCTATTAGTGAGCGCCGCGCGGCGCAATCGTTTGTTCCGCTCGGTAGCCTTCTCAACGTCACCTACGACGAGATCGACCGCCTGCACCAGAATCGCGGCCAGCTCATGGGGCTCCGCACCAGCTTCACTGAACTCGACACGATCATGCAGGGCTTACAGGCGTCAGACTTCATCGTTCTCGCCGCGCGCCCCTCGGTCGGAAAGACGTCGCTCGCGCTGAACATTGCAGAGCATGTTGCAGTGCGCGAGGGGAAGAGCGTCGGCATCTTCTCACTCGAAATGAGCAAGGAGCAGCTGGTGCTCCGCCTACTCTCGAGCGTCACGAAGATCGACTCATACAGCCTTCGCTCCGGATTCATCGACGACATGGCCTTCCCCAAGATCGCCGAGGCGATGGGGATCCTGTCCAAGGCGAAGATCTTCATTGACGACACGGCGAGCATCTCGGTGATGGAGCTGCGCACCAAGGCACGCCGACTCAAGATGGAGCACGGCCTCGACCTGCTCATCGTCGACTACCTGCAGCTGATGCAGCCGTCACAGAGCAACCGCGACGGCAACCGCGTGCAAGAGGTCTCGGAGATCTCGCGCGGCCTCAAGGCGCTCGCGCGCGAGCTCGGCGTTCCAGTGCTCGCGCTGAGCCAGCTCTCCCGCGCCACCGAAATGCGCGAGAAGGCCGAGCCGCGACTCTCCGACCTGCGCGAGTCTGGCGCGATCGAGCAGGACGCCGATGTGGTGATCTTCCTCTACCGCGAGAGTGATCGCACCGACGACGCGAACGTGAAGGGTGAGACGATCAACTTCAGCGTTGCGAAGCACCGCAACGGGCCGACGGGGCGAAACCAGCTCTGGTTCCTTAAGGATCAGACACGCTTCCAGAATCTCGTGCGCAAGCGCGACGAGCACGTGGAGCACGGGGGCGACAGCGAACAAGTAATGTGAGGCGATGCTCCTCGCGTTGACACACCCAGGGATGCGCCGCTCCACCTACCTCTACGTCGTAGGCGGCGTGATGCAGGCGTGCTACCTCCCCTTCACGACGATCGTCTTCCGCGACCGCGGCGTGCCGCTCGAAGCGATCGGTGCGCTCGGCGCACTCAATTCACTCCTCGCCCTGGCGGCGGGCCCTGTTTGGGGACATCTTGCCGACGCGGTCCTCGGCCGCGTTGTGGCGTTCCGCCTCGCCATCGTCGCGGCGGCGGCAGGTGTACTGCTCTTCGCTCTCGGCCCCGCGGCTGGCATCCCTGGCGCGGCGCTGGCTGCCTTTGCCGGTGCTGGGCTGGTGCCGCTCCTCGACGCGATCGGCATGGAGCACCTCGCCGAACATGGCGGCGACTGGGGGCCGTTGCGCGCCCTGACGAGCGGCAGCTACGCGCTCACCTGCATCGCGAGCGGCGCGCTCGTCGCCGCGGGCGGCGCCTTCGTGATCGGACCGATCTACGGCCTTGGCGCCACTGCGGTCTTGCTCGGAACGGCGGGGCTGCGCGTGCGCGGCGGCTTCACCGCAACATCTTCTGAAGCCGCCGACCAGCAGCGGCAGCGCGCCGCCGAGGAGCGAGCGGAGCGCAACGAATACCCGGGGGGCAACGCCGAGATCGCCGTTGCGGGGAGCTGGCGTAATCGATTCGGCACGGCGAGCCTCGCCTTTCAGCGATCACCCGGCCTCGCACCGTTCCTGCTGCTAAGCCTGCTTGCCAACCTCGGCGCTGGTCTCTTTTACGCATACGGATCACTTCGTATTCAGGAGCTCGTGCGCGCCAGTGGTGGCGGCGACGGGTCGTCGTACGTGGCGCTCGCCGCAACCATTGCCGCAACCGTTGAGATCCCCTTCTTCCTCGCCGGAGCTGCGATCGCTGCGCG
>QWQR01000035.1 GCA_003670745.1 Chloroflexota bacterium
AGCCCCTTGTCGGCGCGCTTGAACCATCCGCCGACGCGCTCGCTCCCCTTGAGGAGCTGCACGCTTTCGCCGACATGGATGCGCATCTCTACGCGTTCGTCGAGGATCGCAACGGCACCGTCGCGGTCGTCGGCGTTCAGCCGCTCGAAGAAGAGGTCGGTCGTATCTTGTGCGCCCATGCCCCGATGGTACCCTGCCGCGCATGACGCATGATTCGCTCGACGCATCGGGGCTGATCGCCCGCTTCGCCGCGCTCCACCCGGTCGCCGCCACGGCGCTCGGCGTGCACGACCACGACGGCCGCTGGGGGGCCGAGGGGGCGAAGGGCGACACGGCGATCCTCGCCTGGGTCGACGAGGAGCGCACGCGGCTCGAGCGCCTCGACGCGGCGGCCCTTAGTAGCGACGATCAGGTCGATCGTGATCTCGCCCTCGCCACCCTCGCGGCGATTCGCTTTGAGCGGCTTGAGGTGCGACCCGCCGCCTGGGATGCGCTCCACGCGATCTCAGTTGTGGGCTCGGGGCTCTTTCCGCTCATCGCCCGCACCTTTGGAACACGCGAGACGCGGGCGCGCGACCTGCTCGCGCGACTGCGCGGGGTCGGCCCATATTTGGATTCGGCGTTCGACGCGCTCGTCGGCGTGCCGGCGCTGCACGTTCCCGCCGATGACGGCGCGCCGCGACCGAACGGGGGCGAGCCGCCACACGGCGAGATCGAGCTCCCCGCGCGACCGATCAGCCGACTGCACCTGGAGACGGCGATCGCCCAAGCGCCAGGGGTAGGGGAGCTTGCGGCGCTCGCCGTAGCCGAGTACGGCGAGGAGTTGCGCGCCGCAGCCGAGGCGGCGACCGCCGCGGCGGAGCGCTACGCGACGCGCCTGCGCGACGAGGTGTTGCCGCGCAGCTCTGGAGAGGGGCGCTTCGGTGCGCCGCTCTACGACCGCGCCATTCGCCACACCCTCTTCGGCTCGCACGATCGTGCGGCGATCGCGGCAGCATCAACGCGCGAGTTTGACGCGGTGCGCGCACGCATGGTCGAGATCGCGCGACGCGCGGCGCCCCAGTGGCTCGGTGATGGGGCGACCGCGGCGATCAGCGGGGCAGGCACCGATGGTGGCCACGCGCTCGTCGCCGCCGTGCTCGACGCAATCGGCGCCGATCACGCTACGCCGGCAACACTCCTTGAGCGCTGCCGTGAAGAGACGGCGCGCTGCGAGGCATTCGTGCGTCGCACGGGGCTCGTTGCGCTGCCGAGCGAGCCGCTCGAAATCGTGTGGACGCCGCGCTTCTTGCGCGCCTACGGTGGCGCCTTTCTCGACGCACCAGGGCCGCTTGATCGCGGCGAGAAGAGCTTCTTCTATGTAACGCCGCCGGCCGACGACGCAACGCCCGAGCAGGTCGAATCAATGCTGCGCGAAGACAACAACCGCATGCTCGCCCTGCTTGCGATCCATGAGGCGATCCCTGGTCACTACCTGCAGTTGGCCGCGGCGAACCAGAGCGATCGGCCACTGCGCGCCGCGTTCGGCTCGGGGGTCTTTGCTGAAGGATGGGCCGTGTACGTGACCCAGGTGATGCTCGACGAGGGGTTCGGCGATGGTGACGATGCGCTCGAGCTCGTGCACTGGAAGTTCTACCTGCGCTGCATCGCTAACGCGATGCTTGACCTCGGCATTCACGCCGAGGGGCGCGACGAGGCGTGGGCGATGGAGCTGATGGTCGGTCGCACGTGGCAGGAGGAGTCCGAGGCGCGCGCGAAGTACCTGCGTGCGCGACTTACCGCAACGCAGTTGCCGACCTACTTCGTGGGTTCGATGGGCTGCTGGGAACTGGAGGATCGCGCTCGCGGCGTGTCTGCGTCGAGTGCGCTCCCAGGGAACCGCGCGACGACGCCAGGATTCTCGCGCCCGGCGCACCTGAAGGCGATGCTCTCGCACGGCACTCCGCCGATTCCACTTCTCGCGCGCCTCATCGGCGCGCCGTAAGCGGTGCTTACTGCTCCTCGTCGACCGGGGTGCGCAACGCCGCGGTAGCGGCGGCCGAGTAGGCAGCGTCGGTCGGTGTTGAAGTTCCCTTCACGGTGACCGACTTCGCGATCGCCGGTGGCAGCTCCGTTGCCGGCAAGATCGAGCGACCGGGGATCCGATGCTCGAGCTTCACCGTCACGTCGTAGTCCTCGCACAGATCAAGGAATGGATCTGGATCGAGCATCTCCGGCGACTTCACGCCGGCTCCGCCCCACACCCCTTCGGCGATCAGCTCCATGGCCATGACCGGCATCACGCCCGTCTGCCAGGCGACCGGCTGCAGCTTGTAGCGGCCCATCGTCTCTGCGGCGTCGACCACCTGGTAGTGGAACGTCTCGCGGCGTCGGCCATCCTTGCGTCCGGCGACGAGCGTGCCGACGACGGCGCGTCCGACCATGCTCTTGCCGAGCGTCGAAGGATCAGGGCTGAGCGCTGCGATCACGTCGCGTGGCGCAACCTTGACCCCCTTCACGTCGATCGGGTTCTTGCCGTCGAGTCCGAGGCGGTGCAGCAGGCGCAGCGTCTCAATAAAGTCGGCGCCGAGCGCATACTTAAAGGTGATCAGGTCGGCGGGGATGGTGCGCGGTAGTTGGATCACCTCTTCGTGCTCAACGTTCACGCACATAACTGGGCCGATCCCTTCAGGGAAGACGAAGTCTTCGGGCTCGCTGAAGGGTGCGCGCACCTCAAGCTTGCCGTTCTGCCAAACGAGCGGCGGGTTGAGGCACTCTTCAATGACCGTCCAAAGGCTGAAGACCGTGGCGAATGGGTAGCCCTCAATGCGCAGGTCGCCGCCGTCGCGCACGTGGATCGCGCTCACCTCGTCGAAGGTCCACTTCTTGGCGTACGCCGCGAAGATGTTCGAGAGGCCAGGGTCCATTCCCATGCCGATGAGGGCGAGCTTTCCGCGTGACTCCCACTCGCGCTTCTTCGACTCCTGGTAGTCGCCGAGGAGCGTCTTGCCGAGCGTCTTATAGGGGCTCTTCACATCGGGGACGGAGAGGCTGGTTGCCATGTCGATGTAGTGGACGCCCGCCTCGAGCGCCGCGTCGAAGACGGCTGGCACGAAGCGCGGGTCGACGGCGTTGAGCACGAGATCGGCCTTTGAGGCGGCGATCAGCTCCTTGAGCTGCAGGGCGTTGCCAGCGTCGACCTGGGCAACGTCGTACCCGGCGCCAACGGCGTCAGCTACGTGGCGAGCACGCTTGAGGGAGTAGTCCGCGAGGGTGAGCTTTCCGAGCCATTTTCGGCCCTTCAAGATGTGCGCAATAGCCTCTCCGACCGTGCCGGTACCAACGAGCAGAACGTTCATGATCCTGTGCCTTTCACGCGGGTACCCAGAGTTGCCGGGCTGCACCCACACCGGGGGGGCCACCAAGGCCCCCGAATCCGGCTGCTGCGCATAAGGTAAGCCTCCCCCCCGGGGGGTCGTCAAACGTTCAAAAATCCCGTGGCAAATTTTTACGCACGAATCCCGCACGAAAATTTTGGGCACTTTCTTAACCGAATCCTCACTAAAAAATTCGTGCACCTGAACGCGCTGCGGCGTAGAATGAGGGCAATCGGCGCAGCGTACGCCGTGCAGTTTGCGTAAGAGTGAGGTGCACATGGACGCACTCCTTCCGGTCATCGTCGTCGTTGGTGTTATCGCGGTTCTCGTGATCGGTGCCTTCAACGGCCTGGTCAGCGGGCGCAACCGCGTCGAAGAGGCGCTCGGCCAAATTCAAGTGCAGCTGAAGCGCCGCTACGACCTGATCCCGAACCTTGTTGAGGCGGTAAAGGGGCAGATGGGCTTTGAGCGATCCGTGCTCGAGAACGTGACCAAGGCGCGTGCCGCCGCAGTCTCCGCTGGAGCATCGGGTGACACCGCCGCCCAGGCGAAAGCTGAGAACCTGCTCACCGGATCGTTGCGCACCCTCTTCGCCAACGTCGAGGCGTATCCCACCCTGAAGTCGAACGAGAACGTGATCCAACTGCAGGAGCAGCTCACCTCTACGGAGAATCAGATCGGCTTCAGCCGCCAGCACTACAACAGCGCCGTGCTCACGTACAACAACTCGGTGCAGAGCTTCCCAGGGCTCCTCTTTGCGGGGATCTTTGGCTTCGCCAAGCGCGACTTCTTCGACACCCCCGACGCCGAGGAGGCCGCACCGAAGGTCTCCCTCTCCTGATCGTGGAGCGGTAGGGGAGCGGCATGGCGACCTTCTACGATCTCGCCGCGGCGAACCGTCGCAAGTCGTACCTGCTCGTGCTGCTCGTCGTGGCGATCATCGCCGCGCTGGCGACGAGCGCGGGCATTGCGATGACCGGCAGTGTTGAGGGGGCGTTCCCGTACGCGTTCATCTCGTTCGGCCTCGGCTTTGTGCTCACGCTCGGCGCCTGGTTTGGCGGCGATCGTGCCGTGCTCGCCGCGGCGGGGGCGAAGCCGCTCGACCCGAGCGCCGGCGCCGAGGAGTTGCAACTCTCGAACATCGTCGACGAGCTCTGCCTTGCGGCCGACCTGCCGCGACCGAAGGTCTACACCATTGACGACACGGCGCTCAACGCCTTCGCCACAGGGCGCGACCCGAAGCACGCGAGCATCGCCGTTACCAAGGGGCTCATGACGAAGCTCGACCGCGAGGAGATGAGCGGTGTCATCGGCCATGAGTTGTCGCACGTGCGCAACTTCGACATTCGCTACGGCCTCCTCGTCGCGGCACTCGTTGGTTCGCTGGCGCTCCTTTCGGACATTTTGTTGCGCTCAGTCTTTTGGGGTGGCGGTCGCCGCCGCGATGACCGCGAGGGGGGAAACATCTTTCAGGTGATCGCCTTTCTGCTCATGATCGTGCTCGCGATCCTCGCCCCGATCGCCGCCCGCCTGGTGCAGCTCGCCGTTTCGCGTCAGCGCGAGTACCTCGCCGACGCATCGGGGGTCGAACTCACGCGCAATCCGATCGGTCTCGAGCGCGCCCTCGCCAAGCTCGCCGCCGACAAGGAGGTGCTCGAGGTCGCTACCAAAGCCACGGCACACCTGTACATCGCGAGCCCGGTGAAGCGCTTCGAGCCACGCGCCGCGGGCTTTCTCGCCACCCATCCGCCGATCACCGACCGCATCAATCGCCTGCGCACCCTGCGCGGCGCGAAGCCGCTGGATGCTGTAACAGAGCCTTAGCCCCTCTAGTCCTCCCCGTGGACCGGGTGAGGGGTCAAAAAGGTGCCTATTTAGGGGGTTTTCCCCTTGACGCTCGCTCACGCCTCGCATAGTGTTACCGACCGCGTCTCTGAGTCATAACCAATTGACTGGCGCCACGTGCATGGGCACGGAAGCATGAGGGTTGGCGCAGAGCATGATCAGAGCCCCCTCAATTTTGCGACCCCTCAGCGTTCTGCTTGTTGCCGCCCTGATCTTTGGCACGCTGATGGGAGCGATCGCCCCGATCTTCGCCGCTGATCCGTCCCATACCTACTACGTCGCCCAATCTGGCACCGCTGACGAAGGCAACGGCACAAGCTGCGACGCACCAGACTACGTAGGCACCACCGATGTAGCGATCCAAGACGCGATCGACGGCCCCGCATCAGACGGCGACACGATCTTCATCTGCGCCGGCACCTATGCGATCGGCAACACGATCCAGCTTGCGTTCAAGACCCTCACCCTTCAGGGGGCAGGGGCGGGGAGCACGATCCTTGACGGGGGAGGCACCACTCAGATCCTCACGAGCTCGGTTGCCGTTGTCGTTAGTGGCTTTACCTTCCAGCATGGCAACAGCGCCCTCAACGACGCCGGCGGCGCCGTCCACGGCGAGATAGTCACCGCCACCGCCAGCACCTTCAACGACAACAGCGCCACCAACTACGGCGGCGCCATCTACGCTGGCGCCGCCGCTACTGTGTCCGGCAGCACCTTCACCAGCAATACCGCGCAATATGGTGGCGCTATCAACTCCAGCACCACCACCACCGTCGCCAGCAGCACCTTCACCAGCAATACCGCCAACGCAGGCGGCGCTATCGTCGCCAGCACCGCCACCGTCGCAAGCAGCACCTTCATGGGCAATAGTGCTACGACTGGCAGCGGCGGCGCCATCTACGCCACCACCGCCACCGTCACATCGAGCAGCTTTGGAAACAACAGCTCCGGGCACAATGGTGGCGCAATTTATATGGGCGCAAGTGGCGCCATCACCTCAAGTTCATTCGACGGAAACCTGGCCTTAGTAGGAGCAGGCGGCGCAATCTTTGCGGAAAGCGCCATGGATAGTTCCGTGTCTCTCGTTAACTGCTCATTCATTAGCAATACTGCTGAATCAGGCGGAGCGCTCTACGGCGGGGCTGTTAAGGCCACGTCAACCTCCTTTAGCAACAACGAAGCCTCCGCAGGACCGGGCGGAGCTATTGTGGCGGAAATTTCTGTTGAGGCGACCGCTGCCAACTTTGTGAATAACGTTGCTCTCGATAGCGGCGAGGGGCGTGGCGGTGCCATTATCACAACCGAAGCCAATATTTACTCCAGTTCCTTTGACTACAACAGAGCCAATAATGGCGGGGCGATTGACTCGACTGAGGCGACGATTGTCTCCAGCACGTTTATGAAGAACACTGCCGTGGTAGACGGTGGTGCAATTGCCGCAATGCACTCCAAGGTCCTCGACAGCACGTTCGTCGACAATGCTGCGAATATGGGCGGGGCACTCTTTGTGACTGCTGGGGGCGCTTCCACCGTTGCGGGCAGTGCGTTCAATTCGAACACCGCCACGATTGATGGGGGTGCAATTCACGCTGGAGCGAATACCGAAACTTCTGCAGATATTAGTGGGAGTACCTTTTTTGACAACGGAGCCGGTGGTAGTGGTCAGGCCATCGTCCTCGAAATCGGGAGGGTATGCGGACTTGCCGCGGCAGATTTTGATGGCGGCAGTACGCCGTGCGACGTAACGCTTCAAACTTCATCCGCTACCACCTACTACGTTGCGCAACTTGGCGACCCTACCCCTGGCAGTGGCACAAGCTGCAGCGCGCCTGACTACGTGGGCACCACCGATGTAGCGATCCAAAGCGCGATCGACGACTCCGGACTACTTGCAGGTGGCACGATCGTGGTCTGCGCTGGAACCTATGACATCGGCGCCACCTTGGACCTTGGCGGCAAACTCATCACCCTGCAGGGGGCGGGTGCGGGATTAACCATTCTCGACGGCGGAAACACATTTGATGGCCCGGTGAGCAACAACGTCGGGTATCAAATTCTAACGAGCTCCGGCGGCATCACCCTGAGCGACATGACGCTTGAGAGCGGATATAGCGCGTCGAATGGCGGAGCAGTCCATTCTGGCGGCACCGCGCGTGTCACTGCGAGCATATTCACCTCTAATGTTGCGGCCCTGGACTCAGGGGCAATCGACGCAGCAGACACGGTAGTGAGTGCGAACATTTTTTCCGCGAACGCATCAATAGGTGGCTCAGGGGGCGGCATTGGCGTTGGCAATTCCGCAACAGTGGCATCGAGCGTATTTAACACCAATAGCGCCTCGACCTCTGGCGGTGCGGTTGCAGCTGTTGGCGGCACCAAGACCGCAACGGTTAGCTCCAGTGCGTTCCTCAACAACTACTCCGATGGCGATGGCGGGGCGATCTATGGCGATGAAACGAATGTTTCTTCGAGTGTCTTTCACCAAAACTCTGCTGACGCAGACGCAGATTCCATGGGCGATGGGGGCGCGATCAATTCGTTCCACCTAGCGATGGTCGCCTCGGGCCTCATGCTCAACGACGCACCGTACGGCGGCGGCGTTGAGATTCGCGAGGCTGGAAGCGCTGGTGTATCCGCCAGTAGCTTTACATCGAATGTCGGCTTTGGCGGCGGAATGCAGGTGCTTGGGGCAGCAAGTATCGCCGCGAGCACCTTCTATGCCAACAACACGCCAGTTTCTGGGTGGGGCGGCGGAATCGAGGCGGAGTCGCTGAGTCTCTCCTCAAGCGCATTTGATGAGAACGACGCTGCAAACGGATTGGGCTCAGGTGGCGCGGTATTCAGTGAGGGCGCTACAAACATTGCGTCGAGTGCATTCACGAACAGCGCTGCGCTTTATGGTGGCGCGATCTATAGCGGCTCAACTTCCGAAGCAACCACCGTCACAGCAAGTCTCTTCGCCTCTAACGTTGCTTCAAATGGTGTGGATGATGGGGTCGGCGGTGCGATCAATGCCACTACTACGATCATTAGCTCAACGGCATTTGGAGTCAATGGCGCGTTCCTTTCCGGCAACGCGGTAGCGGCGTCGTACGGTGTGGTCTGCGGCGTTCCGGAGGCCGACCTCTCCGGCGGGATCAGCTGCTCGATGACCTACCAAGGAGCTACTGGCTCCACCTACTACGTCGCCCAATCTGGCGTCGCTGACGAAGGCAACGGCACAAGCTGCGACGCACCAGACTACGTAGGCACCACCGATGTAGCGATCCAAGACGCGATCGATAATCTGGCCGTCGCGGACGGCGACACGATCGTGATCTGTGCTGGAACCTATGACATCGGCACCACCTTGGATCTCGCCGGCAAACTTGTCTCCCTGCAGGGGGCGGGAGCGGGGATAACCGTTCTCGACGGCGGCAACACATTTGTTGGCTCGGAGAGCAGTAACAACGGGCACCGCATCATCATGAGCATTGACGACATCAGGCTGAGCGGGATGACGCTTCAGCACGGCTATAGCGCGGGCGACGGCGGGGCAGTCAACTCTAGTCAGGATGTATACCTATCTAATTGTATTTTCAGGGACAATCTCTCCGGCTGGAACGGCGGTGCGATCGGAGGAGCGCTAAGCGTAGATTCGCAATCCTGCCAATTTGCCAACAACACGTCCGGCATGTTCGGTGGCGCTATTGATAGCCCTGTAGCTACTGCAGCTTCTAGTTCGTTTGTGAGTAACATCGCAGGCCAAAAGGGTGGCGCAATAAACACTTCAAACTTTATAACCAGCGCAAGCATCTTTGATGCTAATGAGGTTCAGCAGTCTGGCGGAGCGATCTATACCTCTGTCGGGGATTCATTTGCAACTACCTTTATTAACAACAGTGCTGGTCTTGCTGGCGGGACCGGCGGCGCGCTCTGGGGTGGCGTACTGACTGTTGCCGCGAGCAACTTTGACCATAACAGGGGAGTGACAGGCGGTGGCGCTGTGCATGGTGGCGTCCTTACGTCAAGCGCAAGCACCTTTACTAACAATTACTCACTGCAAGGTGGCGCAATTCTTAGCTCCAGTGTTAATTCGAGGATTACTGCTACCACCGTTACGCATAACAGTGGCGCAGCGCCGGTGTATAGCGTCGATTTGACAGTTACTGGCTTGGGTACAGTTGCGGACGATCAAGATCCCACTGCGATGAGCTGCACCTCTGCCACGCTCACGCCTTGCTCTTATGAGTACAGCGAGCCAATGGTCTTGACTGCTGGGCTGAGTACTGCGACATGGATTGGCACGGAGCCTGGCGCGTGTACGCCATACACGTGCATCTTTCCTCAAGCACTTGATGTGGCATCACTGGTCTCCCCGCTGAGCGAGAACGCGAACACGATTGATGAGGAGACGAGTTACATCGTCAGCGCAGCATTTGGTCCGATCGCAACTTGGACAGCGGAGCCTGCCGAGGGGCCGGTAAATAGCCTCTCTGGGTTGACCTGGACGCTCAGTTTTGGGGAAGCGGTCACTGGCCTTGACGCTTCGAGCATTGATAATTACGGAATCGGAGCTGCGGCTGGTTGTGTATTCAGCGTGGAGTCGGCGGATCTCTCTGCCGGCTTGATCTATACGGTGACGGTGAGCGGATGTACCACCGACGGCACGATCCGACCGTTCCTCTTCGCGAACGAGGTGGTAGACAGCTACGCGAACGCTGGTCCGCTTTCAGACGTTATCGCGTCTAACACTCTTACCTACAGCGACATAGAAGCACCCGCGGTCGATTCGTGGTCAACGCCCAGCTCACCCACGAATGATCTGACGTCGCTGACCTGGACGCTGACGTTCACGGAGCCGGTCGTGGGCCTCGACGCCGCTGACATTGAAAATTCAGCAGGCTCGGGTGCCGCTGCCGACTGTACGTTTGCTGTGACGTCGGCGGATGGTGATGTCGGCGTCATCTATACGGTGACGGTGAGCGGCTGTACCGACGGCACGATCCAGCCACGCCTCCTCGCTGGCCAGGTTGCAGACCTTGTTGGGAACCTCGGCCCTGATGCGGCCTCTGACGCACCGGAAGCGGCAACATTCGACAGCACAGCACCCGCGGTCGATTCGTGGTCAACGCCCAGCTCACCCACGAATGATCTGACGTCGCTGACCTGGACGCTGACGTTCACGGAGCCGGTCGTGGGCCTCGACGCCGCTGACATTGAAAATTCAGCAGGCTCGGGTGCC
>QWQR01000036.1 GCA_003670745.1 Chloroflexota bacterium
CGGCGAGCGCCTTGCTCTTCAGCCCACCGATCGGCAGGACCCTGCCGCGCAGGGTGATCTCGCCGGTCATCGCAACGTCACGTCGCACCGGGATCCCTGTGAGTGCCGACACGATCGCCGTCGCCATCGTCACGCCAGCCGAGGGGCCGTCCTTCGGAATAGCACCTGCCGGCACGTGGATGTGCAATCCCGACTTCTCGAAGCGTTCGGCGGGAATGCCGAGCTCCGCGCCGTGCGACTTGATCCAGGTAAGCGCAGCGCGCGCCGACTCCTTCATCACGTCGCCGAGTTGGCCGGTGAGGATCAACTCCTCGCGACCCTCCATCACGCCGACCTCAACCGTCACCACGTCGCCGCCGACCGGTGTCACCACCAGTCCCGTCGCCGAGCCGATCTGATCGGCGCTCTCAAGCTCGCCGTACTCGTGCCGCTCTGGCCCGAGCCAGGCCGCCATCTTCTTCGTGTCGATCGTTCCCTTTCGGGACTTCCTCTCAGCGACCGAGCGAGCGATCTTGCGCATCAGCGTTGCGATCTCTCGCTCTGCGTTGCGCACCCCCGCCTCGCGCGTGTAGTAACGAATCAGGTGCACGATCGACTCGTCGGGGAAGACCGCCTGCGCCTCCTTCAGGCCGTGGTTCTCGCGCTGCTTTGGCACGAGATAGCGCTTGGCGATCTGGACCTTCTCCGCCTCGGTGTAACCGGGGATCTGGATGATCTCCATACGATCGCGGAGCGCCGCAGGGATCGTGTCGAGCTGGTTCGCCGTAGCGACGAAGAGCACCTGCGACAGGTCAAACTCCACCTCGAGATAGTTGTCTTGGAACGTGGCGTTCTGCTCTGGATCGAGCACCTCGAGGAGCGCCGACGACGGATCACCGCGGAAGTCCGCGCCGAGCTTGTCGATCTCATCGAGCATGAAGACCGGGTTCTTTGTTCCCGCCGTCTTGATCCCCTGTGCGATGCGACCGGGGAGTGCGCCGATGTAGGTGCGTCGGTGCCCACGGATCTCCGCCTCATCGTGGAGTCCGCCGAGGCTCATGCGCACAAACTTGCGCCCCATCGCCTTTGCGATGGACTTGCCGAGCGACGTCTTGCCAACTCCCGGAGGGCCAGCGAAGCAGAGGATCGGACTCTTCACCTGCGGCGCAAGCTTGCGCACCGCGAGGTACTCAATGATTCGCTCCTTCACCTTCTCGAGGCCGTAGTGATCGTCGGCGAGCACCTTGACCGCCTCACCGATGTCGAGGCGATCTTCCGTCGCGACGTTCCACGGCATGGAGATGAGCCAGTCGACGTAGGTGCGGATCACGCCGACCTCTGGCGAGGCCGACGGGATGCGCGCCATGCGATCGAGCTCCTTAAGGGCGCGCGACTTCACCTCGTCGGGCATCCCCGACGACTCAACCTTGTCGCGCAGCTCGGCCGCCTCGGCCTGCTGGGGGTCGTCTTCGCCGAGCTCGCGCTGGATCGCCTTCAGTTGTTCGCGCAAGAAGTACTCGCGCTGCGACTTATCCATCTCCGACTTCACCTCGGACTGGATGCGCCCCTTGATGGCGAGGATCTCGATCTGGCGCGCGAGGAAGCTCGAGACGTACTTCAGTCGGTCAACGACGTCGATCGTTTCGAGCAACTCTTGACGCTGCTCAGTGCTCATGTCTGGGGTGTAGGCGGTCATGTCGGCGAGCAGGCCAGGGTCGGAGATGTTCTTCGCGGCGACCGCAGCCTCTGGCGGAACCGGCGCCCCCGAGGTCACATACGTTTCAACCTGCGACTGCACCGTCTTCATCAGCGCTTCGACTTCAACGCCCTCGGCGACCGGCGCCTCGATCACTTCAACCTTCACCATCAGAACGGTGCTGCCAGCATCAAGGTCGAGGATGCGGATGCGCTTCTGCCCCTGCACCACAGCGCGGAGCGTGCCGTCTTGAAGGTTGACGACCTGGGCGATCTTCGCGAGGGTTCCCATCGCGTGGAGCTGCCCGAGCTCAGTGATCTCCTCTTGCTCTGGGTTGCGCTGCGTCACCAGGGCAATCCACCCCTCGTCTTCGGCGATGCGCACCGCGCTCACGCTCTTGTCGCGACCGACCTTAAGCGGCGCGACCATCTCCGGGAAGATCACGATCTCGCGCAGGGGAACGAGTGGAAGGAAGGCGGTTCCAGTCGGCGCGATCGAGCCGTCGTCTTCAGATGCGGCTACCGCCTCGTCGACCTCAAGTTGCAACTCGTCGTCGAGCGCCATCTCGAGCTCGTCATCACGTTCGATCATCGTCGTGCTCCTTCCGCTACCCGGCGTCCCGCCGGCCTCTTCTCCGTCTCGTCGTTGCGACTCTCTTCGTACAAACGTTCAAGGATCCGCGTGCCGAGCCGCTCCTCAAGCTCGAAGAGCGTCTTCACCCCCGCGAGGTTGATCCCGCGGTCTTGGGTGAGGTGGCGAATCCAGAGGATCCGCCGCAGATCGTTCTCCGAGAAGAGGCGGATGTTCGTCGAGGTGCGACGGGGGCAGATGAGCCCCTCCTCCTCGTAGATCCGCAGGGTGCGCGGGTGGACCGCCACGATCTCGGCGGCCACGCTGATCACGTAGACCGGCCGTTCGGGATCGACGCCCTTCCCTCCGCTGCCGTACATGAAGGGATCATAGAACCCTATCAACGTCATTGTCAAGATGCTTACGTAGGGCGCGCAAGGCTAGCGAGGGGGAGTCTGGTGCGCTGAGCGCCGATGACGCTCGGTCAGGGGTTCAGTCGGGGATGTGGCGTCGGTAGGGGATGTCGAGGACGACGGTGTTCGCCCGGCCGATGAGCGCCTCACGAAGGCGCTTCCCGTTGCCGTTGTGAAGGATGCGATCCCACCAGTGGCGCCCCGAGTACTCAGGGACCATCACGACGCTCATCAGCTTGCGGCCATCTTCGTCGAGCTCCTCCTCAACCTCGTCGAGGTAGTGGATCACCGGCTCAAGGATCGCGCGGTAGGGGGAGAGGATCGTCACCAGGCGCACGTCAGGGAAGTGCGTCTCGAATCGATCGCGGATCGCCGCCTCCTCCGCCTCGTCAAAGACGACGCGCAGGGCAATGAGCTCGCCGTTGCTCCCAGCGAGGAGTCGACCAACGTTCACGGCGCGAACGGTCGAGCGGTTGATTTCGCCGAACGGGGCGAAGATGCGGCGGTTGCGATGGAGCCCCTCAAAGACGCGACCCTGCTCAATGGAGAGTTCGCGCGTGTGCAGGCGGTAGCGTTCGCGCACGATGAGCATGAAGACGGTGAGGATCGGAATGGCGATGAAGACGAGGTAGCCGCCATCAGCGAATTTCGCAGCAGTAATCACCACGAGCACGACGAAGGTGACGACTGCGCCGACGCCGTTCAGCAGCGCTCGACCGCGCCATCCGCTGTCGCGCTGTCGGCGCCAGTGCATCACCATTCCCGCCTGGCTAATCGTGAAGCCGATAAAGACGCCGATCGCGTACGCCGGAACGAGGTCGGTGACGAGCGCGCCCGTGGCGACGAGGAGCACCCCCGCAAAGATCGCGATGAGGCCGATACCGGAACCGAAGGCGAGCCGACCGCTGCGCTGCCCCACCTGTCGCGGCAAGAAGCCGTCGGCGGCGAGGATGCGGGCGAGCTGCGGGCCACCGTTGAATCCGGTGTTCGCGGCAAGGAGCAGGATTCCGGTCGTTGCGATTTGGAAGAAGGCGTAGAGCGGTCCGTCGCCAAGCGACGCTCGTGCGACCTGCGAGAGGAGTGTTTCGCCACCCTCGATCGGTGCCCTGCCGTAAGCGAAGGCGAGAAGCGAGATCCCGACGAAGAGCGTGCCGAGAAGCACTGCCATGAAGATGAGGGTGGTGGCGGCGTTCTTCGCCTCAGGTTTCTTGAACGAGGCGACGCCGTTGCTGATCGCCTCGGTCCCCGTGAGCGCAACGGAGCCGTGGGCGAATGCGCGCAGGAGGAGGAGCGGCAGAAGCACCTGTGATGCCTCAGTGAGCTCTGGGTGCAGGTCGGCGCTCCAGGTGATTGCCGGGTCACCGGTGACGATACGAACGAGGCCGACACCAATTACAAGGAGTGCTCCACCAACGAAGAGGTAGGCGGGGAGGGCGAAGATCTTTCCCGACTCGCGAATGCCGCGCAGGTTCGCGATCACGATGAGCAGCAGTGCGACGAGGGCGATCTCCAGCCGCAGCGGCACAAGCTCAGGGAGCGCCGAGGTGATCGCGGCTACGCCGGCCGCGACGCTGACAGCGGCGGTGAGGACGTAGTCGACGATGAGGCTTGACGCGGCGATGAGCGCGGGCACCGTGCCGAGCGTGCTCGACGCAACGGCGTAAGCGCCCCCACCATTCGGGAAGCCGTAGCAGACCTGGCGGTAGCTGATCGCGATAAGCCCAAGCAGAAGACCGATGGCTAAGGCGACGAGCGGTCCGTACATGAGCACCGCCGCGCCAGCGCCGACGAGGGCGAGCAGGATCTCTTCGCTTGCGTATGCGCTCGACGAGATCGCGTCAGAGGAGAAGATCGGCAGCGCGAGTCGCTTGGAGAGACGCTGCTCACCCTCCTCCGCCGAGGAGAGGTTGCGACCGAAGAGGACGCGCTTTGCGGCGGAGCTCGCCCGGTCGAAGGTGTGGAGCGGTGCGCTCCCCGCCTCCGACGCTACAAGGTGATCGGAGTCCTGGTGAACGAAAAGTTCTTCACCGTCGTCGTTGTGCCAGTCGGGTCCGCGCTTCTCGGCCGTCGGCATAGGTTTACGCCTCGAATCTGCTGGTGCGCAGCACCCTGGGCCGCGCGTTGCGTGGTTCTCTCGCCAAGATTCTACACCCGCCGAGAGGGCGTAATCACGACGAGCAGGGCGCCTGCGAGCGCCGGCGCAGCGACGCGCTCCACGCGAAGCGTTATCCCACCAACGAGGGATTCGGCGGTCGCGAGCTCTGCGGGCCACCCGTCGGCATCGCGCTTCCATGCGACGAGGCTTCCGCCGGGGCGCAGGAGCGGAGTTGCCAAGCGCGCGAGTTCCGCGAGTGGCGCAACAGCGCGCGCGAGGATCACGTCGTAGCGAGGGCCGCGCGGATCGCGCGCGAGCTCTTCGGCGCGCGCACAAATCACCGCAAGGTGTGGGGCGAGCCCACTTGCGGCGGCAACCGCTTCGAGGAAGCGGGCCTTCTTCGCCGTTGCATCGATCAGGTCGAACTGCACGTTGGCGCGTTTCGGCAGCAGCCGCGCGGCGAGTGGGATGCCAGGGAATCCGCCGCCCGACCCAAGGTCGGCGACGCGCGCCGTCCCGTTCGCGTCAGCGCCGAGCAGCTGTTCAATGAGCGGCGCGGCAACCAACGCGTCGAGCAGGTGTCGCTCCGCGCGCTCGGTCGGCGCGACGATGCGGGTCAGGTTGATCGCTGGATTCCATGCGTCGAGGAGGCGCAGATGGGCGGTGATGGCGGCGGTCGCCGCCGCGTCGAGAGCGGGGAGCCCCGCCGCGGTGAGGAGCGGCGCGAGCGCATCGAGGGTCTCGCGCTCTGTCGGGGGGAGAAGCGTCGGGTCGCTCGGAAGCGGGGCTCGCGCCGGCACACCCTTCTCCATACGGCGAGGGTATCTGATCGCTCCGCGGTGTTAGATTTCGCGGCATGCAACCGCAGAGCGGCTCCCGCCCCTTCGCTCACCAGAGCGAGGCGGAGTTCGCCCGAATCCTCGACTTCTACGGCGTCCACTGGGAGTACGAGCCAAGGACCTTTGCCCTGCACGGTGAGGGCGTTGAGCCGGAGCGAGGTTTCACCCCCGACTTCTATCTTCCGGACCTCAATCTTTGGGTGGAGCTCACGACGCTGCGCCGCTCCCTCATGCGCCAGAAGCGCCGCAAGGTGCGTGACTTCGCATCGCGCTATCCACACGTGCGCCTCAAGCTCCTCGGCGCCCACGATCTGTCCTCACTCATGGTCAAATATGGACGAACTGAAGCGGCCACCGTCGGAGCGGCTGGGTCGAACACGCCACCGCGACGGCGTGCCGCACGTCGCGCAGCGCGCAGCGTCGCGGGGCGCAGCGGCCAGAGCATCGCGGCATAGGAGTGCAGGGAGGCGAGATGGGGGCGAGCAAGAATCCGCACGACGATATCTCTGAGGTGCTCCTCAACGAGGAGACGATCGCCGCGCGCGTGAAGGCGCTCGGAGCCGAGATCACCGCTGCGTACCCGGGGAACGACGAGCTCGTACTCGTGAGCGTGCTGAAGGGATCACTCGTCTTTGTAGGCGACCTAATGCGCGCGATCGACCGCAACGTGCGCATCGATGTGATGGAGGTCTCGTCGTACGGCGGTGGGAACACCGAGTCGAGCGGCACCGTTCGCATCTTGAAAGACCTCTCAGGATCGATCGATGGCCTTGACGTGCTGATCGTCGAAGACATCATTGACACCGGACTCACCCTCAACTATTTGACCAGCTATCTCGCCGGAAAGAATCCGAAATCCGTGCGCATCGTCACGCTGCTCGACAAGCCGGCGCGGCGGATCGCCGAGCTCCCCGTCGACTGGACCGGCTTCGAGATCCCCGACAAGTTCGTCGTTGGCTACGGGCTGGACTTCGGCGAGCACTATCGCAACCTTCGCTACGTCGGCGTGCTGAAGCGTGAGCTCTACGCCTCCATCATCGGCGAGGCGTAGCGTGCCACCGCGTCCAATTGGCAAGATAAAGTCCTCCTCCGGAAGCCTTGTATGGCGCTCGAGCGGGCGACGCGTTAGCGGCATCGGCGCGCTGATCGTCGCGTTCGCTGCGGTCCCAGCGTGGTGGACACTCGGTGGCGGCACCATCCCTGAGATCAGCGGCAACGCTTTCGACTCCCCAGGGGCGATCGGCTTCTTCGCCGCGCTCGCGGTGCTCGGGATCCTCGTGGCACCTGAGGCGGTCGGCGCGGACCTTCCGATCGATCGCTGGCCGGTACACCTCACCCTGGTCACGGCGACGACGATCGCGTTCATCGTGGCAACGACAGGGACGGCGGTGAGCGCGGTTGGGAGCAACACGCCGCTCTCCTTGGTCTTCGGGATCACGCGGGCGCCAGGACTCTGGCTCACCCTTCTTGGCCTTGGCGTCTGGATCTCAGGAGTTGCGCTGATCGTCGACGCCCGCGACGACCGGTAAGGCGCCAGCGCGTTACACCAGCACCCTTAAATCACGCATACGCTCACGCACGAATCAAGCGTGAGACTCCGAGGGGCGCGAGGGCCACACTCTTGCCTCTGCTACGCTTCTCCCGTGCAGCCGTGCGCTCCGACGCGCGGGCAGGTCGCCATCAGGCGCCAGCCCCGTCGTAGCAGCGCACGCCACATTATCGACGCTAACCAGAGGTACTCATCGTGAGTCGAAACACAGCAATCTTCGTCGACGTGGCGAACGTCTTTTATGCCGCCAAGGCGGCGGGGGTCGACATCGATTACGTCACCCTGCTCAAGACCGTCACGGCGAACCGTGACTTGGTGCGCGCCTACGCGTACACCGGGCTCGATCCCGACAACGACAACCAGAAGGCATTCCACAACTTCCTCGACAGGAACAACTACACCGTCGTCAGCAAGGACGTTCGCAAGTACGGCGACGGGCGATTCAAGGCGAACCTCGACATCGAGTTGGTGGTCGACCTCGTTCGACTTGCGCCGAAGCTCGACATCGCGATCGTCGTCTCCGGCGACGGAGACTTCGCCCCCGCGATCAAGGCGGTCCAAGACATGGGCGTACGCGTTGAGGTCGTGAGCTTCCGTGCCAACACAAGCAGCGACCTGATCGACGTTGCCGACCAGTTCATTGAGATCACCTCGATCGCCAAGGTTGAGGCGAGTGGGTCGCGCAGCGGCCGACGCGTCGCAGCCGACGGCGAAGAGGACCTCTCGATGACCGAGGTCCCAGGGAAGCAGTCCGAGACCCCAGCTCGTCCGCGCCGCCGCGGTGTCGAAGAGGAGCGCCCTCGTGGCGGCCGCGGTCGCACCCGTGCCGCTGCGGCACCTCGTGCCAGCTCGTCGCGTGACACCACGCTTCGCATCGGCGATCGACTTATTGATGCCGATTCGATCGAGACGTTCACCCTTGGCGACCTGAGCAGCGACGATCTCGCTGCAGCCCCAGTCGCCGGTCGCGGCTACGCCGCGAGCGACGATGGCGGTGAAGAGGGTCGCCGACGCCGCCGACGCCGCGGTGGTCGCGGCCGACGTGGTCGTGGTGGCAGCGCGCTTGGTGAGCCAGGCGCTGCGTCCGGTGGCGATGAGATCGAAACGCTCCGCATTGACGATCTCGATGACGGCGCACCAGGTGGTGTTCCCGAGTACATGGCGGGTGGCCGCAGCGGTGGTGGGCGACCAGCACCGTCGCTCGCCTCACGCCGAGCGCTCGGCTCCGGACCGTCGCGCATCGCCGACGAGGTGGCGCGTTCACACAAGGACGACGACTTCCGCGACGACGATGGAATGAGCGATGTCTCGCCTGATGTTCAGGCGCTCCTCCGCTCGCAGCTGGCCTCAACGGGTCGAGCTGCAAGCTCGGCTCCTGCCCTCACCGGTAAGGATGCCCCTGCCGCAAAGGGTGGCCGCGGCGGCGCACGAGGTGGCCGCGCGGCGGCGAAGCCCGCCGCAAAGGCTGCGGTGAAGAAGCCTGCAGTGAAGAAGCCTGCGGCAAAGGTCGCGATGGTGAAGAAGCCGGCGCGACCGAAGGCCAAGGGGAGCAAGGGGGCCTAGGGCGATGACGAGGGCGGTCAACGCACCGCCTTCGCGTAACGACATAGTGTCCGAGCGCCCGAAGCACTTTGCTACGCGTGGTCACGACCCCGTAGCGGCGCGTCTTCTCGCAGCGCTCCTCGCCACGCCACCACACGCGCTGCTCATCGTTGGGCCGCGTGGCGCTGGGGCAGGGACGCTCGCGCGCGATGCTGCGGCAGTTCTACTCTGCGCGGCACCAACGCACGACGGTGCCTGCGGCTCCTGTCGTGGGTGCAACCTCGTCCGCGCTGAGAGCCATGCAGACCTTGCCGTCGTGTCGCCGAGCGGGGCGTCGGACGAGATCGGCATCGAGCCAATCCGCGCACTCGCGTCGAGCCTTGCACTACTCCCCGTCGAGGGTGGCCGTCGCATCGCGTTGATCGATCGCGCCGATCGCATGAGCGAGGCGGCGCAGAACGCGTTACTAAAGACGCTCGAGGAGCCGCCCGATCGCACGCACATCATCCTTGCCGCCGCCGAAGACTCGGCACTCATGCCGACGATTCGCAGCCGCTGCGCGACGGTACGCATCGGGCTCCCCGACGCGGCGGCAAGCGCAGAGCTCCTCGCATCGCGACTGAACGTCGACGCGCCGACAGCAACCCGACTGCTGCGCATCGCGGGCGGCCGACCAGGACCACTCATCACCGCAGGCGCGACCGGTGATGCTGCGCGCGCGCACGCGCAAATTCGTCGCCAGCTCCTTGACCTGATCGACACCCCGCCACACCAGCGCCTCGCGCGACTTGCTCCGCTCATCTCCGACGCCGCGGCGATCCTGGCGGCCGGGCTCGACGCCGACGACGGCGACGATGAGCCGAGCGACGGTGACACCACTGATGCCGATGTTGGCCCCGAGGCTGCAACCGCAAAGGCGCCGGCGAAGCGACGGGCGAGCGCTAAACCGACTGCAGCCGAGCGCCGCGCTGCAGCAGGGGCGCTCCTTCGACTTTGGCGCGGGGTGGCGCGCGATCTCGCCGTGGTCTCAGCTGGCGCAGATGAAGCGGTCGCATTCCCCGAAGATCTCGCCGAGCTCCGCCTCGCCGCTGCAAAGCGCCCCCCCACAGCATGGGTCGCGTCACTGCGCTCCATCGAGCGGGCGCTCACCGCGCTGCGCCGCAACGCAAGCCCCGAGCTGCTGCTCGACGCGGTGGCGCTGCGCTGGTCTCGCGCGTGAGCGATCTCACCGCACAGCGCGCGCTCTTCGAACGGCTCGTCACGCGTGGCGAAGAGGTCACAGAAGCCCTCGACCACGTGCGCGCGATCGGTGATCTCGGCACCGCTGAGCTCGATCGCCTCTTCGCAGCGCTTGGTACACGTGAGCTTTCCCTCGTCGCCACCACGGCGTTAGCCG
>QWQR01000037.1 GCA_003670745.1 Chloroflexota bacterium
ACTATCTCGATATCGGTGAACTCTTCAAGGTCGAGCGATAGCCCACCGATTGCACCACCTGCGAGGTATGCGACGTTATCAACGAATGTGGTGTCAGTGAACGTAGAGCGTGTGTTATTGAGGTAGGCTTCACGCTCTCGCGGGCTCAAGTCGTACAACTGAGCACCTTCGACAAGCGCAATGATGTTGCTCAATAGCGACACTGCGCCACCGCACGCTGCGCCACTGTTGTCAACGAACGCAACGCGGTTGGTTGTAAGCGACCAGGCGGTAACGGCACCACCTGACATTAAGATTCCTCCCTCGCCCCCCTCAATGGGTGCCAGCGCTTCGGCAACTCCATGTTGCAACGTCATGTCAGAGAGATCCAAGCGACCACTGTCGCTCTCTACAAAGCCACTCTGAATAATGGTCCCCTCGTGGTTGCCATCGAGAACCGTCTCGCCAATCCCGGCTCCCGCAATGCGCAGTGCTTCGCTGACCACAAGCCGATGTTCAAGCACGTAGTTTCCAGCGCAAATATGAACTGTGGTTGCCCCAATATCTTCAGCCTGTTCGATGGTTTCTTCGATCTCATCAGCGGTATTGGCACCTGCAGCGACGCGATACGGGCTGGCGCACGAGGAGCCGCTTCCGGCTGTCCCCACGGCGGCAACAAAGAGCGTCGATCCTTGCGCTGGCGCGGCGCTGGTCGGCAGCGGGGAACCATTTGGATCTCCTGCGCAGCCAGCGACGATCGCTGCAGCAATGGCCAGGGCGAGGAGTGCCGAACGTCGAATGTTCATCGGTGCACCCTAACTTAGCGCGCGAGGAATGCGCTGAACTGCCACGGGTCGTCGCCAGGCGCCTCAGCAGGTGAGACCGCGTCAGGGAAGAGCTCGAGGCGGCCCGCGAGCGGCGTCCAGTCGACGGCGCCCGACCAGCGGGTGCCAAGGTAGTGGCGGATGTCGGTGAGCAACTCACGGTGCGGCAGCTCATCGGGGACACGCAGGCCCTCTTGAGGGTGGCGCAGTAGCCAGGCGACGGCGGAGATCACCGAGCCCGCCACCTGCAGGGTGGTCGCCGAGTGGCCGGGCAGATTGGCACGCGCCTCGTCGATGGAGAGGAGCGAGCCGCTCCACCATCCCTTTAGTGGGTGGCCAAGAAGGAAGACGCCGAGGCGATCCTCGCCGGTGGTGATCTCGTTATTGAGCAGGCGGAAGCGCTCGGGGTGCTCCCAGTTGCGACCGCGCAGCTCGTGCACCGAGGCGATCGCCGAATCTGACGGGCAGTAGGCGTAGTAGACGGTTGGTCGATAGCGCGCCGCACCGCGCTCGTCGCGCACGGTGAGATGATCGCTCATGGTGAACGCTTCGCCGTGGCGAATGAGCATGCCGATCGACTCACCACCTTCGGCGACCGCACGCGCCGGGGTCGCGCCCGGGACCCAGGTGCGCACCTGCGTCTCCATCCCGGCGCGGCGGATCAAGATTTGATTGCGCGGACCGTTGCCATCGTGCGCAAGGCCGCGCGCGGGGAGTGATCGCTCGTGCGTTCCCCAGCCGAGTTCGGCGGGGGCGATCCCCTCTTCGTAAAACCCCTCGCCCGACCAGGTGTTAACGAACTCGCCAACCTTCTTCGGGCGATCGGTGAGCTGCGTGTCGCGCTCGGAGATTTGGATGATCTTCACACCAGCCGCCTCGGCGACCTGCGCAAAATCGTCGGCGGCGAGCGCGCGCTCCAGGGTTGCGATGCGCGCGGCAGCATCGGCGCCAACGATCGCGTTGCGTGAAAGGAGCGCCGCGCCGAGCTCCTCGAGGGCGTATTTTGCCTCGTGGCTCACCCAGCCGGGGTTCGCGCCGTGCTCCACAATCGCACTCGGCCCGTTGTTGCTCCCCCAGCGCGCGAGCATGGCGCGCAGCCCCATGTGGCGGTGATAGAGGGTGCGGGTGATCGGTGGCTGCTGAGAGACTCCGGCATATGGCTCCCAGATCTCGACGCTCGTGTTCAGGTAGCGCACCCCGTTGTCGTGGCACCAGCCAATGATCTCGATCGCGTCGATGTTCCAGGCGAGGTCGAGGAGCACGTCGCCGGCGCTGAGCCGTTCACCGAGGAAGGCGCCAAGGTTCTCGCGTGTCACCGCCGCCTGTTCGTAGGTGACCCCCTTGGCGATCGAGTCGGCGATGCGTGCCCGGGTATCGAGCACCTCAACGACGCGAATGGAGGCTGGCGCAACGCCGAGGTCGCGAATGAGGAGCGGCACAATCGCCTGGCCAATCGAGCCACAACCGAGCACCACGATGCGTGCTGGGCGGGGGGTGGAGGCGGGGACGAGAAGCGTCCCCGGTCCTGCCACGCTAGCCACCAACCTTCAGCGTGTCGATGAGATCACGCACGAAGCGCGGGCCGTCAACCTTCATCGGAATCGTTACGAGAGCGGGTGAATCGGTCGCACCCTTCGGCGCGCCAACGTCGCCGCCAACGCGCTCGCGTCGCTCGGAGTCGTTCGCGGCCGGCGCCATCCAGCTGCGTCGATCGACCACCGTCGCGCCGCGGTTCGCACCGGCAAGACTCACGTCGATCGCTAGGCGGAGCGACTCGGTGACATAGCTCGGGTCAACGGCAACGCCGGCCGCAAGCGGGTCGTGGAGCGGGCACTCGCGCGCGCCGAAGGTGCGCTGGTACACGTCGAGGTAGTGCGCGAGGATCTCGATCGCAAAGTGCGATCGCTTGGTGCCGAGCCCCTCAATCTCCGCAAGCTCTGCGGCACGAAGGCGCGTGACCTGCGTTACGTCGAGGCCAACCATCGTCGCGCGCCACGGCGCGGAGAAGACGAGCTGCGCCGCCTCGGGGTCGTGCCAGATGTTCGCCTCACCCGTCGCCGATGCATTCCCCTCGTGGATGATCGTTCCGCCCATCACCGTCACGGAGCGCACGCGCTCGGCGAGCGACGGGTCGATGCAGAGGGCGAGCCCGAGGTTGGTGAGTGGCCCAACGGCGACGATGTCGATCTCGCCCGGCGCCTCGCGGGTGAGGCGCAACATTTGCGCCACGGCATCTTCGGCGACCGGTCCGCGCTTCGGCGCTGGTCGATTGGTGTTGCCGAGGCCGTCGGCGCCGTGCACCCACTCCGCTGTGGCAAGCGGCTGTGCCATGGGGCGCCGCGCGCCAATCGCGACCGGAACGTCGTCAAGGCCGCAGAGCTCAAGGAGTCGTCGCGCGTTCGTAGCGGCGAGTTCCGACGGGATGTTGCCGTGCACGCTCCCCACCCCAACGATCTCAGCATTGGGGCGCCCAGCGAGGAAGAGCATGGCGATCGCATCGTCGATGCCCACGTCGGCGTCGAGGAGGATCTTGTGGCGACTCGTTGGGAGCGGGTCAGTCGGCATAGGAGCGGGAGTGTAGCCCCCGCGCCCCAAAAGGGGGACTAGGCGCTGCTGGAGTCGCGCCTCCCGTCAGCCCACTCCACCTCGGGCGTTCTGCCAGCGAGGAGTGGGGCGACCACCTGGCGAGCGAACCGCTCCGAGGAGCGCCCGTCGGCGATCTCGATCCAGCGCGCCCGAAAGGCGCGCACGGGGGCAAGGTCGTGCGTTGGGGCGGCGAGCCAGTCGGCGAGCGCCGAGCTCTCGGTGAAGATTGGCCCAGGAACCCCCGTGCGGAAGTCCCAGAAGAAGCTGCGCTCCTCTTCGTAATCGGCAAGGTCGGGGGCGAAGAAGGCCATTGGTCGCTCAAGGAGCGCGTACTCGAAGATCGCGCTCGAATAGTCGGTCACCATGATGTCACTGATGAGCATCAGCTCGTTGATGTCGGGGTAATCCGAAACATCGATCGCAAACGACCGCAGCGCCTCGGGAATTTGTAGACGCGCTTTGACGAATGGATGCTCTTTCACTAAGAGCACCGCTGTTCCGCCGATTCGCGCGCTCAGTGCGGCGAGGTCAAGGTTCTGAGGAGTTGACGCCGATCGCACGGTCGCACCGCGGAATGTTGGCGCGTAGAGCACCACTCGCTTGCCACTCGGAATCTTGTACCTGGCGCGAATCTCGGCGCCGATCCGCGCGATTCGCTCCGCTCCGAACATCGCATCGGTGCGTGGAATGCCGATTGACGTTACGAATCGACCTTCGGTCATGTTAAACGCCGCGGCATAGTGCACCGCAGATTCTCGCGATCCGGTGAGCGCCATCGCGTAGTTGGTGTGAATCGGCAGGTAGCGAACGGACCAATCATTCGTACCGAAGCTCTTGTCGAGCACCGCGTAGCCGATCCGCTTGAACGGACCAGAGGCATGCCAGGTCTGCACCGCAAAGGTGCCGCTTCGCGCGGGTAGCACGTAGAGCGGGAAGAAGTAGTCGTCGACGATGAAGAGCCGCGCTGTGGCGAGCTCGCGCGCGGTACGCCACATGAAGCGCAGGTACGAGAGGCCGCGTGCTACGACGTTCGACCCGCGGGCGTGTAGCGGGCGCAAGAGCGTGACGACGCGCGCGGTGGGGAGCTCGCGGCGTACCGCGTCGTGAATCCAGAGCAGGTTGCCGCCGAGCTCTGCGGCGCGCGACGAGGCGAAGACGACCTTCTCCTCAATGGGGGCGAGGCGGGCGACGCGCTGCAGGGCGCGGAGCAGGAGCGTCTGGGCGACGAGGCGGATCCGATCGCGGAGCGGGGGCACGACCTCGCTCGTGGCGGCTCTGCTGGTCGGCATGAGCCCTATGATACGGCGAGGCGGCGCCGCAGCGGCGCTGCGCACGAGCGAGGAGGGTGAGATGTCGATTGGGATGGTGCTCCTCGCCGGGGGCGTCGGCAAGCGGATGGGGAAGCCCGCGCCGAAGCAGTTCCTGCTCCTCGGCGGCAAGCCGCTGATCATTCACGTCGCTGAGGCGATCAGCGGCATCGATTCGATCGGTGAGATTGTTGTGACCTGCCCAGCGGAACACATCGACGACACCGCTGCGCTGTTGCGCAACCACGGACTCGACCGACGCATTCGCTGCGTCGCCGGTGGCGCAAGTCGTCAGGAGTCGGTGCAGCTCGGTCTCGCCGCGCTCTCGGCCTGTGACACTGTGATCATCCATGAGGCGGTACGTCCGCTCGTCTCTAGCGCCGATTTTCAGGCGTTGATCGCCGATGCGGCACCGAACGCCTTCTATGGCATTCAAATTCCGTTCACCGTGCTGCGCGGTCGCGGCAAGGTTGAGGGGATCCTCGATCGCGATGAACTGGTGAATGTGCAGCTGCCGCAGAAGTTTGCCTACGCGCCGCTGGTCAAGGCGCACGCAGAGGCCGCCGCCGCAGGTGAGTCGTACACCGAAGACGCCAGCCTCTTTTACGCGCGCGGCGCCGGCGAGGTGAAGATCCTGAAGGGGAGCGAGCGGAACCTGAAGATCACCCACCCGAGCGACCTGATCACCGCAGAGGCGCTCTACGCCGACTGGCGCGGCGGCGGCGGCTGAGCGTGTCGCGCGTCTGCGTCATCACCGGCGCAAGCCAGGGGATCGGCCGCGCCGCGGCGATCCGCATGGCGGCGGAGCCCGACATCTCCCATCTCATCCTCGTTGCGCGCAATGGTGAGGGGCTCGAAGAGACGAAGCGCATGATCGGCGCGACGAAGGCGAAGGTTGAATCGATCGCCATGGATCTCTCTGATCTCGACGCGATCCCAGAGCTCGTCAAGGGGATCCATGAGCGTCACGGGTCAATCGACCTGCTGCTTAACATCGCCGGCTACGCGGAGCCGAAGTCGCTCCTTGACACGACCGACGAGAACATTCGCACCACCTACGCGGTGAACGTCTTCTCGATGCTCGCCATGATTCGCGAGGCGGTCCGCTACATGCGCGGCCGCCCAGGGAAGATCCTCAACGTCGCCTCGACGGCGGCGACCACCTCGCGCCCCGGCTGGATTGCCTACGCCTCGTCGAAGGCGGCGGTCGTCTCCCTCTCGCAGACGCTCGCCGACGAGCTCGCGGGCACGGGGATCAAGGTGTACGTCGTATCCCCCGGCCGCTGCGCAACTGAGCTGCGCCAGAAGCTCGCCCCCGAAGAGGACCCGAACACGATCATGCAGCCGAGCCAGGTCGCTGAGGTGATCGCCTCGCTCCTTCGTGGCGGCGAGAACACGCTCGACGGGCAGAACATCATCGTTCGTCAGCAGAGCTGATCCCGCGATGGGGTGGCTCGAGTACCTGCTCGCAGGCACGGCAATCCGCATCGTCGGCGCCATCGCGAGCCGGCTGCCAGTTGATGCGCATCGCGTGTTGCTCGCATCGCCGCGTGGCCGTGAGCTGAACGGAGCCCTCGCCGTCGCACGCGACGCGGTTCACACGCTGCGCCCCAACACCAAGATCACGGTGCTCGCCGAGCCGTACGGCTACGGCCTCGCGGCAAAGATCGGCTATCTGTTGCGGGTCTTGCGTGGCGCCTGGCTCGTGCGGCGCAGTGGGGTAGTGATCGTCGACAACGCCTACCTACCGGTGCATGTGCTCGCCCCGCGCCGCGGACAACGCATCGCTCAGGTGTGGCATGCATCTGGTGCCCTGAAGCGCTTCGGACACGCTGCGCAACCGGCGCCGCGCGGCCCTGAGGCGCGCTTCTTGCACCGCGGCTACACCGATGCCTTCGTCGGCGGTGAGGCGGCGCGTGCGCCGTACGCCGCCGCGTTTCGCATGGATGCTTCGCACGTCCACGCGATCGGCTCACTGCGCGCAGCGCCGCTCGCGAATGCGGCGCACGTCGCGACGCGTCGCGCCGAACTCTTGTCGCGCTACCCGCAGATCGCGGGGCGCAAGCTGCTCCTCTACGCGCCGACCTTTCGTGGTCGCGGTGAGTCACGCTCGGGGGGTGGCGCCGTCGACCTCGCCGCACTGCGCGCAGCGCTGCCGCGTGAGTGGGCGATCGGCGTGAAGGGGCACCCTGGCGTCGCAACGGATTTTGCTGCTGCGCTCGCTACTGGGAGCGTCGACCTGATCTTCGATCGCGCCGACGAGGTCGAGTCACTCTTCCCCGTCGCCGACGCGCTGCTCACCGACTACTCGGCGTCAATCTTCGAGTGGTCGCTCCTACTGCGCCCGCTCGTGCTCTTCGTTCCAGACCTTGCCGACTATCAAACGACGCCCGGCCTCTTCCCTGACCTTGAGCGTGAGGCAATCGGCGACCTGGTGCGCAGCGAGCGCGAAGCGGCGGCAGCAGTCGCGGCGAGTCGCGTCGACCCGGCCGCCTGGCGCGCCTTCGCCGAGCGCCACCTCGGCTCTCCGCAGCAGATCACCGACGCGCCACGGCGACTCGTCGAGATCCTTCTCCCCGAACGGTCCGCCTAGGCCTCTACTCCGCCTAGCGTTTCACCCAGGCGCTCTTCGGGACCGGCTGCTTCGGCGGGCGCTCGCCGAATCGCCGTTTCCACTCGCGTCGACCGGAGAGGTAACGCGTCACCTCAAGATCTGCAGCGCGCACCGCTGCGCGTGGCAGGAACTTACGATGCAACTCGAAGCAGGCGCGCGCCCAGGGATCGCCGTGTGAGTCGCCGCTCTCAAGGTGTGCGAGCTCGTGCAACGCCGTCCCCTTGTCGTACGAGCAGAGGAACATCTCGCCGGTCTCCGTCACCACCCAGCCGAACGGGTGCGATGGCTCGCGTCGCGTACCGATGTGCTCGTGGATGCGGACCCAGCGAACGTCGAGGCGGCGCGCCTTCGCCGCCTTCGCGAGCAGCGCGAGTGTCGTGCGCCAGTATCCCCACCCTTCGGGGCGAAACCCGCGCATTGGGCGCACCTCAAACGGCAGGGCGAGCGCCCACGCAGGGGCGTCGACCCAGCGACCGGCGATCTTGACGCGGCGGAGGCGGCTCATCGGTGCATCCTACGGGCGGCGGCGTATTCGCGGCGTATCTGCGGTGTAACTGCGCCACGCACGTAGTTGGCCGCCGTTAGTCGCTGTGAGGCGGCAGCCGAGCGAGTTAGCGCGCCGTGACCCGTCCGGCGGAGCGCACGCGGCGGAGGAATTCGCGCGTACGTGGGTCGCGCGGTGCACCGAAGATCTTCTTCGGCGTTCCAACTTCGACGATCTTTCCAGCGTCGAGGTAGCAGACGCGATCCGCCACCTCGCGCGCGAAGCTCATCTCGTGAGTGGCGATCAACATCGTCATGCCGCTCTTCGCCAAGGCACGCAGCGCCTCGAGCACTTCGCCGACCAGAACCGGGTCAAGGGCGCTGGTGATCTCGTCGAGAAGGAGCACCTTCGGCTCGGTGGCGAGGGCGCGCGCGATGGCGACGCGCTGCTGCTGACCGCCGGAGAGCTTGTCGGGGTAGGCTTCGGCCTTATCGGCGAGGCCGAGCGAGGTGAGGATTGCTCGACCGCGCGTTGCGGCGGCGATCGGATCGTGACCGAGTGCGATGCGCGGGGCGAGCGTCACGTTCTCAAGCACGGTGAGATGCGGGAAGAGGTTGAACCCCTGAAACACGATGCCGAGCCCGCGGCGCGTCGCGTCAACGTTCGCGTCGGTCGCAGCAACGCGCTCACCGGAGAGCCGAATCGATCCGCCGTCGATCGGCTCGAGGAGGTCGGCACAGCGCAGCAGCGTCGACTTTCCAGAACCTGATGCACCGATGAGGCAGACGACCTCGTGCTCGGCAAGCGAGAGGTCAACGCCGTTGAGCACCATCGCCCCCGCATAGCGCTTCTTGATCCCGCGCAGCTCGAGCGCCGGTGGGGCCTTACGACGCGTGGCCATCAGCGCCCCTCCGCCTGCTGGGCGGCGCGGTCACGCGCGGCGAGTCGGTCGACGATGCGCGTCATCGGCAGGGTGATCACCAAGAAGATCAGCGCGGTCGCCGCGAGCGGCGTGAAGTTGAAGTTTGCCGACTTTAGAATCTGCGCCTGCCTAAAGGTGTCGACGACGCCGAGGATCGAGACGAGCGCCGTGTCCTTTTGTAGGCCGATGAAGTCGTTAAGGAGCGGCGGGATCACACGGCGGAAGGCCTGCGGGATCACCACGTAGCGGAGCGCCTGCACGCGCGAGAGCCCGAGGGCGCGCGCCGCGCGCTCCTGTGACGGGTGAATTGATTCGATCCCGGCGCGGTACACCTCACTCACGTACGCGGAATAGATCAGCGTGAGGGTGACGAGCGCCCAGAAGAACGGCTCCTTCGGCACTCCAGGGAGTTGCAGTGCAGGGATGCCGAAGCCGAGGGCGTAGATCACGAGGATGCTCGGAACACCACGGAAGAAGTCGACGTACGCCGTTGCCGCAAGGCGGAGCGGTGCGAGCGCTGGGCCAGGCGCCGACCGCGCGAGGGCGATCAGCAGGCCGAGCGGCAGGATCAGAATTTCGGCAAGCACAAAGAGCTGCACGTTGACGAGGAAGGCGCCAAGGACCCTCGGGAACGCCTCGCCGAAGTAGCGAGCGCTGAAGAATGCCTGCTGAACGATCGGCCAGGCGGCCGATGAGCCGATTGCCGTTACGACGAGCGCCGCAACGGCGACGGTGCTGACGACGGCGACGAGGAGCCCTCTTCGGGCCGACCTCGCCGCCGTCATCGTTGC
>QWQR01000038.1 GCA_003670745.1 Chloroflexota bacterium
GCGTCGCTGGGGTGTAGGCGCGCAGCGCCGTAAGGATTGCACCGCGTCGCCACACGAACGTTCCGGCGTTCCAGCGCGCCCCCTCTTTCACAAGACGCGCCGCGGTGGTCGCATCGGGCTTCTCAACGAAGCGCTCGACACGTGGCCCGATCGCCACGATGTAGCCGAAGCCGGTCGCAGCACTCGTTGGTACGACGCCGAGGGTCACGAGCGACGAGCCCTCTGCTGCGGCGATGCTCAGCGCGCTCGACACCGCGGCGCGCCAGGCGGCCGCGTCGCGCACGGCGTGATCGGCGGGGAGGACGAGCATCGGCGCATCGGCGGGGCGTTCGATGTGCGTCGCAGCGAAGGCGACCGCAGGCCCCGTGTTGCGGCCGCGCGGCTCGGCGAGGATGTGGCTTGGGTCGAGCGCGGGGAGCGACTCGCGCACGAGATCAACGTGTGCCGCGGCGCAGACCACATAGCAGTCGTCGATCGGCACAAGCGGTGTGAGGCGATCGAGCGTTGCGGCGAGCAGCGTGCGCCCATCGGCGAGCGGCACGAACGGCTTCGGGCGCGCGGGGGTGCTGAGCGGCCAGAGGCGCGTCCCTCCACCTCCGGCGAGGATCACCGCGTAGGGGCGATTTGCGAGCGGCTTCATCGCGTCATGGTAGCGCTGCCGCTACGCCCCTCCGAAGATCCTTCGCAACAGGCGTGGCAGGGCGAGGGCGCTGCGCCGAATGACGAGGCGCTCCTCAAACTCGGCGCGCACCGCGTAGCCGAGCGACTGATAGAGGCGGATCGCCACGGCGTTGTCGGCGCGCACGTTGAGCACCACGTCGTCGCAGAACTCGAGGAGCGCGTCGGTGACCGCCGAGGTGGTGGCGCGCGCGTAGCCGCTACCGCGACTCCCCGCCGCGGTCAACACGTTGCCGAGCACCGCGATGCGCTCACGCCGACCGATCACATGCGTCCCCGCGGCGGCAACGAGTCGCCCATCACGATGGATCCCGCGGTAGACGCCCTCGGCAACGGCGAGTGGCGGAAGCCAGGCGGCGAAGCCGAGCTGATAGAGACGATTGAGCGAGCCGGAGTCGGCGGGGACGAGCGGCACCACGAGTTTTGTGGCGTCGCCCATGTAGCGGCGAAAGCTGCCCCGATCGACCGCCATGCGCAACATCGGATTGATCTTCTCTGTCTCGTAGCGAAGGTCGAGGATCGGGTCGCCGCCGATCGGCGTCGGCACCCACGCGGCGCGCGGCCGAATGCCGACCTCGAGGATCGCGGCGATCCCGATCGGCTCGCCGAAGAGGTGCAGCGGCTGCGGCGCCCAACCGGAGTACTCCATGCCGAGCGCGATCGCCTCGCCGCCACGACGCGCCACATAGCAGCGCGTGCGCGGCAACTCCCCAGGGTCAAGATCGGCGAGCGCGTGTGCCGCAATCGCGCGATCGGCGTCGATGAGGCGGCGAATCAGCTCGCGATCGCGTGTCGGTGCAACCTCGATCGGGAGTCGTGCTGTCCCCTCGCTGGCGGCCTCGTCAACACGATTGTTCTCGAGGGGCGAGGTCACGGTGCTGCGTCGATGAGCGCCGCGGGGAGCACCTCCACGCGCGAACCCTCTGTCGCCACCCCTGCCGCCGCCTCGCGTGACGCTGTTGCTGTCGTTCCCGGCGAACGCATCGAATCGGCGATGCGGCGCTCCAGCGCTGCGGCATCGGTCGGCGCAGTGTGAGCCTCTGCTGCTGAATCGCGACTCGGCGCGACGAGGATCACCCGCGCGCCACCGGCGCGCGCCGCTACGGCAAGTGCGACCCCTCCGACTGCAACTACCGCCGACCCATCGGCGGCGACGAGATCGCTCGCAAGGAGCAGTGTGTCGATGTCGCCGCGCACCAGTCGCGAGGCGAGGAGCACGTCGGCGAGCAGGGTCGGCGCGAGTCCTGCGCGCACCGCGTCTGCAGCGTCGATGCCGCCGAGGCTGGTGCGGCCGCCGCGCGCAACGCTCGGGCCCGCCGCAATGAGCAGCTCGCTCCGACCACTGCGTCGGATCGCCTCATGCGCTGGCGCAAGGTCGCCCCACGAGGTCGCACCGAGGCCTGGCCCCGTCGCCACGGCCCCCTCGTCGCCGATTGCTGCGCGCAGCCGCTCCGCCTGCGCAGCGTGCGCGGCGAGGCGCGCAGCGGCGCGGCTGTTCACGGCGCTGTCGAGATCCACACCGGTGCGCGGTGCACCAGTCATCAGCGCGGTGAGCTCCGCGTCAAGCGAGCCGCTGAGCGGCGCCGAATTGCGCAGCGCGGCGGCCGCCGCAGAGCGACGCGCCCCACTCGCACCTGCCGGGCCAGAGCGATCGGCGAGTTGTAGGGCGAGCGCGCCAATCAGGGCGCGGATCGGCCCTGGTGCAACCACATCAACGGCGAGTGCGGCGGCGACCGCGGCGGCACTTTCGGCGCGGCGCTCGAGGATCTGCGCCGGAAGTGCGCGCACGTCGAGCAGGATGATCGCCCCCTCTTCGTCGCGAACCGGCGAGGCGAAGGCGGGGTCGGGGGCGCGTTCGCCAGCCGCCACCAGTCCAGCGTCGTCGGGGAGATCGAGCGCCGCCTCTGCGGCGCGGCGGCGCGGTGGCTGGTTCAGCGAGGTTGGATCACCGATCTCGTCGGCGAGCTCGCCCGCCTCTTTACGAATCGCTCCAACTGCGCCGATGAGTGAGGCTGCGGTGCGCGCGCCGTCGCGGCCGATGCTGCGAAGAAAATCGCGGCGGTCGCTCGCCACGCGACGCCTAGAAGGCGATGAGCGCGGAGACGATGCCGTCGGGGAGACGGGCACGTCCGCCGAGCGCCGGGAGCTCGGCGAGGAAACTGATCGCAACCGGGATCGCGCCGAGCTGCTCGACGAGCTTCAGCGTTCCAGCGACGGTGCCACCGGTGGCGAGCACATCGTCGACGATGATGACGCGCGCACCTGGGCGCAGCGCATCGCGATGGATCTGCAGCACGTTCGTGCCGTACTCAAGGTCGTACTCAATTGAGATCGTCTCGCCGGGGAGCTTGCCGAGCTTGCGCACTGGAACGAAGCCGATCCCCAACTCTCGTGCGATCGGCGCGCCAAAGATGAAGCCGCGCGACTCGATGCCGATCAGCGCGTCGGCCTTGAGGCCACGCAACGGTGCGGTCATTGCGTCGATCGACGCCGAGAACGCCTCAGCGTCCTGAAGGAGCGTGGTGATGTCACGAAAGACGATCCCCGGCTGCGGAAAGTCGGGGATCGTGCGGATCTTTGCGGCGAGCTGTTCGGGCGTCACGCGGGGAGTCTACGCGAGGGGGGCGGGGGGCGCCGACCCCCCTGCCGCCGCGATCGTGAGTCCAGCCTCCCAGCGTGCCGCCTCGGCGGCGAGGAGCGCGACGAGCCCCACGGCGAGCTCCCAGGCCTCGGTGGCCGTGAGTGGCGCAACGGATCGAATCTGTGCGGTCTGTAGGCGCACGCGCGCGGCGACCGATCGAGCATCTGGCGTGGCGAGCCCTCGCGCTGCAACGCCGCGTGGCAGGTCGCCGAGGCGCACGATCAGTACCCCCTCCTCGCGCGCAATCCCCGCGATCCCAGCGACCGTTGCCGCAACGCGCAGGCGCGCAACATCGAGGAGTCGCTCTGCCGGTGCGGGTGGCGCACCGTAGCGATCGCGTAGCTCTGCGGCGATTGACTCCACCGCCGCGCTGCTCCCTGCGCCGCCGAGGCGACGATAGAGATCGAGACGCTGCCCCTCCTCTTCGACGTAGTCGTTCGGCAGATGCGCGGCGATTGGCAGGTCGAGCAGGGCAACCTGGCGTCGTCGCGGCGCGGGGAGCCCGTCGCGTTCAGCGCGGCGCACCTCTACCGACTCGGCGAGCAGTTGCGAATACAGGTCGAAGCCCACGGCGGCGATGTGCCCCGACTGCTCGCCGCCGAGCAGGTCGCCAGCGCCGCGAATCTCGAGATCGGCGAGTGCCAACTGAAAGCCTGCGCCAAGGTGCGCCGCGTCGAAGATCGCCTTCAGTCGTTTGCGCGCAACATCGCTGAGCGCATCCTCATGACGATAGAGCAGGTAGCACCAGGCACGACGGCTGCTGCGACCAACGCGGCCGCGCAGCTGATAGAGCTGCGCAAGGCCGAGACGATCGGCGCGATCGATCACGATGGTGTTGGCGTTCGGAATGTCGAGTCCCGATTCAATGATTGTGGTGCACACGAGCACGTCGACCTCGCCGCGCACAAAGGCGCCCATCGCCTTCTCCATCGCACGCTCGGGCATCTGGCCATGGCCAACGGCTATCCGCGCGTCGGGGAGGAGCGCGCGCAACTGCTCCGCCGCCGCCTCGATCGACTCGACGCGGTTGTGTACGTAGTAGGCCTGGCCACCGCGCTCGAGCTCGCGCATCAGCGCGTCGCGGACCAACTCGAGGCTCGCCTCGGCGACGCGCGTGGCGACCGGGTGGCGATCCTCCGGCGGCGTCTCGATCGTCGAGAGGTCGCGAATCCCCGAGAGGGCAAGGTTCAGCGTGCGCGGGATCGGGGTGGCGGTGAGGGTGAGCACGTCGAGCTCCTCGCGCAGCGCCTTCAGTCGCTCCTTTGCGGCAACGCCGAAGCGGTGCTCCTCATCGACCACAAGAAGGCCGAGATGCTTAAAGGCAACGTCCTTCGACAAGAGTCGATGCGTGGCGATCACCAGGTCCACCGAGCCGTCGGCGAGCCCTGCGGCGACGCGCGCCTGCTCGCCAGCAGAGACGCTGCGTGAGAGGAGCGCGATGCGGAATGGGTAGGCGGCCATGCGGCGACGGAAGGTTTCGAGGTGTTGCAGGGCGAGCACCGTGGTCGGCACCAGCAGCGCCGCCTGCCGCCCCGCCTCGAGCGTCGCGAAGATGGCGCGCAACGCCACCTCGGTCTTGCCATAACCAACGTCGCCAACGATCACGCGATCCATCGGTCGATCGCGCGCGAGGTCGCCCTGCGTCGCCTCGATCGCCGCAAGCTGGTCGACCGTTTCGCGATACGGGAAGGCCGCCTCGAACTCGGTGAGCCACGGGCTGCCGGTTGGCACCGCAGGGCGGTGCGCCAACTCGCGCGCCGCATAGATGCGCAGCAACTCGTCGGCGAGATCATCGGCGGCGCGCTTCGCCCGCTCCTTGGCGCGGCGCCACTCGCCGCCGCCGAGTCGACTCAGGTGCGGGTGCTCTGCCCCCGTGTAGCGCGCGATCCGCCCCAGCTGCTCAACCGGCGTGTAGACGCGATCACTGCCGCCATACTCAATCTCAAGATAGTCACGCTCCTCGCTCGTGCCGCCGCGACGCAACATGCCAACGAATCGCCCAACGCCATGATCGACGTGCACAAGGTAATCACCGGGGGCGAGTCGTTCGGCCGCCTCACGGGTGATCCCGCGACGGTGCACCGCAGCGCGACGCACCCGCGTCGCACCGAAGAGCTCGCGATCGGTAATGAGCGTCAACCCATCAACGCCGCCCTGAAACCCTCCGTCGAGTCCCGCGTGCAGCAGGGTGATCGACCCAGGCTTCGGATCGGCGGAGATCAACGGAGTAATCCCCGTCGACTCTCCCGCTTCGCCAAGGAGTTCGGCGAGTCGCGGCGCCTGTTCAGAAACGATCACGACGCGCGCCTTGTCGCGGCGCCACGACTCAATCCCTTCACCGAGCGCGCGACTGCGTTCTGCGGGTACCACCGGGTCGTGCCAGTGGAATGGATCCTCTGCGGCGACGCCCGTGAGTCGGCCCGCCTCAGAGCTCCAGGTGAGCTCGAGGCGCGCGGAGCCGGCGGAGGCGAGGAGCGAGGCGACCGCGTCGACACCCGGGAGCGGCGACGGCCAGCTCGAGGGGAGGAGGCGCGTGGTGCGCAGGGCGTCGCGGCGCTCCTCGGCCTGGCGCGCGAGCGAGGCGGCAACTTGCAACAGCTCCGCGGGTTCGTCGAGCACCACCAACGCGTCGCCAAACTCGTCGAGTGCCCGCGACGGGGCGATGAGCGGCGCCCAGAGTTCGAGGCCGTCGCCAGGCTCCGCGGCGCCGTTCGACGCTGCGGCGAGCGACGACTCCCAACGGGCGAGGTCTTCGGCGAGGCGTGGCGGCAGCGGCTCACCATCAAGCGCGGCGGCGCGCTCGGCGGCGGTGCGCGCAGCGGCAACCCGTGCGGCGTTGAGCGGAAACTCGCTCGCGGGGAGAAGGCGCGCGACCTCAACGTGCGCGCTGCTCCGCTGTGTTGCGGGATCGATCGCGCGAATGCTCTCAATCTCGTCGCCGAGCCACTCGATGCGAATTGGCAACGTCGCGCCGGCCGGAAAGAGGTCGACGATCCCACCGCGCCGCGCGATCTCGCCGCGCGATCCAACGAGCGGCACCGCCGCGTAGCCGAGCGCGAGCGCTCGCCGCGCCACCTCGTCGAGGGCGATGCGATCGCCAGGGCGCAGGGTGAGCGCCCCCGCAGCGACCTCACTCACGGCGATCGTCGGCTGCAGGGCCGCAAGGAGCGAGGTGACGATCACCCGCGCCCCAATCCCCTGTGCCCTAGTTACCTGTGCCCCAGCCGCCTGCGCTCCGACGGCCTCGCTCCACGCGGCGAGCGTCGCCACGCGCCCCGCCGACTCGTCAACAACAAGTTCGCCACGCTCGAACGGAAGGGCGCTGCGCGGCTCAAGGAGCAGCACCGCACTCGGATCGTCAAACCACGAGCGCACCGTGGCAGCGACGCGCTCTGCGACCTCGGGGTCGCGCGCGATCCATGCAACGCGCTGTCGTTTGGCGAGCGCGGCGACGAGCTCCCCCTTCGCCGCATGTGGAATGTGAATGAGTGCTGCGACCGCATCGCGTCGCAGCGAGGTCTCAAGCGCTGCGAACTCCTTGCTCGCGAGGAGTCGCGCGAGAAGCGGGGCGAGCGACGGCGTCGCGCCGGCGCTGCTCACCGATCGGGGTCGAGCGGCTTCCGCCAGCCGTGTTGCGTGCGACGAATGCCATCGCTGCCAACCGGCCCGTCAACCTCACCGGCCTTCGGCAGGTTTGCGGGATCTGCAGCGCTGCCAGGCGCAGGGGCGGGAAGTTCGTTGCGGTTGTGTGCTGTCGCCGCCTTGTTCAGGCCGACCTGCGCCCACGACTCGATCGCCTCACTCGCAAGTGCGCAAAGTTCGGGCAGGCGCAACTTCTCGGCCGCATCAAATTCGCCGAGCACGTGGCGTTGTGCTGTGCCTGGTCCGCCCGGATCACCAATGCCAACGCGCAGACGCGGGAAGCGATCGGTGCCGAGCTCCTCAATGATCGACGTGAGTCCGTTGTGTCCGCCGGCGCTCCCCCCCTCGCGGAAGCGCAGTGCGCCGAAGGGAATGCTGAAATCGTCAACCACCACAAGGAGTCGATCGAGCGTCACTCGCTCCGAGGCGAGGAGCTTCTTCACCGCCGTCCCCGACTCGTTCATGAAGGTGAGCGGCTTTGCTACCACCAGATCAATGCCGAAGACGTGTCCTGCGTGCACCTTTGCCGCGTCGCGCTCCTTGCCGCCACCCTTCCATCCGGCGCGGTCGGCGAGTGTGTCGAGGGCGAGCCAAGCAACGTTGTGGCGGGTGTAGCGATACTTCTCGCCGGGGTTGCCGAGCCCCACCACGAGATGCTTCGAGGCGCTCATCGCGTTGCCCTCGCATGCGCGCGCAGGATCTTGCGCTGCTCCGCCCACATTGCCGTTCGCGCCGCAGGGCCGCGATGGTCCCAGCCGCACAGGTGCAGCGCGCCGTGCACGGCGAGAAGGCGCAGCTCGTCGGCGGGGGTGTGCTGCGTTGAGCCGTCATCGCCGCCACGCCCCTCGCGCGCCTGTTCGATCGCCCGGTCGACGCTCACCACAATGTCGCCGAGCGGCAGGGCTTCGCCCTTCGACGCTGCGCTCGGTGCCACGCGATGTGCGGCGCTGCGCCGCGTGCCGGGACGCGCGGGATAGGCGGTTGGCTCAAGCAGCGGAAAGCTCAACACGTCGGTGGGGCCGCGCACGCCCATGTGTGCCGCGTTGAGTGCTGCGATCTCGCGGTCGTCGACAAGGGTGAGTGTCGCTTCGCCATCACGCGGCGCGTCGCAGCAACGCAGCGCGCGCTCAACAAGGGCCTGCAACTCTTTGGCGGTGATGTTGATGCCGCCGCGCCGGCGGCGGATGACCCGCGCGCGCGGGCCGCGGCCGTGGCTCATCCGAGTGCGGCAAGCGCCGCGGTGACCTTCCCCGAGAGGACTTTCCCATCGACCTTCCCCTTGGTCTTCGGCCCGAGCCAGCCCATCACCTTGCCCATCTCTTTTGCAGAGGCTGCGCCGGTCGCAGCGATCGCCTCCTTCACGAGTGCGTCGACATCTGCGTCGGAGAGTTGTTCGGGAAGATACACGGAGAGGATCGCGATCTCGGCCTCTTCGGCGGCGGCAAGGTCGCTGCGGTTCGCCGCGGTATACGCGTCGACCGACTCCTTGCGCGTCTTGACCGCCTTCACGATGACCCCGAGGGTCTCATCGTCGTTGGCGTCGCGCTTCAGCTCCTTCTCGACGAGGGCGAGCGAGGAGAGCACCATGCGAATGGTGTCGCGCTGTTGGTTGTTGCCAGAACGCATCGCCGTGGCGACGTCATCTTTCAGTCGATCGCGAAGCGACATGCGCTGCTCCTCTCCGGCGGGGTTGCCGCCCGGACGGCCGGGGTTACTCCCGTTCGCGGCGAGGCGAAGACGGCTTCTTGCGCTTGGCGTCCTTGCGCTTCTTCTTCTCGGCGGCGTTCTCAAACGCCTCGCGACGGCGCGACTCGGCCAGGATCCCGGCCTGCTGCACCTTCTTGTTGAAGCGGCGCAGAGCGGCCTCGAAAGACTCGTTCTCGCTAATTCGGACTTCTGCCACTGGTACCTCCTAGGACGGGGAGGATAGCCGATCAGCGCGGAAGCGGCACCTCTACCCCTACCGCCTCGAGCGCGGCCACGAGGGCGGCGACCGATTCAGGGTCGGGATCGTTGGAGGCTGATCGCTGGAAGATCACGAGGAGCGACCCCTCCAGGCGCAGGGTGAAGCGGGCATCGGGGGGTACGAGGACCAGCGATTGGGGGCGCGTGAGGTAGGCGGCGATCTCAGGGGCGGCGACGGCGGCGCTTCCCGCATCCGAGAAGAGGACGCCGATGAGCGCTGGGCCGACCGGATCAAGCGAGGAGGCGCCGCGCACCACCACGCGCGGAAGGTCGAGATACGCAATGGGGAGCGGCGGGCGCACATCGCCCCCGCTGGTCATGGGGCCAAGCCCCGCGGCAACGACGACGCGCACGAGTCGCTCCGTCGCCTGCGCAGATTCGGCGGCGTTCCGTGGCGTTGGCGCCGCCGATGCGGCGGGGGCCTGCGGGTCTGGTGGCGGCGGCCCACCCGAGAGGAGCGAGAAGAGGGCGAACCCGCCGATCAGTACCGCGATCGGGCGA
>QWQR01000039.1 GCA_003670745.1 Chloroflexota bacterium
AGCCGGGGGCAACGATCGTCTGCGGCGATTCGCACACAGCAACACACGGAGCGTTCGGCGCGCTCGCCTTCGGCATCGGCACGAGCGAGGTCGAGATGGTCCTCGCCACGCAGTGCCTGCTGCAGCGCAAGCCGAAGACATTCCTCGTGCGCGTCGACGGCACCCTGCGCCCCGGCGTATCGGCGAAGGACATCATCCTCGCCCTCATCGCCCGCATCGGTGTGGGCGGCGGCACCGGACACGTCTTTGAGTACGCAGGATCAGCGATCCGCGCCCTCTCCATGGAGGAGCGCATGACGATCTGCAACATGAGCATTGAGGGGGGTGCACGCGCCGGGTTGATCGCCCCCGACGAGACGACCTTCGCCTATCTAAAGGGACGCGCGCACGCGCCAAAGGGGGCAGCGTGGGACGAGGCGGTCGAACGCTGGAGGCGCCTCCCCTCTGACCCTGGCGCGACGTACGACAAGGAGATCGTCATCGACGCGAACACGCTCGAGCCGATGATCACCTACGGAACAAATCCGGGAATGGGTCTGCCGATTAGCGGCGTGATCCCCGACCCTGCGAACGAGAGCGACCCTGCCGCAGCGCGCGGCCTTGCGCGCGCCCTCGAGTACATGGGCCTCACCGCGGGGCAGCCGCTCCTCGGCAGCCCCGTCAACACCGTCTTTATTGGTAGCTGCACGAACGGTCGCATCAGCGACCTGCGCCTCGCCGCCGCCGCGCTCAAGGGGCGCACGGTTGCCCCGGGGGTGCGCGTGATGGTCGTGCCAGGTTCCGCCGACGTGAAGCGGCAGGCCGAGCGCGAGGGGCTCGGCGAGATCTTCCGCGCGGCGGGTGCCGATTGGCGCGAGGCTGGGTGCAGCATGTGTATTGCAATGAATGGCGACCAGCTCGCCCCCGGCGAATACGCGGTGAGCACCTCGAACCGCAACTTCGAAGGTCGTCAAGGGAAGGGCGGCCGCACCTTCCTCGCCTCACCGCTCACCGCCGTCGCCACGGCGCTTGCCGGCAAGATCGCCGACCCGCGGAGCCTCGCCGAATGACGGCGCCAAAGGTCGCGCGCTTCGAGAGCGCCGCAATCCCGCTCCCCGCAGAGAACGTTGACACCGACCAGATCGTGCCGGCGCGCTACCTGAAGGTGACGAACAAGGAGGGGCTCGCCGAGGCGCTCTTCCACGACTGGCGCTTCGAGTCCGATGGGCGCCGCAAGGAGCCGCCATTCGTCATCGACGACCCGCGCTACGCCGGCCGCGCCATCTTGGTCGCGGGCGATAACTTCGGCACGGGGTCGAGCCGCGAGCACGCCCCCTGGGCGCTCGGTGCCTGCGGCATCAAGGCGATCGTCTCCACGAGCTTCGCCGACATCTTTAAAACGAATGCGCTGAAGAACGGGATCCTGCCGATCGTCGTCTCGCCGGCAGACCACGCGCGCATCGTTGCCACCATGACCACCAACGCCGACGTGTCGCTTACCGTCGATCCAGCGCGCGCTGAACTGACGGTTGACGGCGGCCCACCGATCGCCTTCCCGATCGACCCATTCGCCCAGAAGATGCTTCTCGCCGGCCTCGACGAGATCGACTACGTGCGCACGCAACTCCCCACGATCGAAGCGCACGAGTCGAAGCGTCCGCGCGGCATTGACACGCGCGGCTCAAACGAGCGCGACGCCGCATCGGCCCAGCAGTCGTAGCGCGAGCGCAGCAATGAGCGACCCAACGGCGAAGAACCCCTACGACCGACCGAGCGACCCGGCGAAGCGCCACTCGGCGGCGATGACCGACGGCCCAGATCGCGCGCCGGCGCGCGCGATGCTGAAGGCGATCGGCTTCGGCGACGAAGATCTCGCCAAGCCGATCATCGGCGTCGCCACCACCTGGATCGAGACGATGCCGTGCAACTTCAACCAGCGCGACCTCGCCGACGCGGTGAAGCGCGGCATTCGTCGCGCTGGCGGCACGCCGATGGAGTTCGGCACCGTCTCGGTCTCCGACGGCGTCGCAATGGGCACCGAGGGGATGAAGGCGTCGCTGATCTCGCGCGAGGTGATCGCCGACTCGATTGAACTCGTAACGATCGGCCATAGCTTCGACGGCCTCGTCTGCCTCACTGGCTGCGACAAGACGAGCCCAGGCGCCGCGATGGCACTCGGGCGCCTCAACCTTCCTGGGCTCGTGCTCTACAACGGCACGATCCTCCCCGGCTCCTATAAGGGGCGCGACGTCACGGTGCAGAGCGTCTTCGAGGCGGTCGGCGCCTATCGCGCCGGAAAGATCAGCGCACAGGAGTTGTGGGAGCTCGAGAACGCCGCCTGCCCAGGCGCTGGCGCATGCGGCGGACAGTTCACGGCGAACACGATGAGCATGGCGCTTGAGGTGCTTGGCCTCTCCCCTGCCGGCCTCAACGGCATCCCCGCCGTCGACGAGACAAAAATCGCCGCGGCGGAGCGTGCTGGCGAAATGGCCGTGCAACTCGTGCGTGACGACGTGCGCCCGCGCTCGCTCGTTACGCCGCACGCACTCGAGAACGCGATCCGCGCCGTTGGCGCGACGGCGGGATCCACGAATGCCGTGCTCCATTTGCTCGCTATCGCCCGTGAGTTCGGTCTGCCACTCGAGATCGAGGCGTTCGAGCGACTCGGCGAGTCGACGCCCGTCATCGGCAACCTGGTGCCTGGCGGCCGCTACGTGGCGCTCGACCTGCACCGCGCCGGCGGGATCGCCCTCGTGTTGCGCGAGCTCGCGGCGGGCGGACTGCTGCACGTCGAGGAGCGAACGGTCGACGGGCGCACGATCGGTGAGATCGCCGCGTCGGCGGTGGAGCAGCCAGGTCAAGACGTTGTCTTCAAGATCGACGCACCGCTCAAAAAGACGGGCGGACTCACCGTGCTGCGCGGCAGCCTCGCCCCCGACGGCGCGATCGTGAAGCTCGCCGGACACGATCGCCGCCAGCATCGCGGCCCCGCGCGCGTCTTCGACTCCGAAGAGGCCGCCTTCGCCGCGATCAGCGCGAACAAGATCGTCGCTGGCGACGTGGTGGTGATCCGTTACGAGGGGCCGGTTGGTGGCCCAGGAATGCGCGAGATGCTCGCCGTGACCGCAGCGCTCGTTGGTCAGGGGCTCGGCGATTCGGTCGCCCTCATCACCGATGGGCGCTTCTCCGGCGCAACCCACGGGTTCATGGTCGCCCACATTGCCCCTGAGGCGGCACTCGGCGGAGCGATCGCACTCGTGCACGAGGGTGACGAGATTGAGATCGATGTCGACGCCCACGAGCTGCGACTGCACGCCCCCGAAGCGGAGCTCGCCACACGCCGTGCCGCCTGGAAGCCGCCTGCCCCCCGCTACAGCGGCGGAGTCTTCGCCAAGTACGCGGCACTCGTGAGCAGCGCCTCCGACGGCGCGATCACCACCGGCTCGCGCCTCGCCGACGCGCTTGGCCGCCGCGGGGCGAAGTGACGAACGCCAAAGATCCGCGCGGTGGCTTGCGCGGCCTCGACGCCCCTGAGATCCCAGGGAGCATCTCCCCCGACGCCGAGCGCGCCGCAGCCGAGGAGCGGAGCGGGATGCGGATCGTCAAGCTCATCGTCTTCGGCCTGGTGGGAACGACGCTCCTCTTCACCATTTTAGATGTCATCCTCTCCAAACGATGAGTAATGCGCAGTGAGTAACGTGCAGTTCAACGCGAGCGCCGCCGAGCGCTTCCCGAAGGGCCTCCCCTCTGCGTCGCTCGACGCCGCGGCACTCGCCACCGTTGGGCGTGAGGCGGCCGATCAGCTCGCCGAATTGATTCGCGCCGAGAGCGTCAACCCTCCGGGGAACGAGACGCGCCCAGCCAAGGTGCTCATTGAGCTGCTGAAGCGTGAGGGGTTGCAGCCCGACTTCTACGAACCGATCCCTGGCCGCGGCAACGTGAGCGTGCGACTGCGTGGCGCGAACAGCGCAGCGGATCCCACGTTAAACCCGCGCGATGCTGCCCGCGGCGCGCTGCTCCTCTTCGCGCACCTCGACGTTGTTCCGGCAAACCAAGACGGCTGGACGGTTGATCCGTTCGCCGGAGAAATTAAAGAGGGCTATGTGTGGGGGCGTGGCGCCGTCGACATGAAGGGGGCGCTCGCCGTGCAGGTCGGCGTCGTTCGACTGCTGTGTGCGCGCGCTCGTGCCGCGGGGCTCAACCCGGCCGTTGATCCGATCCCAGGTCTCGCGCGTGACATCATCCTCACCGCCACCGCCGACGAAGAGGCGGGCGGCCTCGATGGCATCGCGCTCGTGTTGCGCGATCACCCCGACTGGCTCAACGCTGCCGTCGCGCTCACCGAGGCGGGAGGCATGACGATCACCGCCGCGGGTCGCCGCATCTATCCGCTGCAAGTCGCCGAGAAGGGCTTCGCGCGCTTCGCCCTCTCGATCAGCGGGCGCTGGGGCCACGCCTCAATGCCCGACTCCGATAACGCCCTACTGCGCGCCGCCGCCGTGGTCGAGCGCGTCTCGGTTCCGGGGCCGGTGCAGTTCGTTCCCGAGAACCGCGCCCTCGTCGACGCGCTCAAGGCGGCGCTCCCCGCCGCGGCGCTCACCCGCCTCGATGGGCTCCTCGGCGAGATCACCTTCGATGACGCTAAGGCGCTGAACGCCGCCGCCCCCGCCGCCGGCTGCGCCCCTGAGCTGCTCCGCGCCCTGCGCGCGGTGCTCCGCGACACCTTCGCGCCGACGATCATCGCCTCAGGGATTCGCGAGAACGTGCTCCCTGGCGCTGCGAAGCTCACGGTCGATAGCCGCATCCTTCCTGGCGCCACGCGCGAGTCAGCCGAGCGCGCCCTCTTCGAGCGCATCGGCCCCGACCTTGCGCCGTTCGTGACCATCGATTCAATCGACGTGGGCGAGGCGGTGAGCAACTCCATGGATCACGAGATCCTCGGCATCTGCGCCGCCGCGATCCGCGCGCGCGACCCCGAGGCGATCATCATCCCCGCCGTTGCGCCGTACGCAACCGACGCAAAGGTCACCGTTCCGGCGGGAATTCCAACGTATGGCTTCTCGCCTTACCTGCTCGACCCGAAGGAGCGCTTCATGGAGCGCTTCCACGGTGTCGACGAGCGCGTCTCGCTCGAGGCGCTCGCCTGGGGCGTTGAGGTGCTCTACGACGTTGTGCTCGGCTACGCCGGCACCAAGTAACTCGTTCTAGCGCGCTCTAGCGCGCGACACTACCGCGGATCGCGCGTCGCAAGCGCAGCGACCGCAGCGGCAACAAGTCCGCGCTCCGCAGCGGGGAGCCTGCGCACCACGCCAACGAACTGTTGCGCGCGGCCACGGTCGATCGAGGTGAGAAAGTTCTCACCCGCAGGGGCCAACCGATGCATGCGACGGCGACGATCGTCGCCCACGCCGGCGCGCACGTAGCGGCGCGCAACAAGGTGTGAGACGAGGCGGCTTGTTGCCGAATGCGAACGACCCAGCTCGCGTGCGATCTCGCCAACGTTGCGCGGCGTGCCGTCGGCGAGCAGGTAGAGCGCGGCGACCTGCGGCAGCGAGAGGTCGCTCGGTGCAAGCTGGCGAGCAGTACTCAGCACAAGTTCGCGCCAGAGGCGGCGAATCGAAACGATGCGCCCGCCGATCTCACCGAGGCTCTGGCGACGGCGGGCGACCTCGTCGTGCGGCGTCGACAAGCCGCCTGGTCCAGGGAGCCGACTGCGCAGCTCGTCTGCGGCACGGCCGAGATCGGTGAGGATCCTCCTGCTGCGTGGTGGCCGATTTGTATGCATGTGCGCACATAATAACGCAACCCGTTGCGGGCGCCGCTACGCTCTCTCGCATGTCCCCGATCACCGCATGGGTCTTCCCTGGGCAGGGCTCGCAGAGCGTCGGCATGGGCGCCGCCGTGCTCGCCGCCTCCCCCGCCGCACGCGCGGTGATGGCCGAGGCCGACGAGGCGCTCGGCGAGAAGTTGAGCCGTCTCATCGCCGAAGGGCCAGGCGAAGCGCTGGAGCGCACGGAGCAGGCACAGCCGGCGATCCTCGCGATCTCGATTGCCCTGCTCGCAGCGGCGCGCGAGCGCGCAGCTGCTGCTGGCACCACGCTTGATATTCCGGAGCGCATCGCTGGGCACTCGGCCGGGCAGTACGCCGCCGCAGTTGCGGCGGGCTCACTCTCGCTCGCCGATGCGGTGCGCCTCTCACGCCGACGCGGTGATCTGATGCAGGTCTCTGGTGGCGGGCGACCTGGCGCCATGGCGGCGATCCTCGGCCTCCCCGAGAACGCAGAAGACTCGGTCGTCAACGCGGGCCGCGCCCACGGCGTGCTCGTGCTCGCGAACCGCAACTCGCCAGGACAGATCGTGCTCTCCGGTGAGGTCGACGCCATCGAGCGTGCGGTCGCCGCAGCAACAGCGGCTGGTGCGAAGCGCGCGGTGCGGCTGCAGGTGAGCATCGCCTCGCACTCGCCGCTCATGATTGAGGCGGCCGAAGCGATGCGCGCCGAACTGAGCGCCATCACGGTGAACGACCCAACGACGCCGATGCTCGCCAACGCCGACGCGTCGCTCATCACCACCGCCGCTGAGTTGCGCAACGAACTGTCGAACCACCTCACCGGCGGCGTCGATTGGATCGCCGCGGTCAACGCCATGGCTGCGGTCGGCACCACGCGCTACGTCGAGGTTGGCGCCGGTCGTGTGCTCACCGGTCTGGTGAAGCGCATCCCGAGCGCCGAAGGCGCCGAACTTCTCTCCATTGATGACCTCCCCGCCGCGGCGGTCGTGGCAGCCTAGGAGCAAGCGATGCGAAAACCAGACCACACGCGACGCGTCGTCATCACCGGCATGGGGATCGTCTCGCCGATCGGCAACGATCTCGGAAGCGTCTGGAGCTCGCTCACCGAAGGGCGCGGCGGCATCGGACGCATCACCCACTGGGATCCCTCGCCGTACACCCCGTATGTCATCGCCGGTGAGGTGCGGAACTTTGACCCAGCCGCATGGCTCGACGCAAAGTCGATCCGCCGCACCGGACCCGAGATCCACTGGGGCGTCGCGAGCGCCAAGGCGGCACTTGCCGACAGCGGCCTCGAGATCACCGATGCGAACCGCGAAGAGGTCGGCGTCGTCTTCGGCTCTGGCGCCGGCGGGCAGGGACTCTTCATTGAGAACCAGATGGCGTGGAAGGAGAAGGGGACGAAGGGCGTCGCCCCAACCTTCATCGCCCACGGCCTCGTCGACAGCACCTCGGGGATGATCGCGATCGAGACGGGGGCGGTCGGCCACAACCTCGCCGTCGTCTCCGCCTGTGCCACCGGAACACATGCGCTCGGTGAGGCGGCCGAGGCAATCAAGCGCGGCGACGTGATGGCGGTGATCGCTGGCTCCACGGAGAATCCGCTCATTGAGGTTGCACACATCGGCTTCATGAACATGCGCGGCCTCGGTAGCCCACGCGACGGCGAGGGCGATGGATCCGCCTGCCGCCCGTACGACGTCGATCGCAACGGCTTTGTCCTCGGCGAAGGAGCCGGAGCATTCATCGTTGAAGACCTCGAGAGCGCGAAGGCGCGCGGCGCAAAGATCTACGCCGAGGTTGTTGGTTACGGTAGCTCCGCCGACGGGCACGACATGATCCAGCCGATCGAGGGGGGCGCAGGCTCCGCCCGCTCCATTAAGTGGGCGCTACAACGCGGCTCAATCGACCCGAGCGAGATTGACGTGATCAACCCGCACGGTACGAGCACCCCCGTGGGTGACCAGCGCGAGGCCGCGGCGATCCACGCCGTGTTCGGTACGCGCGGCGCGCAGATCCCGATCTCGGCAACGAAGTCGCTCACCGGCCACCTTATGGGCGCCGCTGGCGCCGTCGAGGCGATCTTCACCGCGCTCACCGTGCACCATCAGGTGATCCCAGGAACGATCAACACCAAGAGCGTTGACCCTGCCTGCAACCTGAACGTTGCGCTGGAGACGCGCCCTGCGACGATTCGCGCGGCGGTGAGCAGCAATGTCGGGCTCGGCGGACACAACGGCGCGATCGTGCTGCGCCGATGGGAGGGGAAGTGAGCGACGAGGAAAAGGTTCAGCGACTCGACACGGCGCGCGCCGTGATCACCGGCTACGGCGCGATCACCCCGATCGGCAACAGCGCCGCGAGCTACTGGGAGGCGCTCGTCGCCGGTCGCTCAGGGGCTGGCCTCATCACCCACTTTGACCCGTCGGCAAACGAGGTGCGCATCGCTGCCGAGGTGAAGGACTTCGACCCAACGAAAACAATGGAGATGAAGATGGCGCGGCGCATGAGCCGCTTCGTGCAGTTCGCCGTTGCGGCGGCGACCGAAGCGATCGAGCATGCGGGCCTCGCCAAGATCAACGAGTGGGACGCCGAGCGCCGCGACCGCGTCGCCACGATCATCAACACCGGCGGCGGCGGCATTGAGCAGGTCACCATGGGGGCCGACGCCTTCCGAGAGCGCGGGGGCCGCTTCGTCAGCCCCTTCGCTATTCCCGCACTCAGCCCGAGCATGGGCGCCTGCATGGTGAGCATGAAGTACGGCCTCACGGGGCCCGCCATCACCCAGGCCGCCGCCTGCGCGACTGGCGTGCTCGCCTTTCAAGATGCGCTGCGCCTGATTCGTAGCGGCGAATCCGACGTGGTGATCGCCGGTGGCGTTGAGGCGCCACTCCTCCCGATGGCCTTCGCCGCACTCGCAAATATGGGGGCGTTGAGCAAGCGCAACGACGATCCAACACACGCGAGCCGACCATTCGACAAGAACCGTGACGGCTTCGTCTTCGGCGAGGGTGGCGCGGTCTTCGTCGTTGAGACGCTCGCTCACGCCCGCGCCCGTGGCGCCACCATCTACGCCGAACTTCTTGGGGCGGGCAGCTCCGCCGACGCATTCCACATCTCGGCGCCCGAGCCGACCGGGCGCGGCGCCGCAGCCTCCATGACCAAGGCAATCCGCGACGGCGGGGCAACCGTCGAAGAGATCAGCTACATCGTCGCCCACGGCACCAGCACGCCGCTCAACGACGCCACCGAGACGAAGGCGATCAAGCGTGCCCTCGGCGATCACGCCTACAAGATCCCGATCAGCTCGCCGAAGAGCATGGTCGGCCACCTACTCGGTGGCGCTGGCGCCGTGGCGGGCCTCGCGGCGATCAAGGCGATCGAGAGCGGCACCGTGCCCCCCACGATCAACTACGAAACCCCCGACCCCGACTGCGACCTCGACTACGTGCCGAACACCGCCCGCACCAACGTGCCGGTCGACCGCG
>QWQR01000004.1 GCA_003670745.1 Chloroflexota bacterium
CACCCACGTGCCGGCGAAGAGCAGGTACTGCAACGGCAGGACCGCGGCGAAGAGTGGTGATGCTGCACCCCAGAGCAGGTTCCATCCGGCAAAGAGCACGCCGCAGGCGACGCCGATCGCCGCGACGGTGACAAGCTCGAGCAGGCTCCATCCGCGCGTCGCCGCGCGTTGCGATTGCACTGCCTCCTTCATTCCACACCTCCATCGGCAACCAACAGCGCTCCGCGATGGAGCTGAATCTCCACCGTCGGTTCGACGCTCACGTTTGAGATTCCGCGCGATGCACCAGCACGCAGGGTCTCCTGCACAAGTGGCCACTGCAGGCCGCTCGCCGAGACGACTGCGTCTCCCCCCCATGGAATGAGCGACACGATCGTTCCTGGCGCAAGCTCCAACCGCAGCACAGCGTCGCCCTGCAAGAGCCGAATGCGACTTGCGGCATCGAGCAGCTCGGCCGTCGCCCCTGCCGCAGCGAGGCGTGGGTGGGTGAGGAGCGTCGCCGTGCCGAGCGCATGGTCGGCGCGCAGGCCCCAGGTGGCGAGGATCGAGATCTGCGTCGCCCCCGCATCGAGTGCGGCGATAAGCGCGAGCTCGGTGTCTGTTGCGTCCTTATCAACTGGATGCCGTTCAATAACAGCGCCGGCAGCGGCGAACGCGGCGACCTCCGCCGCGCTGAGTGAGTCAAAATCGCCGACGACACGATGCAGCGGTAGGCCAAGTCCAGCGGCGTGGCGCGCCCCAGAGTCAGCGCCAATGACGAGGTCGGCGTCGCGCCAACCGGGTCGCGCGGCGTCGAGCGCTGCGCGGCTTGGTGCGTCACCGCCAGAGAGGATCAGAGCGCGCACGCGGCCACCTTCCTATCGCAAGGGGCTCTGCGTCTCCCTTCGCCGGCATGACCCGGATCAGGTTCCGAGGGTTCGCGGGCCACCCCGCATCTCAGCGCCCTATGGCGCTCCCCTGTCGCGATGGGTGGAGTCTAGCAGTCGCTGTTGCGGCTTGGGCGACTACGGTCGCTCGGCGAGCTCGGTGAGTAGTGCGTCAACCCATGCCGCAACCGATGGGGCGTGCTCGTGCGCGCCGGCCTCGGCGAGGAATCGTTCGGGATGAAAGAAGGGCGAATGGATCCCAACCGCGCGCGCGCCAGCAGCGCGTGCCATGCGCACGTCGTCAAGAGTGTCGCCAAGAAACGCGGTGCGTTCAGGATTGGCGGCGTGGCCGAGCGCAGCGATCGCGCGACGGAGTGGCGCCGGATGCGGCTTCTGCTCTGGCGCGTCGTCGCCGTACACGACGGCGCCAAGAAGATCATCAACGCCGTGACGCGCGAGCTGCGCCGATACGACGCGCCGATCGCCGGCGGTGACGACGCCGATCGGAATGCCCGCCGCGACGAGGCGTTCGAGCGACTCGTAGGCGCCGGGGAGCAGGTCGGCTTCGTGGCCGCGATAGGCGGCATGCCAGATCCCGGCCGCGTTCTCGACCAGCTGCTCGGGGACACCGAGCGCTGCGTACATCAGCCGCCAGTTCGGCGAGTAGTGCTCGCCGTAGCGCTCGCGCGTGAGTGCCGGGAGGCCGAGCGACTTCAGGACCTCGACGTTCGCGTCGTAGACGGCCTCGGTCGTGTCGATAAGAGTGCCGTCCCAGTCAAAGAGGATCGCCTTCATCGCGCGATCGTACGCCCCGCCTATGATCGGCGGGTGAACGAGCGATCGGCCCCACTGATTCCCAGCGGCGCTACTGAGCCGCACAGCCTCGTCTCGACCTTCCCCGGCGGCCTTCACGTGCGCGCCACCTGGGGGAGCAGCGGGCAGGCCGCCGCGGTCTTCGCCCTCTCCGAGGCGGGGGCGACGCTCGTCGACCACGGCACTCTGGGCGCGGGGGCCGAGAGCGATCCCGATCGACTCTGCCGCATGGAGCTCCGCGTGGAGACGCCGGGCGGCGCCTGGGCGGTGCGCCTCGCCTCGCTCATCTACGACGCGCCGCGCGCGATCCACTGGGATGACGCGGGGCTCTTCGTCGTCGGCTACGGCTTCACGGTGTACGCCTTCGCCGCGCGCACCGGCGCGCTCGCCTGGAGCCACCAAACAGGAACCCCGGTCGTTGAGCTGATCGCCTCGCCGCGCTTTGGCCACGTGATCGTGCAGAGCGAAGTCGAGACGTGGGCGATTCGCCCCGACGGCGACGTGCGCTGGCGCCTTGCCCATAGCGACGTGGTCGCGGCGGCGGCGCTCATGGGTGGACGCCTTGTGCTCACGAGCGTCAGCGGCGAGGCCCAGTCGATCGATCCCGCCACGGGTGGCCGCTAGATGGATCCGTTGAAGTTCGCGGCGCTCGGCGTGGCGCTGATCGCACTCGGAACGTTTGGAACGCGACGCGGCGGCGCGCGATCGCGCGCCGGCCGACTCCTTGCCAGCCTTTCGCCACTTACTCCGAGCGACGCACTTCGACTCGCCGCGCGCCTCGGATCTGGTCGCTACATCGCGATCACCGGCGGCGTTGACGCGGTCGAGGCATTTGAAGACGAGAACCACCGCCCGCTCGTCTATCGGCGAGAGCGAGTACTTATTGATGATGGTGGAGCGTGGCGCGAGATCGATCGCGCGGTGCGCAGCGTCCCCTTCTCGATCAGTGATGCAACGGGTGCGATTGCGATCGATGCCGCAGCGCTCGACGACGGGTTGATCGTGGTGGTGCGTCAATGGGAGGGGAGCGTCGCCGAGCTACGCGACGCGCGGCGCGACTTCGCCGACGCATCGTCACGCGACCTTGTGGGGCAGCTAGCGGCGAGCGATCCGCAGCGCGGCGCCCGCGTCGCCCTCGAGCAGATCAGCACCCTCGATCGCGCCACTGCCGCGGGGCGTCTCGCCGACGGGCGACTCACCGCCGATGGGGGCCGCCCACTCGTCTTCACCACGCTTGAGCGCAGTGAGGCACTCCGGGTGATCGGCACGGGGCGACGCGCCTCCCTGCTCATCAACGTCGGCGGGCTCCTCGCGGTTGGCGCCGGCCTCGCCCTCCTCCTTCTCGCCCTCCTCACCCTTTCTGCGGCGGTCACCTCCGCCTCCACCGTCACCGCGGCGACTCCGACGCCGACCCCCGTCGCCCCGAGCGGCGACGCGCGCAACGGCGGCGTTGCGACTGGGCCAGGCGGCGCGCTCGGGCTGCTCATCGCGCTCGCGCTCCCCGTCGCCTTCGGCACCCTCGTCGCAGCAGCGGCGCTCGTGATCGCCCGCGTGCGTAGGCAGTCGCGCGACCACGCGCGCAGGGATTAGGATCGGCGCATGAGCCCACGACGCCCTTACGACGTAGCAGCGATCCGCGCCCTCTTCCCCGCGCTCGCTCGCACCCTCCCCGACGGTCGGCCGCTCGCCTTTCTCGACGGCCCGGCCGGCACGCAGGTGCCACAAGCGGTGATCGACGCCTATCGCGACTTCTTCGTGCAGGCGAACGCGAACTCTGGCGGTGACTTCCCAACCTCACGCGCGCAGGCCGCAGTCGAAGATGCGGCGCACCGCGCCGCCGAGGATCTTCTCAACGCGCCGAAGGAGACGGTGAAGTTCGGCGCCAACATGACGACGCTCAACTTTCAACTGAGCCGCTCGCTCGCGCGCAGCATGAAGCCTGGCGACGAGGTGGTGGTGACGCTCCTCGACCACGACGCGAACTACAACCCGTGGCGCCTTCTCGCCGAAGATCATGGCTTTCTGCTCCGCGAGGCGCGCGTGCGCGCCGAAGACGGCACCGTTGATATGGACCACCTGCGCTCGCTCCTCGGGCCGCGCACGAAGATCGTCGCGACGGGCATGTCGTCGAACGCGATCGGCACCATCAACCCGTCGGCCGAGATCGTGGCCGCGGCGCACGAGGTCGGCGCGCTCTCTGTGCTCGACGCGGTCTGCAGCGCACCGCACTACCCGATCGACGTGCAGGCGTTGAACGCCGATTTTTTACTCTGCTCGCCGTATAAGTTCTACGGCCCACATGCGGGCCTCCTCTACGGGCGACTCGAGCTTCTCGAGCGCTACGGCCGCTATAAGGTGCGACCGGCGCACGACCAGTGGGAGACGGGGACGGCAAGCTACGAGTCGCAGGCGGCGACGACCGCGGCGATCGACTACCTCGCCTGGGTCGGCCGTGAGTTCGGCGACCCCGCTGATGCCGCCCCGCTGAGCGGCCGCCGCGGCGAGATCCGTGCGGGGTTGAAGGCGATCACCGCCTACGAGCGCACCATCGCCCGGCGCCTGATCGACGGCCTTCAGGCGATCCCCGGAGTAAAGGTCTGGGGGATCACCGCGCCAGAACGCGCCGCGGAGCGCACCTCAATCGTCTCGTTCAACGCCGCATTTGCGACCCCTGACACGATCGCTGCGCACCTCGGCGCCGAGGGGATCCAGGTCTGGAGCGGCGACTTCTATGCGGTGAACGCGATCGAATCGCTCAACCTCACCGCGAGTGGCGGCGTCGTGCGCGTCGGGCTGATGTCGTACAACACCGCCGAAGAGGTCGATCGCCTCCTCGCCTCACTGACGACGCTCGCCACGAGTCGCTAAGCCATGACGCGCGCACCGCTCATCGTCATCACCGTCGCCGCACATGACGCGCACCTTGATCCGGCGCGCGTCGCGCTAGTAAACGAACGCTACGCCGACGGCGTACGACGCGCCGGCGGACTGCCGCTGCTCATCTCCTCCGCCGCGGATGATTCACAGCGCGCAACCGCGTTCGAGCAGATGGAGGGACTCTTGCTCTCGGGTGGCGCCGACATTGATCCGGCGCGCTACGGCGAGCCCGTGAACGGCGCGGTGGAGATTGATGCCGCACGTGACGCACTGGAGTGGGCGGCACTCGACGCTGCAGATCGGCGTGCCATCCCGGTCTTCGGCATCTGCCGCGGCCTGCAGTTCCTCAACGTGCATCGTGGCGGCAGCCTCTTGCAACACGTCGAGGGGCAGGTCGGCGCCGCGTATCCTGAATCTCCCGCCCTCTCGCATCCGCTCGACGTTGCGGTGGGGACGCGACTCGCGTCGATCCTCGGCGATGCGACCGCGCCGCTCGCGGTGAACAGCTATCACCACCAAGCGGTCACCGAAGAGCGGCTGAGCCCGAAGCTCACCGCCACAGCGTTCTCCGACTCACCGCGTGGCCGTCTCGTTGAGGGGCTCGAGGAGCAAGGCGATCGCTTCGTGCTCGGCGTGCAGTGCCACCCCGAGCGCACCGAGAGCTCCCCCGCCGAACTCGAGCGCGTCTGGCGCGCCTTCGTCGACGCCGCGCGTCGCTGAGCACGATTCAGGATCCAGGTCCCGCCTGTAACCCAGGTGTGGCACGATCTGCGCCATGAAGAGCAGTCGCCCCCGAGCGAGCAAGGGCCGCAACGAGGAGTTCCAGAAGCGTGATCGCTCGGCGCGGCTCATCCGCGCCTATCGCTACGTGACCGCCGCAGGCACGGCGGGGGTTCGCCCCGAGGACCTGGCGAAGCGGCTCGGCGTTAGTCGCCGCACCGCCTATCGCGACCTTCAGGCGCTCGAGCGCGAGGTTGAGATGCCGATCTGGAACGAACACGGCCGCTGGGGCGTCACCGAGAAGGGGCTGCTGCCGGCGCTGCACTTCAGTCGCGACGAGGCGTTGTCGATCGTGCTCGCTGCGCGGCTCCTCGCAAAATTTTCGACCGGGTACGACCCAGAGTTCGGCGCCGCGCTGATGAAGCTCGGCGGCATGCTGGAGGAGCCGCTCCGCTCAACGGTGGAACGAACGGTCGAGCAGATCGCGGAGGTGCGCGGCGATCCCGAGGCGCAGCAGCTCCTTCGCAAGGTTGCAGGCGCATGGATCTCGTCGCGCGTGGTCGAGTTTGACTACGCCGCCGCGTGGAGCAACCCCGGCGCGACACGCCGCGCGCGTGTGCGCCCGTATCTGATTGAGCCGTCGGCGGCGACGCTCGCTACGTACCTTATCGGATACGACGAGGGGCGCGACGCAATGCGCACCTTCCGACTCGACCGCATGAGCAACGCGCAGGTTGGCATCACCACATTTGTGCGACCGCGCGACATGGAGCTCGAGAAGCAACTCTCCGCGGCGTGGGACATCGTTGCCGACCAGCCACTCGAAGAGGTGGTGATCAAGTTCTCGTCAAGCGCGGCGGCGCGCGTCGTCGCGGTACGCTGGCATCCGTCGCAAGAGACCGAGATGCAAGGTGACGGTTCGTTGCTCTGGCGCGCACGCCTCTCAGGAACGCACGAGGTGCGCCCGTGGATCCTCGGCTGGGGCGGCGACGCTGAGGTGATTACCCCCGTGCCACTGCGCGACGATATCGCGCGCACCCATCGCGACGCAGCAACGGTGTACGGCGCATGAGCAGCGAGGGCGTATGAGCGACGAAGCGCAGCGCTTCAAGGCGGTGAATCTGATCAGCGATCCGATCCACGGCTACATCGAGCTGACGAAGCGCCTCGATGGTGAACGCGCCGCCGAAGAGGATCTGCTCGACACCCCGTGGGTGCAGCGCCTCCGCCGTATCAGCCAGCTGCAGAGCGCGCGTTGGGTCTTCCCAACCGCCGAGCACAGCCGCTTCGCCCACGGCCTTGGTGTGATGCACGAGGCGGGGCTCTGGGCGCGCCACCTCTATCCGACGCTCAAGGAGCAGCTCGCCGCGAGCGGCGCCCCAGTGCCGAGCGAGGGGCTCGTGGTCGAAACGCTCCGCGTCGCGGGGCTCCTGCACGACGTCGGGCATGGGCCGTTCGCCCACTTCTTTGACCACGCCGTGCTCGAGTACCACCCCGCACCACACGATGAGCGCCGCGCGCCGGGGAAGCGGCTGGCGCATGAAGACCTTTCGGCGCTGATCATTGAGCGCGAGCTCGGCACGATCATTCGCGACCTACGACGCGCTCCGGTCGGCGCCGATGGACGCGGCACCTTTAGCGACGGTGAGTCGATCGACCCAGCGTGGGTGAGCCTCCTCGTCTCCAAGCCGCCGATCAGCGACCCGCGCGCGCCGCGCTGGGTGCAGATCCTCCAGCCGCTGCTCTCGGGCGTCTTTACCGTTGACAACCTTGACTACGTGCGCCGCGACGCCTACATGACCGGCGTGCAGATCGGCGCCGTCGACGTTGAGCGGCTGCGCCACTACAGCTTTATCGGCGCGCGCGGCCTCAGCCTCTACGAGCCGGCGATCGGTGCGCTGGAGAGCTTCCTCAACGCGCGTCACTTCATGTACCAGCAGGTTTACCTGCATCGAACGGTGCGCGGCATCGATCTCGACATGAAGGAGGCGTTTGCGCCGTCGATCCGCGCGCTCTTTGGCGACGCATCGCCCGCCGACGACCTCGCCGCCTACCTCGAGCTCGACGAGTACGCGCTGCTGCACCAGGCGTCGCGTTGGGCGCGCGGCAGCGACCTCTCCGACGCACCGCAGCCCGGTGATGGCACCGTCACCCCCGCGATCGCCGAAGCGTGGCGCGCGATCCTCTTCCGCAAACCGCGCTGGCAAATGGAGGAGGAGATTCGCGCTGAATACGGCGAGGAGGGAATCCCCGCGTCCATTCTCGAGAAGCTCGGACCTGCTACGCCCGGCGAGGTCGAGATCGACCTCGGCATCTGTGATCCACGCCACGTTGAGGGCGACGCCGCCGATCGCCTCCTTGCGATCGAGGGGCGCGACGGCCGCGAGGCGCGACCCGTCTCGGAGCTACTGCTGCGCCTTCCGCTCTACAGCGTGATCGCGCGTCGCTACCGACGCCGCGCTTAGCGGTTCGCGCGGAGCCAGGCGACGATCTCAGCCATCGCCCTGCAGTCGACCTCGTTGTACTCGGCGCCAGCGCGAATGAAGTCGTAGTCGGCGAGGCGCTTCTTGTCGGCGGCGGCGCGGCGCTCCGCCTCGTAGGCGGCGGCCATAGCGCCGAGGCCGTCGGCCGGTCCGTCGCCCCACACGGTGGCGATCAGCCCCGCACGATGCATCCCCTTGGCGATCTGCTTCAACCCGAAGCCCCACGCGCCGGCCACGCCAAGTGGAACGCGATGCACGAGCCGATCGAGCGCGTCGAACCAGCCGAGATCCGCGGGGAGTCGCCAGTTGGGGTGGCGATCGAGCGCCGAGTTGTGGGAGTTGGTGAGAAGGTTCGGCTCAGCCGGCGACCAGTGCACGATCCGCGCCTCGTCCCATTCGAGGCCGAGCGAGGTACGCCATGCGCCCATGAAGGTGAGCCAGGCGTCGAGCACCGCACGTTCGGCGCTCGGCGCGAGACGTGCGGCGGTCCACTGCGCAAACGACGCGTCGTCGCCGCGCACAAGACGTTCGCCAGGATCAGCCCCCGACGCCCTCGCCGCGGCGATCTCGTCGGCGGTCGGCGTTCTGCCGCGCACCTTTACGAGGCAGCCAACCTGGAAGATGCACGGATTGCCGCCCACCGCTGGGAGCGCTGAAAAGTCGTCGTCAAGGTTCTGCGTGTTCTCGAAGTCGACGAAGAACTCGAGCGCGTATGGCGCGCGCCATTCGTGCTCGTCATCGCCGCCAAGGTTGATCGTCGCGGGGATCACGGCGCTCGACGGATCGGCGGCGATCGCTGCGGCGCGCTCTGGCGCGTTGGCGGCGAGCACCACGCTGAGTCGTCGTGGGCGCACGTCGCCCCCTACCTCAAGTCGCTCGGCGCTCAGGCCGGGTTCGAACCTGCCCGTAATGCCGCGCGCGATCGCCGCGTCGCGCAGCTCGGGCCCTACGCCGGGGAGCGCGGTGAGCTCGCCGATCTCGTCGGCGATGCGTCGCTTCGCCTCACTCCACGGCTGGTCCTGATCGTTGTTGAGATTCGGGTAGAGCTCAGGTCGCGACGGGCGCGGCAGCGCCGACCAGTTGGCCCCTTCGGCGCGCATCAGGCGCACCCACTCCACCGCGCGTGCGACCTCCACGGCGAGCGGAGTTGCATCGGCGCGACCGCTATCGCGCGACACGTCACGATCAATCGGCACGCGACCAAGGCGATCAAGCGCCCCGCTGCCGCGCCCCTTCGTCGTAGTCCAGGTGCGACCGAGCAGGTACGCCTCGCGTGGGCAGTACCCCTGCAGGCGTGCGATCGCCGCCGTATACACGAGCACCTGGCCCGCGTAGTGGCGGTGCGAGCTCCCCGAATAGCCGTTCACCGAAAGGTCGAGCGTCGAGAACTTCACGTCGACCACCACGTAATGCCACGGCTTCGCTGCGCCGTCAGCGCCAGTAAGTCCTGGCGCGCTCACGCGCTCTTCGCCTTCGGTGAGCGTTCCTGGAAAGAGGCGCTCGAGCGCATCGCTGCGCACGAGCAGGTCGATCGCGCCATAGGTACGACTCTCCGGGTTGCGCACCACCGCCTGCTCAATGAGTTCAACGCCAGCGCACATCGCCTCAAAGGTGCGCTCCGCTGCGGCGAGACTGCGCGTCTCCTCCCAGCCGGTCGAAACCTTCAGGTGACTCGCAACGCGCGCCTCGAGCAGCCCAAAGATGCGCTCCTCAAATTTGTTCCCTTGACTAAAGAGCAGGTTGCGCAGGTCGTAGGGACTCGGCGGATCTGCATCGGCCCCCGCATCTTTTGCGAAGCCCTTCGCCGCGCCGTGCTCGTCGAGCCAATCAAGGAGCGGCTCACGTCGCAGCCAGTTGCGCGTCTTCGACGCCGAGACCCACTCTCGCCACGCGGTGCGATCGCCAGGATCGCGTGCGCTCCCATCGTCAGCCATGGTGATCGCGGCGCGACCGAACACCGGCGGCGTCGTTGATCGATAGTCGAGCAGGTCCATGCTCTAGGCCCGTTGCCGCGCTACGGGGCGCATCGGTACGCCGGTGATCAGTGCCACGCCACCGAGAAGCAACGCAGCCCCTGCAATCAGCGCGACGTCGATCGGTTCGCCGAGAAGTCCAACGCCGAGCAACCCTGCGATGAGAGGTTGCAGAAATAGGATCCCGGCGGCGAGACGCGGGGTCGCGGCGGCGTAGCCGCGATACCAGGCGCTCCAGGCGATCGCCGTTGAGCCCACACCTAAATAGGCGATCGCAGCGAGCGTTGAGGGGGCGAGCGTAGTGATCGGCGCGACAGCAAGCTCCGCCGCTGCAAACGGGAGCAGGAGCGGCACGGCAACGAGGGAGCTGAGCGATACCGCGCGCCCAGCGCCGAGCGCAGCGACGAGTGGTCGACCGAGGCTCGAATAGAGCGCCCATGCGGCACCGCCACCAACAAGCATCAGTACGCCGAGCAGCCCCTCATTGCGCTGATCGCCGCCGAGCGCGGCGCTCGCGTCACCCGATGCGCGCAGCGTGAAGAGGAGCACGCCAGCGGTAGCAACACCGATCCCCGCCCACGAACGTCGCGCGATCGGCGCACCTTCGAGCGCGCGGCCGAAGAGCAGAACGAAGACGGGCGTCGACATGGTGACGATTGACCCCTCAACCCCTGAGGTGCGCGCTGTGCCCTCGAACTGCAACAGCATCGAGGCGGCAACCGCCACGCCCGCGATCAGCACGGTGCGACGAAGCTGCGGCGGGAGCGATGGCGCGCCGCCGCGCAGCGCCGACCAGAGAAGCAGGAGTGCGGCGCCAATCGCGAGGCGTAGCAGCGCGAGCGCCGCCGGTGCAATCGCCGCAAAGGTCGCCGCTGAGACCACGTACATGCCGCCCCAGAGCGCGGCGGCGAGCGACAGGTCAAAGATCGCGGTTCGCTGCATCGTTCGAAGTGTAACCGCGCTACGATCACTCCATGACCCTACGACTCGACGAGCGCCTCACCGCCCCAGGATTCACGCCGCACGGCGACGCCCGTGCCGCATATGAGACGCATGGCACCTCGTTCATGTCGTACCTCGCCCGTCGCGCCGCGAAGACGCGCCTCCTCCACCCGCTGAAGGAGCTCCTCAACGCGAAGCGCGGCGGCGGACCAGAGCGCGCCGCCGCACTGACCTGCTTCGCCTACTACGCCGTTGCCGCGTCAACGAGCTACGGCCGTGGCTATCGGCAACCCGCCTTTAACGACGCGACCGAGTCGCACGAGCGCGATCGTGAGACTGGGGCGCGCATCGTTGCGGTCGACGTTGGGCTGCAGCGCGAGATCAAAGCTCAGATCCGCGCGGCGCTTCCAGGCATCGGCTCCTTCGTCGCCAACGAGCAGGTGCTGGGCACCACGGTCGGACTGCGCGGCCTCGGCATGCCCGCACCGTCGCGCCTCTCGTTCGAGGTCGACGAGTCTGGTCGCGCCGCCGGACTCGTCGCCTGGCGCGGCGAGGCGATCGGCACGATCGTCACCGAGCTCGCCCCGACGATCGGCGGCAGCAAGGTCCGCGCCTACGGCAGCCTCGAGCTCCGTGGCTCCGACGGCAGCAGGGGGACCGTACGCTTCGACCGTGACGGACTCCTGAACGTCGAGGTGACCGACCCGCAGGGCGACACGCTCCGACTTCACGCACCGCTGCAGTAGCGGTCACCGCGCGTGGCGCGGCAGGTGAACGGGGCTCCGCCCTCGTGGGGGCGTCGTGGCACCATAGGCGCATGTTGATCGCCAAGCGCCCCGCCCCGCTCGACCCGGCCGCGATCTCTGCCGTGCGCCGCTCCTTCGCAGCGGCCGACATGTTCCCGCCGAAAGTCTTCCACGACCCCGAGATCTTTGCCTGGGAGCGCGACGAGATCTTGCGCCGCGAGTGGCGCTGCGTCGGTCGCGAGGAGGAGCTCCCCGAGGCAGGCTCGTACCGACTCCTCGACTTCGCCGGCGAGCAGATCATCCTCATTCGTGGTGAAGACAACGTGGTGCGCGCCTTCCATAACGCCTGCCGTCACCGCGGTGCAACGCTCATCGAGGGGCCAGTCGACGGAAAGCCCGAGTGCGGCACCGCGAAGAAGATCACCTGCCCGTATCACGCCTGGGTCTACAGCGCCGACGGCACACTCCTTAAGGCGAAGCACACCGAGAACCTCGAGCGCTTCTCGCTCGACGACTACGGCCTTGTGCCCGTGCGCTGCGAAACCTGGCAGGGCTTTATCTTCCTGACGCTCGAGAGCGAGGCAGAGCCGCTCCTCTCGTATCTCGACGATCTCGTCACCTGGTTCGATCGCTTCGACCTGAAGTCGCTTCGCCGCGCCAAGCGCGAGGAGTACGACGTTGCAGCGAACTGGAAGATCCTCGTTGAAAATTATTCGGAGTGCTACCACTGCCCCGGCGTGCACCCACAACTGAACGCACTCACCCCATACGACCTCGGCGAAGATATTCCGGCGCGCGGCTGGTGGAAGGGTGGCTGGCAGCCGCTCGTTGGTGAGGCAGCGACGATGGGGCTTGAACACGGGAGTCACAAGCGCCCATGGCTGAAGGGCGTCACCGACGAGGATGCACGACGCATCCACTACTTCGCCCTCTGGCCAAACATGCTCCTCTCGCTCCACCCTGACTACTTAATGGTGCACGTGATCGAGCCAGTAGCGCCAGGGCGATCGCTGATTACCTGCGACTGGTACGTGCACCCTGACACGCTCGCACGACCCGACTTTGACTTCAGCGATGCACACGGTTTCTGGGATCAAACGAATCGCCAGGACTGGCATGTGTGCACGCTGCAGCAGCGCGGCACCGCCTCGCAGAACCTGCCGCCTGGGCGCTACAGCGAACTTGAGGCGAGCGTGCAGGCGTTCGACCTGATGGTCGCCGATCGCTACGCCGCCGACGGAGTACGCACCGCGCGTGGCTTCGCAGTGGGCCTCGCCCCGGGCGACATGGAGGGGATCGACTTCAGCGACCGCAGTGCCGCGCGCGCCTCGCGCGACGCAAAGATCTCTGGCGGCGCGGGGACTCCTGCGGGCGCGCGCTCTAAGCCGCGCTGAGCCACCATCGCGCTAACTAGACCTCGCGCTACCCCTGCGTCGGCGCACCCATATCGCCCATCGGGCTCTCGGGTCCGTTATCGCGTTTTGAAATGGCGAAGCGTCGATCGGGCGCCTTCATTGCATCGATGTTCAGCGCGGCGCGCGCCGCGAACTCGCCAACGGCTGGACCCTGCTTGTAGCCGTGCCCCGATCCGCCGCCGGCGATAAAGGCGCGGCGGTTCCGCGGGTGATGGTCGAGCACGTAGTGGCCGCTCTTCGTGCGCTCGTGTTGACAGGCGCGACTCTCCACGATCGGCGCGTTCGCGATCGCCGGAAATCGCAAGCCGCCGGCGGCGCGTGCGGCGGCAATCGAGGTTGGATGCGCCTCATCGGGCCACGCCGACGGATCGAAGCTGCCAGCATCCATCTCAGGGCCAACCTTCACGCCGCGCGGTCCGTCGCCGGGCATCCCCCAGGCGCGCTGCCCCTCGTCGACCCATGTGGGGGCGGCGCCGATCTCCATGTCGTTCGCCGCGAAGTAGACCGCGTCACGTCGCACCGGCGCGATCTCCGCCTCGCAACCGCGACCGACCAGATCTGGAAAGAGCGCGGGGAGCCACGGGCCACACGCCCAGACCACCGCGCCCGCCACGATCGGCGTGCCGTTCTCGTCGAGCGCCTGGCCGTCGGCTGAAGCCGAGGCGCTACCGCGCACGATCACGCCCCCCTCTTCTGCAAGTGCGCGCGCGGCGGCGCGCACGCCAGCGGCGGCGCGCAGAAATCCCGCCGTCGGCTCATACAGCACACTCTTCAGCTGTGCGGCGCTCATTGAAGGCCAGCGCTGCACCGCCTCGTCGGGGGTGAGCCGTTCGACCGGAATGTTTGCGGCGCGCAGTCGCACCTCAGACTCGCGCTCCCAGACCCCTTCATCGGAGACACACCAGGCGACGCCAGTCGGCACAAAGATTGACGCGCCGGTGAGCGACTCCAGGTCGAGCCACGCAGCGAGCGAGCGCTGTGCCCAGCCGGCGAGCAGGTCGTCGGTGCCATGCGCGTGACGAATGATGCGGCTGTGATCCCCCGAGGTCGACTTTGCGTGCCCCGGCTCGTTCGCCTCAAGGAGCGTGACGCTGGCGCCGAGTCGTCGCGCCCAGAGCGCCGTCCAGGTCCCCCACACGCCGCCCCCAACGACGAGGAGGTCGGGGCTGCTGCCGCTGCCGAGCGACGCCATGGCGACTACTTCTTTGAGCCGAGCGTCCGGAAGCGCGAGAGGAATTCTTTGGTGCGCGGATCCTTCGGCGCGTCGATCACCTGCTCCGGTGGTCCGACCTCGGCGAACTCGCCCTGGTCCATGTAGTACACACGATCCGCTGCCTCGTGGGCGAAGTCCATCTCGTGGGTGACCACAATCATCGTGCGCCCCTCATGCGCGAGGTCCGCCATGACCTTGAGCACCTCGCCTACGAGCGTAGGGTCGAGGGCGCTCGTCGGCTCGTCGAAGAGGAGCACCTTCGGCTGCATCGTGAGCGCGCGAGCGATCGCCACGCGCTGGCGCTGTCCGCCGGAGAGGCGCGACGGATACTCGTCGCGCTTGTCGATCAGGCCGACCTTCTCGAGGTACTTCTCGGCGATCGCCTCAGCCTCCTTGCGCGCCATCCCCTTCACGTGCACCGGCGCCTCAATGCAGTTTCCGATCACCGAGAGGTGCGGGAAGAGGTTGAACTCCTGGAAGACCATGCCGGCGCGCAGGCGCGCCTCGCGAATCTGCGCCTGACGTGCGACTCCGGCGGTGTGGAATGGATCCGCCTCAACCACCACACCGTCGATCTCCACGCGGCCGTCGGTCGGCTCCTCGAGAAAGTTGAGGCTGCGCAGGAAGGTGCTCTTGCCGGAGCCTGAGCGACCGAGGATGCAGACCGTCTCGCCGGGCCACACGGTGATCGAGGCGCCGCGCAACACATGGTTGTCGCCGAACCACTTGGCGATGCGCGTGGCCTTCAAAACCGGCTCGGCCCCTGGCTTCACCAGCGCGCCGGGCTTTTCGGCGGGGTGAACGTCGTGCGGGGTAGCGGCAGAGCGAGGATCGATGGCGGAGCTCATCCCTTCACCTCCCTGTTGCGATCGCCTGCAGAGAGGCGTCGCTCGATTCGATTCTGCACAGCGGTGAAGACGATGGTGAGGACCCAGTAGACGACCGCCGCGATCATGAAGGTCTGCAGCGTCTTGAACTTTTGGGCGCCGATGTTCTGGGCGCGCCACAAAATCTCATGGAGTGACACGGTCGATGCGAGCGCCGAGTCCTTGAGCATCGCCACAAAGTCGTTGCCGATCGCTGGAACGATGATGCGGAACGCCTGCGGAGCAATGATGCGAATGAACGCGGTTCGCGACGACATGCCGAGGGCCGCGGCCGCCTCTCGCTGGCCGAGCGGTACCGCCTGGATCCCCGCGCGGAAGATCTCGGTCATGTACGCGCCGTAGTTCATGCCGAGCGCGAAGATTGCGCAGAGCACCGGGTCGAGCACGATGCCGACCTGCGGCAGGGCGAGGTACCAGAAGAGCAGCTGCAGGATCAGTGGCGTGCCGCGGAAGAAGCTCACATAGAACGAGGCAATTGCGTTCAGCAAGGCGCTGCGCGAGAGGCGGCCGAGTGCCCCAATCGCGGCGAGGATTGTGGCGAGCACGATCGAGACCGAGGAGACGAGCAGGGTGAGCCCGATCCCCTGAAGGATGAATGGCGCGGCAGTAGAGATAAAGCCGATCTCCACATTGAGGGAGACGCCGATGAAGAGGATTAGGAGGGCGACGATCGCGCCCCAAACGATGCGGAAGCGGAGCTGCCAGCGACCGGAGCGGCGCGCCTCGTCGGCGGCCACCGCCGCTGCGAGCTGCTGCGCGTCAGTCTGCATCTGACCCTCCACTTCGCATTAAGCGTGCGGGGGAGCCGCGGTCTCCCGCGACTCCCCCAGCACAGCAGCCAGCGATGGCTGCGTTAGTTCACTACGGCTTGGTTACGTCGCGACCGAGATTCTTTGTCGAGAAGCCCGAGAGCGTTCCGTCCTCGTGCATCGCTGCGACGATTTCGTTCAGCGCGGCGAGCATCGAAGCATCGCTTGGTCCGCTCTTGTCGAGGGCGAACGAGATCTGACCGGCAAAGTTTGCCTCGCCGAGGATCTTGAACTTGCCGTTCGACTCGGTGATCGCAGCCTCGAGGAACTCCTTGCTCTGCGCCATGAAGTCCCAGTCGTTGGTGCGTCCCGAGAGATACGCCTCAATGCACATGTGGTCGGTCTTATAGGTCTTCAGCTTGGCTCCGACCGGAGGCGCATTGAACTGCACCACGGTGGCGCTATCTGCATAGCCCTTCTCGATCCACGTCGAGTGCGTCGTGCTCTCGCCCGCGCAACCCGTCTTGCCCGCAAGATCGGCGACCGTCGCGGCCGTCGAGGTCACAGGAACAATGACGTAGCCCGACTCGTAGAAGTACGGGTCAACGAAGTCCACGACCAGCGCACGATCGTCGGTCTGCGTCATGGAGCCGACCGAGAGGTCCCATCGACCGCCCCAATTGCCGGCGGTGATTGCGGACCAGTCAGGGGTGGCCCACTCGACCGTCACGCCGAGTCGCTTGGCGACCTCACGCGCGGTGTCTGAGTCGAAGCCAACGTACTCGCCGCTCGCGTCGAGCGAGGAGTACGGCGGATAGGCTGGGTCGGTGGAGATCACGATCTTCCCTGCGTCGCAGACCTTCCACAGGAGCGTCTTGGTGAAGTCCTCGCCGAGGGCGAGCGACTTGGCGCAGTAGCTTCCGTCTGGGAAGCGGGCTGCGCTCGAGGATGGGGTCGCGCTTCCGCCGCAAGCGGCCGCAACGATGGCGGCCCCTGCGATCAGCGCGAGGAAGGTTGACTTGATGCGCATCATCATTACCTCACTCTCGGCCCGGCGCCCAACGGACGACCTTTTGACCGTTGGGGGGATCATCCCACCCCCGCGCCCGCGCGGGGCTCCTGTTGCGGGGGCGGGCGGGGCCGTACGATGGGGCGGATGAGCACACCTGCAGCCAACGGCCGCCGTGCCAAGCCTGGGGAGATCCAGACCGTCCGCGGGGCGATCGCCCCAGCCGACCTCGGCTTCACCCTCCCCCACGAGCACACCAAAGTCGCCCTCTGGTGGATCGAGAACCGCTGGGATTATTGGGAGCTGATCGGCGAGGAGCCGCGCATGATCGAGGAGCTCGCCGCCTACAAGGGCGAGGGCGGATCCGCGCTCGTCGATCTCACCCTGCAGTCGATCGGACGAGATCTGCCGCGACTCGCGCGTCTCTCAGCGGCGACGGGGCTGCACATCGTGGGCGGCTCTGGTTGGTATCGCACCGCCTACTACCCGCCCGAGGCACGGATTGATCAGCGCAGTGTCGACGACCTTGCCGACGAGATCGTTGCCGAGTTTGAAGAGGGGCTCCCTGATGCTGATGCGCCAGGTGGTCGCGTGCGACCCGGGATCATCGGTGAGATCGGTAGCGACAAGCCGTGGCTCACGGCGCAAGAGGAGCGCGTCTTTCGCGCCGCGGCGCGCGCAGCGATGCGCACGGGTGCCGCGGTCACTACGCATGCTGCACAGAGCGCCGTTGGACTTGCGCAGCTGACCGTGCTCGAAGAGGAGGGACTTGATCCCGCGCGCGTCGTGATCGGCCACTGCGACTCGTGGCCGCGCATCGACCATTGGCGTGAGATCGCGCGCCGCGGCGCGACGGTTGAGGCCGACTTCTTGGGGATGAGCTTCACGCCGCTTGAGCGCGCCGGCGAACCGAGGGTGATCGAACTCATTACAACGCTGCTCAACGAGGGTCACGCCGATCGGCTGATGCTCAGCCAAGATGTGTGCCACGACTCGCAGCTCGCGAGCTACGGCGGTGCTGGCTACACCTACCTACAGCGAAACTTCCTGCCGCGACTCACCGCTGCGGGGGTCGACGCCGCAACGATCCAAAAGATTACCGTCGAAAACCCAGCGCGCATCCTCACCCTTGTCGCGCCGCGCTAGCGGCGACTCGCGCTAAGCGCGGCTAGCGGCGCGCAGCGATCAGCACGCCGCCAAAGAGCAGCCCTGCGCCCAGCAGCTGCCCGAGCGTCGGCAGCTCACCGAAGATCACCACCCCCGCCACGAGCGTCATGATCGGCTGCACAAAGAGGAGCACCGAACCAACGATGCTTGGCAGCTTTGGAATCGACGCATTGATCAGCGGGTAGCCGAGCACCTGTGAGAGGAGCGCCAAGAGCAGCAGCCAGGCGTAGCCAGGCCATGGCTCGGCGGGAATAACGGTGCCGTCGAAGAGCGCAATCGACAGTGAGACGGCGATCGTGCCGACCGCCGCATCGCGCAGCATGCCGAAGGGTCCGACCGCATCAGAGCCAACGGAGATGCGGCGGGTGATGACGAGATAGAGCGCATAGAACGAGGCGGCACCGACCCCCCAAATGACGCCGAGGAGCGGGTCGCTCCCTGCGGTGCGCACCGCCGCACCGCCGCCGCTGAATGGATCGACGACGCGCGCGAGCAGCGCAAGTCCGGAGAAGGCGAAGGGGAGGGCGATGATCGCGCGCCCTGGCGTGCGCTCGCCGGAGAGCGCCGCCACCGCGCCGACGATCAGCACCTGCGCGTTCGGCACCACCGTTGCGAGGCCGACGCCGAGGAGTGGGATCGAGGTGTGGAAGCACTGCAGGTCGAGGGCGAAGAGGCCGCCCGCCAGGAGCGCGAGGGCGCGGTCGCGACGGCTCGCGCTGTGCCCTTCGCGGCGCGCGATGAAGGCAAGGAACGGCAGGGCGAAGACGCCGCGGTAGAGAGTTACTGCAGCGGGCGATCCCCCCGAAAGCTTTGCGAGCGGCGACGACTGCGAGATGGCGATCGCGCCGAGGGCGGCACCGAGCCGCGGGTGGCGCGAGGCGAAGCCGAGTGGTGCGGATCGACGCGGTGCAGCCTCACGAGATGTCATGTGCGCACGATACACGTGCGCGCCGCGCGGGGCCGCGCTAAATCGCGATGGCGCGGAACGCCTCAGTCGCCACCGCACGACCGTCGCGATAGACCGCGAGTGCGCCGTAACCCTCCTCGGCGTCAACACGCTCGATGCCAGCGGCACCCTCAAGCCAGCCGATCGTTGCGAGTGCGTCCACCCGGTCGATCGCTGGGCCGATCACGGTGAAGCTCGCGAATGGCGACTGGGCGACGCCGCCAGATGGGTCGTGCAGGTGCCCTGGTCGCTCCGCCTCGCCGCTCGTGGCGATCGCGGCGTCGCGCAGGCGCACCGAGGCAAGCGCCGTGGCGCCGTCGCGCGGATTCGCGATGCCGACCACCCAGCCGGCGCCACCCGGACCCTCGCCCGCCGCGGCCACATCGCCGCCGATCCCGAGAGCGCAGTTCTCCATGCCAGCGGCAATCAAGATGCGATGCGCCTCACCGATCGCCCAGCCCTTTACGTATCCCGAAGGGTCAAGGCGCCCATCAACGCCGGCGATGCGCGCGTCGAAGAGGCCGCCACTCTCCTCGCGCAGCGCCTCGCAGGCAGAGAGGATCCAGCGCGTCTCAGGATGCGCATCGGCGGGCGCCAGCGCACCATCACGGATGCGGCTCACCTCGGAGTCAACGCGGTACGGCGAAAGGCGTGCATCGATTTCATGGAGTCTGGCAAAGGCCGCCTCGACCCCCTCCTCGCGGAGCCGCCCGACGACGGCGAGAGAGGCGACGCTTCCAAAGATCTCGCGCACCACGCGCGCGACGGGGGCGTTCAGCTCGTCGTGATCCGACACCCTACTACCGCCTCGCGGCTTACTGCTTCGCCTGGTCGATCGCCGACTGGAGCGAAGTCGCATAGCCCCACTTTGAGTAGGTCGCCCCGCTGCAGAACTGCAACGAGAAGAACGCCTTCCCGCTGTCGATGCTGATCGCCCGCGTGTTGAACTCCGCATCGGTGCACTTCTTATTGCGGAAGCCGATCGGCCAGCGACCGGTCTGACTCACCGAAGCGTCAACGATCTTGCCGCCCGATACCTTGATCGTGACCTCCATCTTTCCGTAGTTGTAGTTGGTGTTGGCGCCGGTAAAGGTGCCGTCCTTCATGGCGGAGGAGGGCTTCGGTGTGGAGCTTGGCTTTGGCGTTGGCTGCGACGAGGACCCTGGCGATCCGGCGGGTGTTGGCGTGGCGCCAGTTGACGCGCTCGGCTTCGGCTTGCCGCTCGGCTTCGGTGCGCCCGAGTCGCTTGGCAACGGAGAAGGGCCGACCCCGCCACCAATGTCGTCGATCTTTGGAGGTGAGTAGGTGACGATTGCCCAGAGGCCGACAACGGTGAGCAGGAGTGAGACGATCGCCTTCTTTGGCATGGCTACGCCACCTCGCCGTTACGGTGCGCCAAGCGGCACATAGAGATCACCACGAGAAACGCTCCAAGTGGATTTGGCTATGTGGAATACCGATCTCGTGAAGGCTGCGCTCAACGCGCGCCATCATGCTCGGCGATCCACACAGATACACGTCGCGTTCGCGGATGTCGGGGTACGCGGCCTTGAGGCCGCCTGCGGAGAGCGGATCGTCGTGGAAGGCATAGTCGTCACGGCTACCGAGCGCGTAGTCCACGCGCGCGCCACGGGCGTCGGCGATGGTGGTCAGCTCGCGCCGAAAGATCAGGCTCTCTTTGGTGGGTGCGCGGTAGAGCAGGGCGAGGTCGCCGCGCTTCGCCGGGAGCACCTCGATCAGGGCGCGGAGCGGTGTCACGCCGATCCCGCCAGCAACGAGAAGCACCTTCTCGCGTGTGCGCACCGCGCCGGTGAGGATGCCGTACGGCCCCTCAAGCCAGATCGGCGTTCCTGGGCTCAGGCGCTGCAACTCCTTGGAGCGATCACCGATCGCCTCGATCGTGAAGCGCAGATTGCGACCGTCGGGTCCAGCTGAGAGCGAAAAGGGGTGCGAGCGCCACCAGCCATTGGCCGCGAGCACGCGGATCGAGAACCACTGGCCAGCACGTACAGGAAGTTGCTCAAGGTTTCTGCCCGCGATCCAAATCGATGCAACGCCAGGTCGCTCTTCAACAACGCGCTCAACAACAAATCGGTGCGTCAGGTTGCGAACGATGGGGTGAGTGAAGCGGTGCAGTAGCAGCGGCACGAAGGCAACAGCGTAGAGCGCAATCCAGATCGCACGGGCGAGGCCGTCGTTAATGAAGTCGGTACCAAGGGTGAGCTGATGCAAGAAGCCGAGCGCCATGGCGAGATACACGTAGAGGTGAATCCCGTACCAGGTCTCGTAGGGGATCGCCTGGCGCACGGAGCGGAACGAGACGATCGCAACGACGAAGAAGAGGACGAGCGCCACGCTGCCGCCGAGGCCACCCGAGTAGTCAAAGGTGAAGCGCACGATCTCTTCCCACGTTTGGCCAGGAGAGGCGAGCTTGTCGATGGAGGCGTTCCCCGCCGATGAGATCACCGCATGGGCAACGAGTAGCCACACGCTGGTGAACCCGGCCCAGCGATGCAACTTCGCGGCGTGGTCGCTGCCGACCACCTGATCGATCCACGGTGCGCGCGAGAGAAGCAAGATTCCAACAAGCGACAAGAGCGTGCCGTAGAGGGCGGTGAGCTGGCCGATGGCAATGAGGAATCCGAATCGTTCACTCAGGAGTTCTGGCCCACCGTGCTTCACCCAGATCCAGCCGACGAGGAGGCTTGCCAACACGATCCCTGCGTAGAGAACGGCGGGGCTGATCGACCAGCGGCGCGGCAGCGGCGGGCTCGCAGCCACACGGCTCGCAGAGCCTACGGCTGCAATTGGCTTGACGCGGCTACTTCCTGACATGGGTTCATCCTCCCCCGCTCACGGGGCCTCGGTCTTGTAGCCGCTCAAAGAAATGAGGGGGAAAGATTTGAAATCTCATGAAATCGGGGCGAATCGCCCCGATGATGCCTGTTCAAGGTCGGCGGGGGCGAGTTCGAGGGAGAGCCCACGCTGCCCCGCAGAAACGAAGATCGTCGTGTGGAATCGGGCGCTCTCGTCAATGAGGGTCAGGATTGGGCGTCGCGATCCGATGGGGCTCACGCCGCCGATCACGTACCCGGTGGCCCGACCCACAGCGGCGGCTTCTGCGAGTGTCGCGCGCTTCGCGTCACAGGCCGCCGCGATCGCCTTTGGCGCCGCGGTTCCACTGCTAGGAACCACCGCCAGCGCCAGCTTCTCGGCGCCGCCCTCCAGGTCGAAGAGGAGCGTCTTGTACATGCGCGCAGGATCGATGCCAAGCGCATCCGCCGCTGCGGTGCCGTAGGCGACTCGCTCGCCGCGATGCTGCGCTACGCCGTCGGGCGCGTCAATTTCGTAGTGATGCAGCGTGTAGCCAATGCCGAGCCGCTCGAGCGCGGCGACGGCGGGGGTCGCTGCGCTCACTCCTCGCGAACGGAGAGCCGCATCACGAGCCGTGCGCCGCCGCCTGGGGCCGACTCCGCGCCAATGCTCCCGTTGTGCGCGGCGGTGATCGCCCGGGCGATCGCAAGGCCGAGTCCCGAACCGCCGTCGCCGGCGGCGCGTCGGCGCCCGCCACGGTAGAACGGCTCGAAGATCTTCTCGCGCTCCTCCTCAGGGATGCCGCTCCCCTGATCGTCAACCCAGATCTCGGCAACCTCCTCGGTGCTGCGCGCGCCGATCGTGATCGATCCGCCCTTCGGCGAGTGGCGAATCGCATTCTCGACGAGGCCGAGCACGAGCTGAATCAGTCGATCGGTGTCGCCGAGCACCGGAATCGCTCGGTCGGCGATGTCGCGCTCGAGCGACATGCCGGCGCGTCGGGCAATCGCATCGGCGCGATCAAAGGCATCGCGCGCAACTACTGCAAGGTCGATCGGCTTAAGCGTGACGCTTGCGACCGGCGACGAGCCGTCGCGTGCCCCTTCCCTCGACAGGGTGTGAAGGTCGGCGCTCAGCCGGCCGAGGCGCTCCGACTCGGCGACGATCCCGCGCACCAGGTCACGGCCACCAGGCTTCACTAAACCCTCGCGCTCCAAGATCTCAGCGCTTGAGAGGATCACGGATGCAGGGGTGCGCAGCTCGTGCGAGGCGCTCGCAACCATGGCGCGTTCGCGAGCGGCGGCCGCTGAGATCGGCGCGAGCACGCGGCGCGAGATGGTGAGAGCGACGAGCACCGCGGTGCCGATCGCGAGAGCGCCCACAAGGAGTAGCGAGCCGTAGAGGCTCTGCCGTTGTGCGTCGCGCACGTCAACGCGCGCTGCCACCTGCACGTAGGCGAGCACGCGATTAGTTGGATCCTTCGGATGACTGAGCGGCATGGTCACCACGCGATACTCCGCGCCGCCGATCAGGTACGTCTCGGTACGTGCGCCGCGCTCTGCCGCTTCAAGGCCAGCGAGGATCGGGAAGGTTGCGCCGACCGGCCATGCGCCAGCAAGGATCGCGCCGTTCGGTGCGAGCACCGCCCACGGTCCTCCGGCGCCTGTCTGCTCATCGCCGATTCCAGGCGGCACGGAGGGCGGCGCGTCGGTGGCGAGAGTGCTGTCCGCCACTACGTTGCGCCACGCAATAGCCAACTGTGCATTCATTGGGGCGAGCCCCGATTCACCATCGTCGGACTCTTCGCCGTCGTCGTCGTCACCGCCGCCGCTTGGCATCGGGATCTCACCACCACTCGACGAGGGGCTCTCGCTCGGCGCAGGACTCTGATCGTCGGGGGAACCGCTCGGCGACTCATCGGGCGTTTCGCTTGCACCAGGTGATGGGCTCGCCGGAACGTATGTCGGCAAATGCTCTTGCAGCTCCAACACGATGCGTGTTGCACGCGCCTGGAGTGCAGCATCGAGGCCGCGATCGAGTGCGCTACTGCTCGCTAACGCACCACCAACGCCAACGATGGCAACCACGAGTGCCGTGGCGGCAAAGATCGTGCGGGTGATCTGCCGCTTCGTGCGCGCCAGAAGCGCCTCTACCCCCTCGGGCCCAGGGACGCGGCGCGTCGCCACCTTACGCCTTCGGCCCTTCGGCGAGGCGGTAGCCGACGCCGCGGACGGTTTGGATCAGGTCGTTGTAACCGGCGTCTTCAAACTTCTTGCGCAGGTAGTGCACGTACAGATCAACGACGTTTGAATACACATCGGGCTCAGCGCCCCACACCTCGTCGAGCAGCTGCTGACGCGTGAGCGCCGCGCCGCGGTTACGCATCAAGTGCGAGAGGAGCGAGTACTCGCGCGCCGAAAGGTCGACCACGCTCTCGCCGTGCACCATGGCGTGACGCGACTCATCGAGCAGAAGGCCGGGGGCGATCTCGCGCGTCTGCGTGCCGTCAAGGCTCAGCTCGCCGCGGCGGCCGAGGGCGCGCACGCGGGCGAGCAGCTCAGCGGCGGCGAACGGCTTGGTGAGGTAATCGTCGGCGCCAGAGTCGAGCCCCTCAACACGATCGTCGATCGTGCCGAGTGCGGTGAGCATCAGCACCGGCGTGGCGTCGCCGGCGTGACGACGGGCGCGCATCACGATCGACCCTTCGGTGTCGGGGAGCATGCGGTCGAGAATGACAAGATCCCACTCCTGGCTCTCCCAGAACGCAACGCCATCAGCGCCGGTCGCGGCGAGCTGCACCGTGTGTCGCTCGGCGCTCAGCAGGCGCACAACGAGAGGGCCGAGTCGCTCGTCGTCTTCAATGAGGAGGATGCGCATGGACTGATCGTGCGCCTCGCTCGTCAGATGGTCAAGCGCGAGGCGTTAAAGATGTGCGTTCGCACATCTTCGAGCGCCGGTCGCCGCTTACAGCCGCTCGACCACCCAGTCGATGCAGGCGGTGAGTGCGCTGATCTCGTCGGGATCAACCGAAGGGAAGGCGCCGACGCGAATGCCGTTGCCGCCGATCGACTGATACGGATGCAGGTCAACGATGCCGTTGAGCCCCAGCACTTCGCGCACGATCGCCGCGTCAACCGCAGCGTCGAACTCGATCGTTGCGACGCTCTTGGAGCGGATCGTTGGGTCCTGCACAAAGGGCGACGCCCAGGGTCGCGACTCAGACCACGCGTAGAGTCGGCCCGACGATTCTGCACAGCGCGCGCTCGACCAGGTGAGGCCGCCCTCGGCGTTCAGCCAGTCGACCTGCTCGGCGAGCAGCAGTAAAGAGCCGATCGCCGGCGTGTTCACCGTTTGGTCGCGGCGGCTCTCGGTGATCGCGTCGACAAGGTTGAGGCTCGGCGGCGCCTTGCGCTCCGACGCGGCGATCGATTCGGCGCGCGCGATCGCGGCGGGAGAGAGCAGCGCGAACCAGATCCCACCATCGGCGCCAAACGCCTTTTGCGGCGAAAAGTAGTACGCGTCGCTCTCACTCGCATCAAAGGGCGTGCAGCCGGCCGAGGAGGTTGCGTCAATGAGCGTGATGCCAGCGGCGGGCTTCCCCGCCGCGTTGCGGGGGCGACGAATCGGCGCGGCGACGCCGGTGCTCGTCTCGTTTTGAATCACTGCCCAAGCGTCGATCGTCGCGGCGTCGGCGGTATCGCGCGCAGCGCCGTCGAGCTCGGCACGACTCCCCGCCGCCGCCTCGGCAACGAGCGGCGCGGCAAGGTGTGGTGCCTGAGCCACAGCGCGCGCGAACTTCGACGAGAAGGCGCCGTGCACCGCGTGTGCCGAGCGGCGCTCGATCAGGCCGTATGCGGCAACGTCCCAAAATGCCGTTGCACCGCCAACGCCGAGGATCACCTCGTGGCCGTCAGGAAGGTGAAACAAGTGACGCATGCCGTCGCGCACGCGGCCGACGAGCGCACGTACCGGCGGCTGGCGATGGCTGGTGCCAAGGATCGCTCGCGCGGCGCGCGACTCAAAGGCGTCGACCTGCGCGTTACGCACGCGGCTTGGACCCGATCCGAATCGCCCATCGGCAGGGAGGAGCTCCTTCGGAATGCGCAGGGTGCGCGGGTCGCTTGGCATGTGCCTATCTCACCACGAATCGCGAGTTACCGCTGCCAGCCAAACACCAATCGCGCGCGTCAGCGCGTAATGGTGATCTTCAGCGTCTTGGAGGCCGCCTCGTAGGGCCCGGCGACGGGGATTGACACCTTCACGGAGCAGGTGCCGAGGCCGATCGCCATCACGGTGCGGCGCCCAAGGATCTTGCAGGTCTTTGGCGTGAGGCTCTTCGCCTTCCAGGCTCCGCTACTCGCCGCAGCGATGGTTGCCGCTGCACTCCGACCGAGACGAATCTTTGCGGTGATGCGCGCGGTGAGCTCTGAGCTCAACCCCACCTGGTTCAACACGAGATCAACCGATCCGGGCGCAGCATCACGGGTGCCGCTCACCGTGGCGCGAAGGCGACACGACGCGGCGGTGAGCGCCGTTACGACCCCGTCGGCAAAACTGCAGGCGCTCGTGCTCACCACCGCGAGCACGGCCAGTGCCAGGCCGTCGGCCCCCGACGTTGCATTGACCGGCGCCGATTCGCCACCGTCGAGACCGATTGTGAGGCTCTCGGGGGCGCTGAACTGCACCGTGGGCTTCGGGCGCGCCGCCATGAGCGCAAGCATCGCGCCAGCGTTGGCAATCCCCGCCCCGCAGCGCCCCTCATCGCAATCGCCCGCCCACGGCAAACCTGTTGAGGGATCGAGCGGGAACGGCGTGGCACTCATCTGCAGCAGGGCAGCGAGCTCAGGAGCGGGTGTGGTGCGATCAAACGAGCGCGCGAGGGCGATGACCCCCGCCACGTGAGGGGCGGCGGAGCTCGTGCCCGCGGCGCGCATGTAGGTGAAGTGCCGCGGAATCGTGCTCCCCTCGTTTGAAGCGCCGATAATCCCGGCTAACATCGTTCCCCCAGGTGCCGAAATGCTTACTGCCGTCCCAAAATTGGAATAGGGCGTGCGACGACCAGATTGATCCACTGCAGCGACGGTAATAACACCCTGGCAAGAGGCGGGTGAACGCGTAAGGGCATCGGTCGCGTCGTTGCCGGCCGCAGCGACGACGACGGCTCCCAGGCTCAGCGCTTTTTCGACCGCTGCTGCAATTGGTCCCGAGCACGACCCTTCACCAGAAATAGAGAGGTTGATCACGTCGGCAGGATGCTCGTTCGTCGGCGCTCCATTGACCTCAGCACCCGCGGCCCAGCGAATCGCATCAGCAACGTCACGCTCTGTACCACCGCAGCGCGCTACAGCACGCACCGGCAGGAGCATCGCTTCTGGTGCAATGCCGGCGAGACCAACGCCATTGCTTGTTGCGGCAAGCGCAATTGACGCAACGTGGGTCCCGTGCCACTGGGAGTCGCGCACCTCACACTCGCTACCAGCTTGACTCGATGCGCTCTCTGCTTGGCTGACCCAGTCGCCCTCGTCACGAGGGTTCGGATCGCGCCCATCTCCGTCACGAGCAGCTTCTGGGTCGGTGACGAAGTCGTAGCCCGCGAGTACCCGGCCACTGAACTCAGGATGCGATACATAGCCGCTGTCAACTACCGCGATCACCACCCCTGCGCCACGTGAGTACGGCCAGGCTGCAAGCAGGTTGATCCCGTACCGATCCGCAGGCGCGAGATTCACCTGCTTCGGCCAGTAAGTGTCGTTTGGCGCAGGTGCTGGGGGGCGCGGGGTTACCGCACTAATGGCGATAACCATTGAGAGAACGGCGCTAAGGGCGGCGGAGAGCATGGATGCAGTCTAGTGGCGGTTGGTGCGCCCGGAGGGAATCGAACCCCCGACCCTCTGGTCCGAAGCCAGATGCTCTAATCCGCTGAGCTACGGGCGCAGGTGCTAATTGGTCGGGGCGAGAGGATTTGAACCTCCGACCTCGTCGTCCCGAACGACGCGCGCTACCAAGCTGCGCTACGCCCCGACCGGTCCGCCTATACGCGGGGGTGCAGAATAGCGGATCGCGCACAAAGCAGGGGCAAGCGTGCTCAGGTGCTGAAGGGCGAGAGGCTCCCTGTGTCAATTGCGACACTCAGCGGCGTCATTTAACGCTGAACTTCAGCAGCCCCGTACTGGCCCCAAGTTGCGTTGCACTGCCGGCTGACTTGAGGCGGAATCCCCAATACCCCTTCGTTGCAACCCAAGTGCCAACCATGCGCCCAGATTCATCGAGGGTGGCGGTTACTCCTCCGTCACGCACGCACGAAGTAAACGATGCGTTGCAACGATACCGTGCAAAAACGATCTGTGCACCAATAGGATCTGCAAGTCCGCGCAGCGACACGGTTACGCCAGCGCTCCTGGATCGAACGTAGCCTGCCGCACCGCTTAGCGATAAGGCAGGCCGAACGGTTATGGGCAGCTCTGCACTGGTAGCAGGGGCGCGAGTGCCGGCACTCTGATACACCACTCGATACCTGCCGTTCGCCGATGGTGATACCACCACGCTCCAAGTTCCTTTTCGTACGAATGCTGACCCGGCCTGGCTCCACGTAGCACTTCCGTTTGGGGACCATTCGAGCGCAACGCGATCATTTGATGGAATTCCAGAAGTGGTTCCAGACACCTTCACCACATCTCCATACGCAATGGTGCGGGCCGACGCAGCGATACCAAGTTTGGTCCTTGAGAGATAGGTGAAACTCCACCCACCAGGGCTGAGTGCTGAGTTGCCAGCAATGTCGGTTGCGCCGACCAAGTCAACCGCATAGGTCCCACCCAACTCAAGCGATTCGTCAGGGGTGAAGGTTGCGCTGAGCGTGGCTTCGTTGTAGGTAACGAGACCGGGAACGCCTTTACCAAAAAAGGTCGTGACTGTCAGCGCGCGCTGTATGGAGGCACGACTCATCGATTCGCTGAACCTGTAGGTAATAGTGGGCCGGGCGCTGGTGGTGAAGCCAGAGAGTATGCCGCCAATCGCGGTTGCAGTTGGGTCGGTTCGATCAACGTACAGCAGGAGTGGGGCAGGATCGCTTGATAGGCCTACCCCGTTTCTTGCCTCCATAAAGAGACTATGCGGCCCTTCTACTGCTGGCAGAGCAACTCGAAGTTGCGCCGAGTACTCAACCCACTCAGACCATGGGCCATCGTCAAAGCGATAGCGCAGCGCAGTGACTCCGCTCAGGCCGTCAAATGCTTGTGGGTTAATCGTGGCGCTGGTGCCAGAGACGCGCTTTGACCCCGAGCTGGTCCGCGGTCTGAGCTCTGGCCCCGTGAGGTCAGGAAAGAGACTGAGCGACAGGGTAAACGCGTAGGTGCGGTCAAGATTCCGACCGTTGACGTTGATGTAATAGGTCCCCGCTGGGAGGCCAACGACCAGACTTTGGCTTGGCCCTGGCAGGGCGGCAGACTTTAGCGGAGCGTCGTGCACTATCGAGCTGGCCGAGCGGTCGAATATATAGAGCCCGAGCTCGGCGCCTGGCTCCCCTTGAATCCGCACCATGCCAACCCGGCCCTCGCGCAATTCGATGCGCCACACGCGATCAACGACCGCTCCGCCCACAGCTGAATTGATGCTGGGGCCAACGAGTAGGGTTCCGGGTATGTCGCTCGCTGCGTCTTCAGCGCGGACCGCAGGGGCACCAAAGGAGAGGAGAAGGATCAGGGTAAGCCCGAAGATCAAAGGTCGATGCATGCGGTTAGGATAGCCTTTTGATGAACGAAGGGCCTCGGGGTTTCCCCCGAGGCCCTTCGTATTACCTGCTCAGTCGTGCCCGAGCGGGCGGTTCGGTGTTGCCGTTACAGCTTCACCGCGATGCGCGAGATCCCGGTGATCTGCTCACCGTAGATCGCGTACACATCGAACGTACCGCGCTTCTTGAAGACGAACTTGGCCTTGCCGTCCTTCGCCTCCACGATGCGAGCGTACGTCTTCACGTTACCAGCCGAATCCTCGACCACGAAGGTGATCTTGGCGCCGACTGGGCCCGTGATGCTTACGGTCTTCTTGCCAACCTTGACGGCCGTGCCGAAAGGCTGAGCGTTCACACCGGACTCACGCACGAGCGTGATCCCGGCCGTGTAGCTGACCGGCGAGTTGCCGGCACCGTAATCGACCGCGAGTGTATCCGTGTACGGGTACGACATGTTGACCTTGAGCGTGTTGCGACCAAGATCCTCAAGGCGGGTCGAAGCGTAGTAGCACATAAGCACCACGCCCGCGGCAACCTTGTCGCTACCAGCTGCGTTCAACTCGTCGTCGAGGTTGTCCCCGCCTTCGAGCGTGTAGTCAGCCTCGTAGCCACGCGCACCATTGCAGGTCGTGTCACCATCGTCGTAGTCCTCAACTTCCGTCGAGGCTCCGTCAAGTGCCATGTACCCATAATAGTCGCCGCCACCATCAGAGATGTAGTGGTTCGGCGTTGGGAGAAGTGCGAAACAATCATCGTCGACCGAATCGTAATATTCGCAATCAGCGACGTCCTGGAACCCGAACTCGAGGTCGTCGGTGGTGCCGACGCCCAGTGGGTTGCCATAGCCGTCCTGGATGCGAACGTAGAACGGCACGACGCCGCCCAGCTCCACACTCGTGGTGGTGCCGAAGTCAATGCCGGTCACAAGGGCCTCATCGCCCCATGCCGAGCACTTGACCGCGACGGAATTGGACTTCGTGTCGCCGGACGAAACTTCGCCGCCGCTGCCGAGGTCCATGATCACCCAGACGTTGTGCGACGCGCCGAAATCAGCATCGCGATCGGAATCGCAGATGCTGTCGCTCGAGGAGTCGTACAGGTCAAGGTTGTTCAGGTCCTTACCATCGGTGTCGCCAAAGTCAACCGCGTCGATAACTTCGAAGTCATCGCCGGTGCCGGCAACGTCGGTGGCGAAGCGAATGTCGCTCCCTTCGGCGTCGTAGCCGTCCTTCCAATACCCCTCAATCAGTTCCTCGGTGTCGAGGCCGTCAGAGGTATCGGTGGAAGCGTCTCGAAGCGACGTGAACAAGTCGTTCCCCGAAGCGTCGAGATACTTGATCGAGAAGGCGTTGTACACCGTCTCGTTGTCCATCGCGACCCAGCCGCCGGTGTTGTCCGTAAGGGTGAGCGTCTGGCCCGGGCCCACAACCTTGAAGTTGAGGGTTGCCACGGTCTGACCGTTCACCTTAAGGACTGCCGTCTGAAGGGTCTTGCTGCTCAGGTCGTCATCGTTGACGGTGAAGCAGGCAGCGATACCGGTAACAACGTTGTTGTCGGTGTACGTCGCCGCGTAGTCGTCCTCGTCGGACGAGAACGACATAGTCGCATCGTCGTCAAGGCCATCGACAATCACCCCGCCCGTGGCGGTGATGCTCGCCGTGATGTCGTCGCTGTCCAACAGATCAACTTCCGCGAGCGTCTCAATGTCGTCGGCGTCGACGTAGGTGCAGGCGGCGTTCATAATTTCGCCGCCGTTGGAGCTGCCGTCATTGAAGATCGGCGAGTAGAGCACCGCCGGATACGACGTTGAACCGTCGTTTGCGCTGCCCTGGAGATCCTGCTCGTCGCCGCTCAGGTTCCCGTGGAACTCTGCGGAGATGAGCGCTGCGTTCAAGGTCGTGGTTGCGCCCTGCGCCACCGGTGCCAACGTGGATCCAAAGATCCCCGCGAGCAGGCCGGCGGTCGTCAAAGCGGTCGCCACCTTTCGCTTAATCGACATCGTTAGATGCCTCCTTAACTACCGAGCTCCAGGGGAAATGCCCCAGATGCTCATTACCGTGCCATTTCGCACGACCCTCTCAACAACGGCACGACAGCCGTCGAGAAGGTGTTGAACTAGCGCTACGGGCTCGTGCTACCCGAAGCGTCCGTCGATGGAACCCCCGACGGTGTGGGGCTGGCCGGCTCCGGGGTCCGCCGTGGCAGATCCGTTGGAGCTGGCGTAGGGGTGGGGGCGGCAGAGGCGGGTGCCTTGCTCGCTCCAGGGGTGGCTGGCGTGCTGGTGGCAGGAGCCGAGGTTGCCGGCGCTGTGGTGGGGACCGTTTGGCTCGAGAGCGGCTCGCCGTTGCGCACCGCGGCACCCACCAAGAGGGCGGTGCCACTCACCACGACAAAGGCGAGCACCACGCCGAACGAGGCGGCCGCGTAGGTGAGGGGGCGAATGACTCGAGTGAAGATCGAGGCCTTGCGCTTGTGCGCTGCCACGTCGGCAAGCACCGCCGCCGTGAGCGTGGCGTTCAAGTCGGGCGACGCCACCAGGGTGGGGGTGTTGCCGAGCGCTCCAAAGAGGAGGGTGAGCTCGGAAACCTCGTGGCGACAGGTGTCGCAGGTGGCCAGATGGCCAGAAACAAGGGAAGGCAGCGGCGAACCCTCAAAGAGGGCGGCCTCTGCCTCGATCAGTACCCGTGCACAGGTCTGCATACCTAGTGAAGGCGCTACCGGCCGCAAGTCGTTACATTTGTTACAGTTTTGTCTGCCGTCGTGCCTGAGCGAGGTCTCCGAGTGCCTGGCGCAGTTCTACCGCGCCGCGCGAAGCGTGGACTCGCACCGTCCCTGCGGGGATCCCTAGGGCCGTAGCGATCTCTTTCGTGCTCAGCCCCTCCTGACGGAGCTCCATCACCGCACGGGGCTTTGGGGGAAGCTCGGCAATGGCGGCCTTGATGCGAGCGGAGAGGTCACCCTGGGCCGCTGCGGCGGCGGGATCGGTCGCGGCGTTGCGATCGCGGAGCTCCCGGGTCCCACCGTCGGGGAGGGGGCGATCGAGGGACTCCACCCCCTTGGCGGTGCGAGCGGCACGCGCATCGACCTTTTGGGCGGTGCGTACGGTGATTGTTACAATCCACGCTTCAAGGGGGGCGATCGGCTTCCACTTCGACAGGTCGCGGCTGACTTGGATCAACGCCTCCTGGACCGCCTCCTCGGCATCGCGCGGGTCACGGCAGAGGCGCAGCGCGAGTCCCCGGACCCGCGGGGAGAAGCGCTCAACGAGCGCCGCCCAGGCGCTCTCGCGCCCCGCCAGGCAGGCTGCGACCAGCTCCTCGTCCGATAGGTTGGGCATTGGCGCAGGATACTACCCTTGCGCCGCGCCGAAATCTGCTCGGGCCCGAATCCGTCTCAGATGCCTTCCGGGCCTCACGGGCCCATCTGGGCCAATCTGGCCCTATCGCGGCCTAGTAGACGTCGAGGTAGCGATCGAGCTCCCACTGCGACACGTGAATGCGGTACGCCTCGGTCTCGGCGCGCTTGGCGTCGAGGAAGTTGCTCAGCACGTGGTCGCCCAGGGCGCCGGTGATCACCGGGTCGGCGGCCATCTCGGCGATCGCCTCCTCGAGGCTCCCCGGCAGCTCGCGAATCCCCTGCTGGGCGACGCGCGCCGCGTCCATCTCGTAGAGCGACTCCTCAACCGGGTCGGGCAGCTCCAGGTTGTTCTCTACGCCGTCGAGGCCCGCCGCGATCATCACGGCAAAGGCGAGGTACGGATTCGCCGACGGGTCGGGGCAGCGCAACTCCATGCGCGTCCCCTCAACCGAACGACCGGCCGAAATCATTGGCACGCGAATGAGCGCGGAGCGATTGCGTCGCCCCCACACCAAGTACGTGGGCGCCTCGTATCCCGGAACGAGTCGCTTATATGAGTTCACTGTTGGTGCAAGGATCGCGATCATTGCGCGCGCGTGCTTGAGCACTCCAGCCATGTACGACTTTGCGATCGGCGAGAGGCTGTACTTGTCGCTCGCGTCGTAGAACACGTTCTTGCCGGTCGACAGGCTCGCAAGGCTTTGGTGCGTGTGCATGCCCGAACCGTTGATGCCGAAGATCGGCTTCGGCATAAAGCTTGCGTACAGGCCGTGCTGCTTTGCGATCTCCTTGAGCGCGTATTTGAACGTTGTGGCGTTGTCGGCGGTGCTCAACGCATCGCTGTATTCAAAGTCGATCTCGTGCTGCCCCGGCGCAACTTCGTGGTGCGCGGTTTCGATCTTGATGCCGAGCGCCTCGAGGGTGTCGACCATGTCTTGGCGAATCTCAATGCCTTGGTCGCCGGTAAAGTCGAAGTAGCCCGCCTTGTCGTGTGGCGTTGCGGTGGGGCGACCATTGGCGTCGTATTCAAACAAGAAGAACTCGAGCTCTGGCCCCATGTTCACCTTGTAGCCGAGCTTCTCGGCGCGTTCGACCTGGCGGCGCAACACGCCACGCGGATCGCCGGCGAACGGCCCGCCGTCGGGAAGGATCACATCGCAGATCACGCGCGCCGTTCCCGCGCCACTCTCGGCGGGCGCCCACGGCAACACGCGCCAGGTGTTCATGTCGGGGCGCAGCAGTTGGTCGCTCTCGGCGATGCGGGTGAAACCCTCGACCGACGAGCCGTCGAACCAGGTGCCGTGCTTAATGGAGCCGGGCATCTGGTGCATGGGAATCTGCACGCTCTTCGTGATGCCGTGCAGGTCAACGAACTGCAGCTGCACGGTGCGGATCCCGGCCGCCTCGGCCTTCGCCACCACCTCGAGCGCCGCCTTCGTTTCGGCCTCGGTGCGCCCGGTCGTCGTGCTCCCCTCGCTCGCCATGATCCCCTCCCTCTCCGCTCACTGCCTTGCGCCACGATCTTGTGCCTTTGGCACAGATTTGCCGCCCTGAGCGTTGCTCGAGGTGGCTGGTGGGGATTCTAGGGGGTGGAGCCGCTACGTTGCGCGGGTGTTGGCGGCACCTGGGCTGTGAAGTTGCACAAGTTTCCGCTCGCATCGCGGCCGAGTTGGGCCGCAGGTGGAGCGAACGGCGGAGGCTAGCGGAGGCGCCACCCAGTGACGGCGAAGGTGCGGGCGACGGTCGAGGCGGTGCTCAGCTTGCCGTCGGTGAGCTTCATCAGGCGTAGTGAGAGGCCAGCGGCGCCGGGGTTTGCGCCAAGCAGCAGGTCGTCGATCGCATCGCCGTTCCAGTCACGCACGTACAGGTTTGGTGCCGCAGCGCCAGCGGGGGCGAGCCAGGCAACGCCAGGGTCGCTCCATGAAAGGATCTTGCCGCCGATCGCGGCGGTGGCCGGCGGCTCAACTGCGCGTGCGGGCGGCGCCCACGGCGCACGAACCCGCACCTTGGTGCCAGCGTTTGCCGTGTCGATGCTGATCGTTGGATTCAGTGCGGCGAGCGACTCGGCGGTGGCGTCAACGCCGATCGCGGTGGCGCGCGCGGCGACCTTCGCCCAATCGTCGCCGTCGCGAAGCCAGTCGAACTCCCCCGCAGCGATGCGCACCGGCGCGTTGCGGAAGAGCACCGTCTTCGCCGTGATCACGCATCCGTCGTACGGCGCGTAGATCGTCTTGCCGCGCACGAGCGTCTTGTTTGCATTCATGGCACGTAGGCAGGCCTCGCTCGCCTTGATGCGCGTTGCAATCTTTGTGTACGTGTCGTTCGGCTGAATGGTGACCGTGTAGCGCGGTCCGCTGTTGAGGGCGACCAGCGACGCGGCGGTGACCTTCAGTCGCTTGGCAACCAGCGCGATGCTCCCTTCGCCGGGGAGCACCTTCGTCAACTCCTTCGGCTTTGTCTCGGCAACGTAGACGCGGTCGACGCTCGCCACCTCGCCATCGTCGCGCTCATCAAGGCTCACGGCATGTACGCGGATTCGTCCGCTCGGGTCGGCGTTGCGCACGTAGAGCTCGTCGTAACCGTCGCCATTGAGGTCGCCAAGTGTTGCGCCCCAACCGGCGCGAACGGGCCAAAGGATTGCGCCTGGGGCGGTGAAGCTCCCTGGCGTCCACGGGCTCACCGGCGGCGAGCCGGCTCCCTGCGCCATGGAGAGCACGAGCGACCCATCGACGCCGCGCCAGAGGGCGATCACCTCGGGGATCCCGTCGGCGGTTGCGTCGCCGAGCAAGATCCGCGCGTCGGAGCCGGCGGCGAGCTCGGCAACCTTCGTCGGCTCCCCCGCCGTCGGGGGATCACCGGCGAGGAGCGGCACCTGCCAGAGGCGGAGCGTCGTAACGCCAGGTGTCGTTAGCGACGGGATGCGCTCTGAGACGAAGAGCTCCTCGATCCCGTCGTTTGAGGTGTCGATGGCGAGGAGTGCGAGGGTTGCGGTTGAGTCGAAGGCGGTCGCGCTGCGGAGCCGCGTGACGGGGCTCTTCAGCACCCCGCCCACAAACGGCGTCTCGACGATCGAAATGGTGCCATCGGCGGCGCGGCGCAAGTCCTCGACGGCGGCGCCACCGTCGCTGAGTGAGCGGGCGACGAGCCGATCGAGGAGGGTTTCGCCGGCGGCGAGCTTGACACTCCCCGCCGCGCGCCCCTTCAGCAGGCCGCTCGCATTCACGCTCGGATCCGATGAGATGAGTCGAATGGAGCCTGCGGGCGAGAAGACGGCAAGGTCGCCGAGCGCATCGCCGGTCAGGTCACCGTGGGGCGAGAGGATGCGAACCGGATAGACGGCGGTGATGTCGTAGCGATCATCGGCGACGCTGCTCGTATCGGCCCCTTCAACCTGGTCGCCCTCCCACGAGAAGAACGACTCGCGCAGCAGCGCCTCAACGGAGAGCCCTTGAGTTCGCACGCAGTCATCGGCATTTACCGGGAAGAACGACCAGCCGCGATAGTGGCTCGGCTGTGACGGGTGGCGCATCTGCACATATGAATCGCCAGGTGCTGGCGGCTCCATGCAGTCGCGATTCACCGTGAAGCTGCCATAGAAACCTGGGCGCCAGAAGCGCCACGTGGCATCAACAGGGTAGTAGCGCTGCATCGTGATGCCCCACGTTGTGTCAACCGCGGCGTTGTAGCGAGCATTCGACTTGCTTCCGTCGTTGTAGCCCGGCTCATGAATGCCGCCGCGCGTGTAGAACTGATTCATTGATGGGTGGTCAACCACGTCGAAGCAGGAGCGCTTCGAACTCTTAGTCGGCTTAGTGGGGTCGCCGTTGTCGTCGAGCACTTCGAGCGGCGCGGTCCAGGTAGATGTTGCGTCGTTCCACTTAAGGCCACCGACACCGTCGTCTTCAAGGTCGGCGCCGAGACGAATGCGCATGTCGAGCGCGATCGTTGCGTGCTCGGAGGCGCGCTTCTGGTTGCTCCAGTCCGGATTTCCGTCGCTGCCATTGAGCTGGTTGTCGTCGGCATAGTCGGCGCGCACCCACGAGGCCTGCTCCTCGGTAAAGCTCGTGAGCCCCCACCAGTTGCGGGGGTTCATCGTCCAGGACCAGGCGTTCTGCTTGATCGCCACGGCACCCGCCCCCAGCAGCGCATCGGAGTACGGCGTGGGGAGGTACTCCGACCAGAACTCGGCGACATGGGTGCGATACACGTAGGTGCGGAAGGGGACGACCTCCACCAGCCCGGTGCGGGTGCGCAGGACGCGGATCGTCTTAGGGGGAGAGATCAGGCTCGTCCAGTTCGTACACGAGACGGGGTCACCCGCTGCGGCCACGGGGGTTGGGGTGACGACCGCTGGCGCTACAAGCACCAGCGCGAGGAGGAGGGCGAAGAGCCGACGTTCCCGCATGGCCCTCATCGTAGCGCGAGCAGGTAATTGGAGGGGTTGCTGCGACTAGCCGCCGCTCTCGACTCCGCCATCGGCGTCAAGGATGCGCAGTGCAAGAGCGAGCGCGAGGCGCAGGTCTGGCTCACGCAGATCCCAGCCGGTCAGCTCTTCGATACGACGCAGGCGATACGCGGTGGTGTTGCGGTGCACGCCAAGCGAACTGCTCGCCTCCGAAGATCCGGCGGTGTCGAGCACGGCGCGCAACGTTTCAATACGCTGCCGCTGCGACGCTGCGGTGCCCACCAGGAGCGGCGCGAGCAGGTCGAGTGCCTGACGCCGCGCGTCAGGGATCGCCGCAACCGCACCGAGCAGGCGATGTGCTGGCAACAGTTCGGCGCGCACCAGCTGCGCGCCGCCGCTCCCCGGTCGCCCGCCGACGCGACGCTCAAGTGATTCGAGTGCGGCGCGGGCCTCAGCCTCCGCGGCGGGTCGCGCGGCAGGATCGCTAAATGGCCGCGACACCGCAACGGGGCGGCCGATGCGCTTTGCAACCTTCGCGGCGATCTGCGCGGCGCCAGGATCGGCGGCGTCGGCAACGGCGATGATCCGCACCTCGAGGCTCTCGTTGCTACCACGCAACATGAAGCGGCGTGGGCCGGCCAAGAGGCGCAGCTCGCGGCGCAGCGCAGGCACGTCGGTCTCATGCGGTCGTGGCTGGCGCGCGGCAATCGCCACCCACGGTGGCCCCTCTGCTGGAAGCGTGCGCACCTCGCCGCGTCCAGCATTGGCGGGGAGTTCCGCGGCGACGCGCACGATCTCGAGGGCAATAAGTGGTGCGACACGATCGCAGGCGATCCGCTCGCGCTCACCGAGCGGCTCGTCGCCGAGGATCACGATTGACCCAGGTCGATCGTCGCCGTCGTCGCCGAGCGGCGATTCTTCGGCATCGGCGTCGCGACTGCGCCCACGCGCGTCGGCGCCCTGGCGCTCCCCCTCTGGTGCGCCGGGAACCGACGGAAGAGGAATCCGCTGCCCGACCCCGCGCGACTTAGAGAGGTAGCGACTTACGGCGCTTGCCGCCGCAGCGCTGGTTGGCAGCCCGGCAGGCGCGACCACGGCGAGCGAGGCGCCGCCACGCGCCTCGAGCGCCACGCCGCGGCCAATAAACGCAGCGAGCGCTCCGATGAGTGCGTCGAGCCCCTGTCCATCGAGGGCGAGTGCAGCAACCTGTCGTTCGAGGGTGACCGCTTGGCGCTCCAACTCGGCGCGACGGTTCACCACCGCGCCGATGAGCGTGCGCTCGAGCGTTGCCGCCTCAACACCGTCGAGACGCAAGCACGGCAGGCGCGTTGCGCGCGCAGCGGCAGCGAGTTCGTTCAATGCCTCCTCATCGCTCGCCGCCGTACTCGCCTCACCGCCCGGGAGCGCAATGATGCCGACGGCGTCGTGATCGGCGAGATAGTCGACGAGCTCGGTGCGCGCCGCCTTGTCGGTTGCGACCGAGCGCAGCGTTGCGATCGGCACGATCGCAAGGTCGCCAGGCTCCATGCCGTCGAACGCCGGGAGTCGGTCGCGCAGCAGGCGCACCCAGGTGACGCTGCGCGCCATCGCCTCTTCGCGCGCGTCAACGAGCGGCGTTGCTCCAGGCAACAGTGTTTGAACTAGTTCGCGCAACGATGCCATTACGCAGATTCTCCGCCGAGGATCGCCGCCACGCGCTCAAGGGTGCGCGCGCTGCTCACCGGATCGGCGCCGCGATCCACCAAGAGCGCTGCTTCGACCTCGGGTGAGCCAGGCGTGACGCGCAGCCAGAGTCGCGTGCGCGGCCGACGCAGGGTGAAGGCGAGGCCGCCAACGATAAGCGCCGCGGCGAGCCAAATGATCGGCGCGCCAGGATCGCGTCGCGCGATGATCCCCGTGTACGAGCCGATCGATTCGAGCTTCACGCTAAACCCCGCGCCCGGCGCGCTCGCACTCTCGCCGGGGGCGATCACCGAGGCGAAGATCGGCGTGAGGAGCGGCGACCCGTCAGTTGCAAGGGCACCCGACGGATCGGGGCGACTCGCCACCACGAAGACCACCGCTCCTGTTTCAGAGCTGGCACCGCTGCCACCGGCACCGCTGCCACCGGTCGCGTTACGGCGCAGCTGCAGCTCAAGGCCAGCGTCGCTCCCTGGGATCGGCAACGTGGCGTAGGGGCTGCCGTCGGCGACCGCGGTGAACGGCGCGTCGCCCGACCAGAGCAGGTCGCCGACCACGTCGCGCACTTCGAGTTTTGCCGATGGCCCAAAGAAGTTCTGGTGAAAGCTCCACCCTTCGTAGCGGAGCGGCTCGTTCACACGCACGATCTGTTCCGCGACCTGCGCGCCGTCGATGTACACGGCGAGATCGGTGGTGAAATCAAGGAATGTGCCGGTTGCGGATCGCGGCGCGGAGAATCCGCGGTTCTGCACCACGAGTGTGCCCTTCGCGCCGATCGTACCAACGGGGAGCGCCTCGCCGTCGGTGAGCAGAATTCCCTGCGTGTAGCCGAGCGCCCCCGACACTGCTGCACCGACAAGGATCAGCACCAGCCCCGCATGCATCACCAGCGTGAAGCGATACGAACGGCGATTGCGGTCGGCGTGCACGATCGTGGCGCCAGTAGTCGTTGCGCCGGTAGTCGCGCCATCCGCTGTCGTTGCCGCCGCTGCGATGCTCGTCTCCCAACCAGAACGGCGCAGCAGCGCTGCGGCAGCGTTCGCACGCTCCGCAGTGGCGCCCTGCGGCACGGCGGCGGTGAGCTGCAGCGTGCCGCGACCGGGGAGCCAGGCGGCGAAGAATTCGTCGGGCTGCGCAACGCGGCTCGGCGCGGTGCTCGCCCAGATCTTCGGCACGCGATCGAGCGTGCAGACCACGATCGAAACCGCGAGCAGCGCCAACAGCGCAACGAACCAGGGCGAGGTGAAGACGCGAAAGAAGCCGAGCCGCTCAAAGATGCCGAGGAGTGGTCCAAGGGTCGGCTCGTAGGCGGCGCGCAGGCGCCCCATCTCGCTCGCGTAGTCGCTTGCGTTCGTGAGGGCGTAGTCGGGGAGCTGCCGTAGGGCGATCCCGATCGTCGAGGCGAGGGCGATCGCCGCGATCTGCGCGATGGCAAAGCTCACGTTGCTGAGGAGCGCACGGAGGACGATCAGCGGGGCGAGCACCTACTGATGGTAGCCTTCGCCCCGCTCCGCCATCGGGCGGGCGGCGGCAGCGCCTAGGGCCAGATCGGCCACTCGGCCGCATCGAACGGGCGCAGGAAGGCCGGAGGCGGAATGTCCAAGGCGAACGATCGCGGCGCCCTCGACGATCTCGATCGTCGACTCATGGAGGTGCTCCAGGTCGACGGACGACGCCCCTTCACCGAAATCGCCGCCGCGTTCGGCGTACCCGAGTCAACGATTCGCGCCCGCTACAAGTCGCTCGTCGACCGCGGCGCCCTCAAGGTGATCGCCGTCGCCGATCCGCTCAAGGTCGGCTACCCACTCATGGCGATGATCGGTGTGCGCTGCACCCCCGCCGCACTCCTCGCCACAGCCAAGGCGCTCGAGGCGTTACCAGAGGTGAGCTACTGCGTGGTGGTCGCCGGCGCCTACGACCTGCTCATTGAAGTGGTGTGCGAAGATAACGATGCGCTCCTCGCCTTCCTCACCGATCGACTGCGCTCCATTGAAGGCGTGCTTGAAACGGAGACGTTCGTCTACCTGCGCATCTTGAAGCAGAACTACGAGTGGGGAACCTCGCCGACCTGATCTAGCTGCGCGAGCGGCGCCAGCCGACAAAGAGCGCGCCAAGGCCCCAGATGATCAGCAGTGAAAAGATGATCACCGGAAGGTTCGTAATCCAGCCATCTTCGCCGTCGCCCTCGTGGCCTCCGCCGTCGTGCGGCCCTGGCGCTGGCGCAAAGAGCGGCATGCGCCCCGCAACGGAACCGTCGGCGCGCAGGCATGGATCCATCATCGGATCGCTGGTATCCATCCCGCCGGCACACGGTGAAAGCGTCGCCTTGAAATCTTCCAAGAGCTTGGCGTAGAGCGCCTCATAATCGGTCGGATCAATCGATGCGCCAGGATCAACGCTCTCGCTCGGCGCAGCAGAGGGTGCGGCCACAAGCCACGCGTCGGGAATGCGCCCACCGGCGCCATCGTCGATCGCCCGCAGTGCAGCGGGCGCGTCGGCGCCAAGCGCTGGCCCCATCTGACTGTCGTAGGTGGCGATCCCCGTGCGACTGTCTACCTGAAAGGCCCAGCTGTGACGATCGATGCAGCCAGCCGGGCAATCGCCCCAGCCGTAGGTGTAGATGACGATCCATGCGGCGTCGCCGCCCTCGCTCCCCTTCACCTCGTAAGTGGCGTTCGCGCCGATCATCGCGCTCTCAATTGGGGCGAAAGAATCAAATGGAGTGCCGAGTGCGAGCACCGCGGCATGCGCCTCAGCGCCGCTGTTAATCGGCGGGCTCACCGCAACGCGCGGTGCTACAAGCGAAGCCGCCGAGGCTGAGGAGGTGAGCGCTGCGCCGAGCAGCAGGCCCGCAAATGAAAGCAATACAAAGGCGACTGCCAAGATACCGATCCGAAGCGACTTCACCACGGGCCCCCTTGCTCGGCGCACCTGAAAGCCAGGCGCTGACGCTCCAATGCGACACTCCAATAACGCTTTCTCGGTCACGTCTGTTCCCGCTCCGCGAGCGGTGATGGTCGGGGCGACTGGATTCGAACCAGCGACCTCCTGCTCCCAAAGCAGGCGCGCTACCAAGCTGCGCCACACCCCGTCGCCCACATCCTAGCCGCCGAGCGGCAATGGGAGCCTGCTGGCATGATCGCCGCATGAATGACGCGGCCCCCTCGCGACCCCCGCGCCACGGGCGACGCACCGACCCGCTCCGCGCGGCGCTCGCCTCGGGCGCTATTCCTGGCTTCGGCCAGCTGCTGCAGGGGCGCAGGCGTGCCGCCCTCATCGCGATCGCGCCGCTTGCCGTCGCCCTTGCAGTGCTGTCAGTCGCCCTGCTTCGCAGCGGCCCCGTCGCCGTCGCTTCGGCACTGGCCGGACCCGGAAGACTTGCCGCGCTCGTTACCGGCCTCATCCTCTTTGCGATCTGGCGCATTGGCGTGGTGCTCGACGCAGGGAGAGGCACGGAGCGATCGCGACGTAATGCAGCGCTGCTCACGCTTGCCCTCGTGCTCGCGGTTGGGCCAGAGCTCGGCGCGGCGGCGCTCGTTGATCGCGCGCGAAGCACGAGCGACAACATCTTCTCGGGATTTGGCGACGGTGGTGACGATCCGAGCGGATCGGGAGACTCCTCTGGGAGCCCAGTTGCAATCGGCGATCGGTTCACCATGCTGCTCGTTGGTGCCGATGCGATGGGATCACGCACCTCGTTCAACACCGATTCAATGATCATTGCCAGCTGGGATCGCGTCGGCGGATGGGTGAGCACCATTTCAATTCCGCGCGACATCGTGAACGTTCCGCTTGGAAACGGCGACGTGTGGGAGCCAAAGATCAACTCCCTCTGGAGTACCGCAACGCGCCGGCCGGACCTCTTCCCTAATGGTGGCGCTGCGACGCTCGCGGGTGCTCTCGGCACGATGCTCGGCGTAAAGATCGACGCGACCGCCGTGATCGTGATCCCGACCTTCCGCACGCTCGTCGACGACATCGGTGGCGTTGACATTCACGTGAAGCGCGACATCTTCGACCCCCGTTACCGTGAGCGCGGCCTGCGCGGTGTGTTGCTTCCAAAAGGTTATTGGCACCTCGACGGGGAGTGCGCGCTCGCCTACGCCCGGGTGCGGAAGGCGGCGGGGACCGACGACTTCAATCGCGGCGGGCGACAGCAGGAGCTGCTCGTAGCGATCAAGGAGCGCCTCGCCGAGAGCGGCAACCTGCTGAGCAACGGCCTCGCACTCCTCAGCGCACTTGGCGATGGTGTCCGCACCGACTTGGACCAGGCGCTCCTCCCAACGCTGGCAGACGGCGCGAGCACGCTCGACACCACGCACATCATCTCGGCGCAGATGCGCGCCGGCGACGGAATCCTGCGCTACCGCCGTAAGGGGGAGGTCAGCCCCTACGGCTCGGTCGTCTTCTTCGACCCTGCTGCAATGACGCTCCTCGGTTCGCGACTCTTCCCCACACCGGGGACGCAACCCTACGGTTGGCCAAGGAAGGCAGGAGATCCGCCGTTCACGGCAACACCAGCCTCGCCAGCGGTCTCGCCATCAGGTTCGCCATCAGCTTCGCCATCCGTATCGCCGTCGGTGAGCCCATCTGCGTCAGCATCTGGCTCACCATCGGCAACTGCTCCTGCAACGGCGACCGCTACGCCGATGCTACGCCCGTACCCAACACTTGCGAGCTGCAACGCAAATGTCGCTGCGCCGGTGTACACGCCAGAGCCTGACCCGACCGACCTGCCGCTCCCGTCGCAAAGTCCGTCACCATCTACGAGCGCATCGCCTGATGCGACCGCGACACCGAGCGAGAGTGCGTCGCCGACGACCACGCCGTAGCGCCTCAGGCCTTTTCGGCAAGCTCCCGCAGGTAGCGCCCCGCGCGCAGGGCGGCGCGGCCGCGATGACTCAGTCGATCTTTTTCTGCTGGCGATCGCTCCGCCATCGTGCGACCACGAACTTCAAAGACTGGGTCGTAACCAAAGCCGAACGCGCCGCGCGGTACGCCGGTGATGCGACCGCGACAGCTCCCGCGAAAGGTTCGCGCCTTCAGCGCGCCGCGCGTAACGGACTCTTGTGGATCAACGATCGCCATGGTGCATACGAAGCGTGCACCCCGGCGCTCTGGCGGCAGACCACGCAACGCGCTGAGCAGCTTCTCAATATTCTCTTCATCGGTCGCGTTTGGCCCCGCGTAACGGCGCGTAGAAACTCCTGGTGCACCGTCGAGCGCCTCGACCTCGAGTCCAGAGTCATCGGCGAGGGTGAAGAGCCCAGAGGCGGCGGCGTAGAAGCGCGCCTTGGCGATCGCGTTCGCGGCGAAGGTCGCCCCCTCTTCGGGGGCCTCGTCAACGATCTCCTCGTCGGCGAGGGTGCGCAGATCGAACGGGAGTGGGCCGAAGAGTCGACGCAACTCTGCGAGCTTGTGCGCCGACCCGGTCGCGACAAGGAGCGTGCGCATCTGCGCCCGAACGTCGGTTAGCGCGCGCCGTCGAGCGTTGCGCGCTGGAAGTCGACGAGTTGCGTCATGCCGGTGCGCGCGAGCTCAAGGAGCGCGTCAAGGGAGGCCCGGTCGAACGGCTCCTGCTCCGCGGTCCCCTGGATCTCCACGAACCCGCCATCGCCGGTGCCAACGACGTTGAGGTCAACATCGGCACGGCTGTCCTCTTCGTACGGAAGGTCGAGCATTGGTCGACCGCCAACGATCCCCACGGAGACTGCGGCGATGTGTCGTGCTAGGTGCGCCTCAATCCCCTTCTTGCGCATTGCGAGGGCAAGGGCGATCCAGCCGCCGGTGATGCTCGCGCAACGGGTGCCGCCGTCGGCGACCAGCACGTCGCAGTCGATCAGGATCGAGCGCTCACCGAGCTTCTTTAGGTCAACGGCCTGGCGCAACGAGCGACCGATCAGTCGCTGGATCTCATGGGTGCGGCCACCGAGCTTGCCGCGAACGGCCTCGCGGTCGCTGCGTGTGTTGGTGGATCGCGGAAGCATGCTGTACTCGGCGGTCACCCAGCCGGTGCCGCTGCCACGCAGATGCGGCGGAACGCGATCTTCGATCGTCGCGGAGCAGATCACTACGGTGTTGCCGACGCTGATCACCGCCGAGCCTTCGGCCCAGCGCTGCACGCCGAGCTCAACGCTCAGCGGTCGAAGTTCGTTATCGCTGCGCCCATCGGCGCGCTTTGTCGACTCGCTCATGTCGCTCCCCCTTCGCCGCGCTCTGCGGCCTTCGCCTCATCCCATAGGCCATCTAGCACCGCGAAGTCTGCACTCTTTAAGTCAATCGCGCGCGCGGCGGCGCGCCGCTCCACATCACCGAAGCGGCGACGGAACTTCTCGTTCGCGCTGCGCAGGGCGGCCTCGGCATCAATGCCGCTGCGTCGCCCGAGGTTCACGAGCACCGTGATCACGTCGCCAAGCTCCTCTTTCGCCGCGGCGAGCGTCGCTGGACTCTTCGCCGCACGGCCGGTCAGCACGTCGGGGTCGCCCGCATCGCGCAGCGCCTCGGCGAGCTCGCCGAGCTCCTCGTCGAGCTTCTCAAGCAGGCCGCGCATCTCCGGCCAGTCATAGCCGAGGGCGCTCGCCCGATCCTGCAGCTCGCGACTCGCGGCCAATGCTGGGAGGCTGCGGCTCACCCCCTCAAGCGCGCTGCGCGGCCGCGCCGTATCGACTGACTGGTCGGATCCGTTCGCGGCCTTTTCACTTGCGCGCTCTTCGGCCTTCACCGACTCCCAGTTGCGCTGCACATCGCGGCTCGTCGTCGCCTCGGCGTCGCCGAACACATGTGGATGACGGCGCACGATCTTCTTCGCCAGCCGCTCCTGAACGTCGGTTAGGTCAAAGGCGCCGATCTCGGCGGCGAGCTGCGCGTGCAGAATCACCTGCAGGAGCACGTCGCCGAGCTCCCCCTGCAGCGCATCGAGCGCCTCTCCACGACGCTCAGGCGGCGCCGCCTCGAGCGCCTCAATCGCGTCATGCAGCTCCCACGCCTCTTCAATGAGATGTTTCGCGAGGCTTCCGTGCGTCTGCTCGCGATCCCACGGGCAGCCGTCGGGGGCGCGAAGTCGCGCGCTCAGCCACGGCATCGCCCACGGTGAGGCGAGCGCAGCGAGCGGCGGGAGCGGCGGAATGAGCAGCGCGGTTACCTCGCTCCCTTTTCCGAGCGCCTGTGCCAGAGAGGAGAGGGTTGCGCGCGTGCCATCGGGGATCGAGGTAGCAACATGTTCGGCGCCATACAGGCGCACGAGCAGTTGCAAGCCGGTGCCACTTCGCCCGGGGAGCTGCGTCGTATCAGCCGCCACGCGCGCAGAACTCACCGCTGCGTCGTGATCCAGCGCAACGATTAGGGGGAGTCGAGAATCAATTGCGGTAGCGGCGAGCGCCTGCATCGGGATCAACGTCACGCCAGCGTCCAGGGCGACCTCTGGGGCCGCGATACGTGCGGCAGCGATGAGGGCTGCGGGGTCGACGCGGGCCGGCTGCCCGCCGGTCACGGCTGCGGCGAAGCTCCCACCGCTTGCGCCTTCTCTTGCACTTTCGCTCCGTCAACCCAGATCTCCGCCGAGGCGACGTAGTCGTTGATCCAGTACACGAACCCGTTCCCCTCCACTGCCGTCAGCTGAGCTTCAGTGAGCGGTCGCTGCTCCACGGTTTCAACCTTGACGATCAGGAAGCTGTTCTGGACAGACTCGACGCCGCTCACTTCGCCCTGGTTCAGCTTCCAGACCATCTGCGAGAGGTCAGTGGGAACGGTGTAGCGCGCAACCCACCCCTCATGCGTGAAGGTCATGCCGGTGAATGGGTCGTCAACGCCGCCAGCGATCGCCGCCTTGGCTGCCGTCTCAAAGTCGGTGCCAGGCGCAGCAAGCTGCGTTGCCAATAGATCAAGCCGGAACTTGAGGCTCTGTTGTCGGGCTTCAAAGCGAATGATGTGATAGCCAAACTCTGTCTTAATCGGCCCAAGAAGATCGCCCTGCTTCAGACCATCTGCCCAGATCGCATCTTCGAATGCCTGGGTATAAGTGCCTTTTGGCGCCCAGCTGAGTAGTCCGCCTTGTGCCGCCGAGCTGGCGTCGTCGCTCCCCTTCGCGAGCGTCGCGAAATCATCGCCGGCCTGCAACTGGGCGAGGGCTGCGTTCGCCTCTGCTTCTGCTGCGGTCCAGGCGGGGTCCGCTGGATCGAGCTTATTTGCTCCACGCGCGTCGTTGTTCGGCGCATAGAGAATATGGCTGACCTCGATCTGATCCTGGTCGCCCTTGCCATCATCTGCAATGGCGACATATGAGACGTCGCGCTGCTCCACGGTGGGAGCGGTGAGTTCGGCGAGCACCGAGGTCTTCAGAGTGTTCTTGAGCGCGCGCTCCGCCGCGAGTTTTTTGTAGACGCCCATGTCGAGTTTCGCATCGCTCGTGCGCTGCTCGAAGGAGGGGTCGAGTGCCGCCGGACGAATCTGGTCGACCGCAAAGATCACAAACTGGTCGGTCGATCGCTTGATAACCGCGGTCGTTCCAGGTGAGGTGAGTGCCCACGCCGCATCGTAGCCAGCATCACCTGCAGGATCTTCGTCTTGTGCGCTCCAGCCAATGAGGCCACCGTCGAGCGCGTAGGAGTCGGACGAGTCGCGCTTGGCGATCGCGCCGAAATCACCGCCTGCGGCAAGTTCAGCAACGATGGCGTCGGCCTTCTGTTTTGCAGCGGCAACATCGGCGTCAGAGGGTGCCCCCACGCTGATCCCACCGATGCCGATCGAGATGGTGATCCGGCGCATGAGACGAAGCTCGGGAGTCGAAGTCTCTTTTGCCCACTCTGCTTCGATCGCGGCGTCGTCAACGCTGATGCCGCGCTCCTGCGCAAGCGTTGATACGGCAATAGCCTCGACCATGTCGGTGATGAGCTGCTGGCTGAGGTTCGTGCGAGCATCGGTGACCTTTTGGAGCGCTGCGGTCCCCTCGTCGGGCGTCAGCGTGCCTGCCGCGATTCGCGCGCGGATGCGCGACTCCTCAATGCCAAGCTTGAATCCGGCAATGTCGCCACGCGCCTTCGCCTCACTCTTTGAGATCCCATGGCCATTCACCTCGACACTCGGGGCGAGGGTTGCAGACCACCAGCCGTAGCCGCCCGCCCCTAGGAGCAGGAGCGCTGAGAGGGCGATCGCCGCAACGAAGGTGAGGTTGGTCAGGGCAGTTTTGTCGGCGCGCGCAAATCGCGCAGCGATCGCGGCTCGAATGCGAGAGATGGGATTCACGTGTAGACGACCTCCAGTATCCAGCCACTCAGGGGCGAGAGGGCTGATGATACAATGCCGATCACATGCGCGCCTCCTCTGATCGCCTCACCGTCGGTCGCCCTCCAGTAGGTCCCATTCAGGCATTCCTCGAAGCCCTTGCCTCGCTTCGCAGGCGACGCCGACTGATCTGGTACATCACCATCTCGTCACTCCGTGGGCGGGGTCGCGACTCCGTGATCGGCAATCTTTGGTGGGTGCTTGACCCGGCATTAAACATCGCTATCTACTACATCCTTGTCGTCGTGATCTTCGCTCGGAGCGAGCCGGCATATCCGCTCTTTCTCTTCGCAGGGATCATGCCGTGGCGATGGCTCTCGAGTGCGGTATCGGAATCGACCTCTGTTATTCGCGGTCGCGCGTCAATCATGCGCTCCGTCGCCTTCCCAACAATCACCCTGCCGGCATCGACCGTGCTCTCGGGGTTCATTAGCTTCCTCTTTGGGTTAGTCCCCCTTGCCGTCCTGTATGTGATTTACCCGGAACGACTCACTGGATGGATATTCGCAATTCCCCTGGTGGCTATTGCCCAGATTGCTTGGACAATTCCGCTCGTCATCTTCATTAGCGCTGTCAGCATGTTCTTTCTCGACATGCAAAATATTGTGAACCACGGAATGCGACTATGGTTCTATGCGACCCCGATCATCTACAGCGCCGAGGGTCTGCGAAAGATCGCTGCAGACCATCCACCTATTGATTTCCTTATCAAGCTCAACCCATTCCTTTGGATCATTGAGGGGTACCGAGACTTGATCTACGCGGGGCGTCCTGCGAACTGGGGCGCCCTACTCGGGATCACCCTTGCATCGCTCCCGGTCACGTTCGTGCTCGTCTACGTGTTCCGACGACTCTCACCGTACTTTGTAAAGGTGCTCTAAGTGGCCGCGGAATCGTTGCCGATCATGCTGCGAGGGGTTGGCGTTCAATACGACATGCGCCTCTCGCGTAAGCGCCGACTCCGTGGAACCCTGACGGGAAAGTACAAGGACTCTGAGGCGAAGAAGTTTTGGGCGCTGAGGAAAGTTGACCTCGAGGTGCGGCACGGCGAGTCACTCGCCGTGATTGGCAACAACGGCGCAGGTAAGAGCACCCTCTTGCAGACCCTTGCCGGGATCATCACGCCAGACGAAGGCGAGATCGAAGTCCGAGGAAGAATTTCAACACTGCTCAATCTCGGCGCGGGATTCGAAGACGATCTAGACGCACAGGAGAACATCCTGCTTGCGGGCGAGTACTTGGGGATCCCACATAACACGATTCGAAGAAAGCTTAGCGAGATCATCAACTTCGCGGATATTGGCAAGTTTGCAGACATGCCAGCACGAACCTATAGCTCAGGGATGCGCGCTCGACTGGGCTTCAGCGTGGCAACTTCCGTAGACCCCGACGTCCTTCTTCTCGACGAGGTGATGGCTACTGGTGACGCTGCATTCGCTGAAAAATCGCGCACTCGGGTGCTCGAGTTGATGGGGCGTGCTCGTGCCATTGTGTTCGTCACCCATGATCTTGAGGCTGCAGAAAAGTTCTGTAATCGTGCGATCGAGATTGATAGAGGGGAGATCATCGCCTCTGGGTCCCCTGCGAAAGTGATCGCAGACTACAGGAAGCGGAACAGCATCACTGGGCCGTCGAGCCTCGGAAAGCGCGGGGCACGAATCGCAACGTAACGTTGCGATTAACTACGGCGCGGCCGAAGGGATCGGTAGTCCTCCGCGGAAGTTAGTGATCACCAAGAGGGTACGAATGCTGTCGATCGGCAGCGTCGGCGTGACATCTGCGCTCTGCAACACCGAACTCGCCTGAGCGCTCACCGCAGCGATCGTGCCGATCGATAGGCCACGCGGAAATGCCGAACGTAGTTCGGGGGTGAGCTCAATCCCAGAGGTGGTTACCGCAGCACCGATCGTCACCTCGCGAAGTGCGTCAACGTCTTCGAACATAAGGGGATTCGAGCCGCGGCCGGAGAGGAGGCCGATCGCCCCCGACGCAGCGATCTC